>CAIJIT010000316.1 GCA_903820745.1 uncultured Burkholderiales bacterium
GGTGTTACGACCAGGTTGCCGCCATTCGTGTAAGCGCTGGGCGGAACGGTCGGGTCGGCGAAGAGGCTCGGTTTGAGTCCGAATTCAGTTACAGCGAAGGTGATCGTGATCGCGTTGCTGCTATTGGGCGCGTGTATGGGTGCGCCGATCCGGTAAATGGCATCGGCCTGTTCCGGCGGCAGATCTGGCAGGCTGGCAATGAATTGCGAGTCTTTCAATGCAAAGCCGGCACTGTTGTCCGTCACATTCCAATGCGGCAGCCGGTAGGCCATGTCGTGGTGAAAAATCTCGAAGCCGCCAAGATTTGCCAGCGCCAGGATCTGGTGCTGGTTCACCATCGCATAGGAATGGTTGATGCCGCGCCAGCCGTCGATCAGCAACCTCTTCACGCCAGCGGCCTTACCGGGTTCACGGCACAGAACGGCATCGACAACTCAAAAGGCCAACGGAAATCGCACATCACCGAATTTTACCAAAAATTTTCAAAAAAGTCGATTTACACAGTTTTCAAAGTTAAATCGACTGAGTGGCGAAACAGTCGTAAGACTAGGACTGAATTGGTCAGAGTGGCTCGCAGACCTTTGTCCTTGCCAAAGTCCGCCGACGCCAGCACTGTGCGCGTTGACTCCTTAACCTTTTGCCAGGGCAAGTCCGGGCTGACGGGTCGATATGCGCAAGGAACAGCAACGGGCCACTTTATCCATCGCAAGCCCCGGCAACTTGCCAAGCAGCGCGACCACCCAGACCCAAGCCGAACAAAAAACCAGGGCGCCCGGCCCTGCACCTAGCGGCCCTCGTACAGCACCCGCAAGAGCGCCTCACCACACCCCGTTGGCTGCGCCGCTATCCTTCTCAAAATACACATCATGCGAACAATTTTTTCAAAAAAAATGACATCTTTTCTGTTTTCAACATTTAAACTAATCAAAACGTTAACAATACACAACACCATAGGCTTCACTACCGAATGCAAAGACCGATGGCATTCCACCGCTTGGCTCGGGCGCCACATCAAGCACAGCAATGGACAAGATGACTGCGAACCAAGTTCCTGCGGTGCACCTCCACCAAATCGCCTACTCCCCGGCCACGCTGGCTGGGATCAAGCCTGGGTACGCGGTGCTGGACAACCTCGAGAACCTGCAGCCCGACTGGTTCGAATACTGGCCGATCCGGCGGTACCTGCTCAGCCAGAGTCTTGATGAGGCCGCGTTCTACCGCTTCTTCTCCCCCAAGTTCGGTCACAAGACCCACTTGAGCCACGCAGAGGTCGTGCAGTTTGTCGAAAAAGCCGCCCCGCGCGCCGATGTCGTGCTGTTCTCACCGCAGCCCGACATGGGGGCGTTCTTTCTCAACGTATTCGAACAGGGTGAGACCTTCTATGCCGGGCTGATTGATGCCTATTCGACATTTCTCGACAGCATCGGTCGGCCAGCGCCCCTACGGCAACTGGTCATGGATTCACGGCAGGTCTGCTTTTCGAACTACTTTGTTGCCCGCCCCGCGTTCTGGCGCGAATGGCTGGTGCTGAACGAAGCATTGTTTGAAGTCTGCGAGGGCCCGGGCTGTGCGCTCAAAACGGCCTTCGGCGAGGACTCGAACTACAAAGCAAATGCGGCCATCCCGCGCAAGGTGTTCCTGATCGAGCGTGCCGCTTCTCTCTTGCTCATCACCCAGCCCAAATGGCGAAGCGTCGCGCATAACCCGTTTGGTTTCAACTGGTCGAAATCGGGTCCGAATCAACATGTCACTGACGCATACATCAGCGATGCGCTGAAAGTGGCTTTCAAGGAAACGCGGCGTCAACAGTACCTGGAAGCCTTTTCTGTCGTCCGTGAACGGGTGTTACGCGGAATTGCTGCCGCGACCAAAGCGACCGCAGCGCCCCAGGCAATGTTGCCGCCAAGGCACAAGTCGAAAAACCACAAGTCGCGCAAGAAAAAATAGCCGGGGCCAGCAAGGCAGCGATAAGCAACTGCCTGGTAAGCCGGCTGCGGGTCGAAATAACAGCCCGGCAAATCTGGTCACGGATTCACCAAGAGTTCCAAAGGCAACATTGAACAGATGAACATTGCCATCACGTCGATCCAGCGAAATCGCGCGCCCTGGCTGATGGAGTGGCTGGCGTTCCATATGGTCGTCGGGGTCAGCCGCTTCTTCATGTACACCCATAAGTGCGATGACGGCAGCACTGAACTACTGGCGCGACTGTCGCGGCATTACCCGATCGTCGTCCACCCGTTCGATGCGCCGGCGCAAGCCCAATTGATCGCCTACCAGCATGCGTGGAACAACTATGGCGCCCAAGTGGATTGGATGGCGTTCATCGACGGCGACGAGTTCCTGTTCCCCACCGCAAAGGCATCGCTGGCCGAAGCGCTGGCGCCCTTTACCGCCGAGCCGATCTCAGCAATTGCCGCATTCTGGATGTGTTACGGCAGCAGCGGCCATGTCGAAGATCCGGGCGGCCTTCTGCTCGAACAGTTCACGCGGCATGCCAACCTCGACTTCTCGGTCAACCGGCATGTCAAGTCAATCGTCCGTGGCTCGGCTGACCCGATCACGGTCACCGGCTCACACATTTTTACCACCTTGCACGGCACCGTCGACAGCAGCCTGCGCCCGATCGACAAAGCATATATGGATGAGTTGGACCCATGCTACGAAGCCTTGCGGATCAACCATTACGTCACCCAGTGTCACGATTTTTTTCGCCTCTCCAAGCAGACGATGGGTGCGGCCGATGCCGGACCTGACTGGATCCGACCCGACGCCTGGTTCGAAGCCCACGACCGAAACGAATGCGATGACGGCGTGCGATACCGGTTTTTGCTCGCTGTAAAACTGAAACTACGCGAAATGCACGCCCGCCTTGCCGGCGGCTGACTCTGCCGCAACAAGCCTGTTTGTCAGCAGATCGTTTGTCCAAATGACATGTCGAAAATCAATCTCCCATGAATAACAAATATGAATTTCATAAATTAAATGGCATTTAATCTTTTTACACATTAAAATCACTAAATACACAGAGCAACCGCTCGTGCGCGATCCGGTCGGGAACCAACAAGATCACCCTTTGCTCATGAAACGAATGACCCGTTTGACGGGAGACTGATGACAGCCGACACACCCACGGTGCATCTCCACCAGATCGCCTATTCGCCTGCCACCTTGGCCAGCATCGAGGCTGGCTACAGACTGCTGGACAACCTCGAAAACCTGCGTCCGGATTGGTTTGAGTACTGGCCGATCCGGCAATACCTGCTCAGCCAGACTCTTGACGAGAACGCCTTTTACGGCTTTTTCTCACCCAAGTTCGGCAACAAGACCCACTTGAGCCACGCTGAAGTGATGCAGTTTGTGGAACAAGCCGCCCCACGCGCTGATGTCGTACTGTTCTCACCGCAACCCGACATGAGTGCGTTCTTCCTCAACGTATTCGAACAATGTGAGACCTTCGACCCGGGGCTGACCGCTGCCTACTCGAAGTTCCTCGACAGCATCGGCCGGCCCACCCCGTTGACGCAACTGGTGATGGATTCAAGGCAGGTCTGCTTCTCGAACTACTTCGTCGCCCGCCCCGCTTTCTGGCGCGAATGGCTGGCGCTGAACGAAGCATTGTTTGAAGTCTGCGAAGGCCCGGAAAGCGCGCTCAAGCAAGCCCTCTGCCAAAGTTCCAACTACAGCCCCAGCACAGCGATCCCGCGCAAGGTGTTCCTTATGGAACGAGCCGTATCGTTTCTGCTTGCCACCCAGCCACATTGGCGCACTGTCGCTTACAACCCCTTCGGCTTTGACTGGTCGGGTTCAAGGCTGAATGAACACCCGATCGACGCCTATATCAGTGATGCGCTGAAAATAGCATTTCGTCAAAACAAACATCCGCAATACCTCGAGGCCTATATGTCGGTTCGAGGAAAAGTTATGAGGCAGATGTAGTACATACGAATGCAAAGCAAGAAAAAATAATACTGCAAACCTGAAACTTAATTCCGCTTTCTGGTCAGCTTTACATCAAGGAAGAAAAGCTCTGCGTTCAACCCATTTCTTTACGACCACGCCACCAAAAAATAATTAATATTTTTTAATAATTTTAATCGAAGTTAAC
>CAIJIT010000317.1 GCA_903820745.1 uncultured Burkholderiales bacterium
CGATGCCGGCCTCGTTGCCGTAATGCATTGCCGATTGTTCGGTCTGCACCAGACCCGGACTGACCGCCACCACCCGGACCTTGGGCGCCCATTCGACCGCCAGCGAGCCGACCAGGCTCAGCACCGCCGCCTTGGCCGCACCATAAGCCGCAGTTCCGGGCGAAGGCCGCAAAGCGCTGATGCTGACGATGAAGATGATCACGCCGCCCTGATCCTGCTGCTGCATCTGGGCATTGGCCGCCTGCGCAAGATTGAAAGGCGCGAGCAGATTCAAGCGAATCACGCTCTCGTGAAAACGCGGTGATGCGGTGGCCGCAGCGGCCGACGGGCTGCCGCCGGCATTGTTGACCAGCACATCGAGGCGACCATGGCGCTGCACAATCGTTGTAATCAAGCTCTGCACTGCGGCCAGATCCTTCACATCACAGGCCATGAATTCGGCCGAGGCCGCGCCGCTGGACGGCAGGGATTCGGGTTCCTGCCTGGCGCAAAC
The DNA here is from genome assembly GCA_903820745.1 of uncultured Burkholderiales bacterium. GTDB lineage: Bacteria > Pseudomonadota > Gammaproteobacteria > Burkholderiales > Burkholderiaceae_C > Paucibacter_A. The sequence continues at coordinate 494 of CAIJIT010000317.1, forward strand.
GACCACCCGATCGCCCATTGCCAGAAAACCCTCGGCAATACCGCGTCCGATGCCCTTGCTGCCCCCGGTGACCAGCACGACGCGGGGCTGAACTTGCTGATTGCTGTTGGAATTGTGCATAGGGGAGAATTTAGGCAGCATCGGCTGCATTTGACACGTCCAAACAGACGATGTTCGCCGATTCTCCATGGACGACGATGGCAACATCGAGATTCACTGAACATGCCTCCAGCATGGGCAGGCGATTGATTGAATGAACTGAGAGCCAATGTGAGCGATACCGCCAACAAGGAAGTTCTGGTCAGCTACCCGCAGGATGGGGTGGCCGTGGTGCTGCTGAACCGTCCCGAAGCGACCAATGCGCTGAGCCTGCCGCTGCAGGATCTGCTGTCCGAGGCATTCACCAGGCTCGGCGCCGATGATTCCGTGCGTTGCATCGTCCTGACCGGCGGTGACAAGGTCTTTGCCGCAGGCGGCGACATTCTCGGCCTGCTCGAAGCTGATCCGATCGAAATCATGCAGCGCCACACCGAACTGGTTTGGGCGCCGCTGGAGCAATGCCCGAAGCCCGTCATCGCCGCAGTCTGCGGCTATGCCTATGGCGGCGGATCCGAACTGGCCATGCATTGCGACATCATCATCGCGGGCGAGGCTGCAAGCTTCGCCCAACCGGAAATCCGCATCGGCATCATGCCCGGCATCGGGGGCACGCAGCGCCTGGTGCGCGCGGTCGGCAAGTTCAACGCGATGCGGATTTTGCTCACCGGTCGGCCGATTTCGGCCCATGAAGCGCAGGTGATGGGCCTGGTCAGTCTGGTCGTACCCGACAGCGAGGTGATGGCCGAGGCCTTGAAGATGGCCGGCCAGATCGCCGCGATGCCGCCGCTGGCCGCACGCCAGATCAAGGAAGTCGTGCTGGCGGGTGTCGATGCTTCGCTGGCCACCGCCTTGATGCTCGAACGCAAGGCCAATCAGTTGTTGTTCGCGACGCGCGACCAGAAAGAAGGCATGCAGGCTTTCGTCGACAAGCGCAAGCCGAGCTTCGAAGGTCGCTGATCCAAACTGATTATTGAAGATAGAAGAGGAGCCCTGAATGAAAAGCAAAATCCTGCCGGCCATCCGTGCCTTCAGCCTGGGTCTGAGCGCCCTGCTCTGGCTGAGCTCGCAGGCGCAAACACCGCAGCGCCCGAACATAGAGGTCATCATGGGTGACGACATCGGCCCGAGCAATCTCGGTGCCTACAGCCGCGGCATGATGGTGCCCACGCCCAACCTCGATCGACTGGCCAAGCAGGGCAAACTGTTCACTGATCATTACGCCGAGCCCAGTTGCACCGCCGGACGGGCCGCCTTTCTGACCGGGCAGATGCCGATCCGCACCGGATTGACGACGGTCGGGCTACCGGGCAGCCCGATCGGGCTCGACAAGCGCGATCCGACCTTGGCCGAATTGCTGAAATCCCAGGGTTACCGCACGGCCCAGATCGGCAAACACCATCTTGGTGACCGCGATTCGCACCTGCCCAATCTGCATGGCTTTGACTACTTCTTCGGCAATCTCTATCACCTGAATGTCGAGGAGGAATGGGAGCAGCGGGACTACCCGAAGGATCCGGCCTTCCGCAAGAAATTCGGCCCGCGTGGCATCATCGAAGCCTATGCCGGCCAGGCGCCGAAGGACATGGGGCCTTTGTCGATCAAGAGAATGGAGACGATCGACGACGAGTTAGTCGAGCATTCGCTGCAGTTCCTGGATGAATCGGCGAAGTCAAAGCAGCCCTTCTTTCTCTGGCATAACCCGACCAGGATGCATGTCAACACGCATCTGAAGCCGGCCTCGCGCTATCTGGCCGCGCCCTATTCTTCCGAAGACGATGTCTACGGCAGCGGCATGATGGAAATGGATGCCCATATCGGGCAGTTGCTGAAAAAGCTCGATGACCTCGGCCTGGCCCAGAACACGATCGTGATCTTCACTTCGGACAACGGTCCGCAAGTATTCACCTGGCCCGACGGCGGGACCACACCGTTCAAGGGCGAAAAAAGTTCGTCCTGGGAAGGCGGTTACCGTGTGCCGATGCTGATTCGCTGGCCTGGCGTGGTTCCGGCGGATTCGGTCTCCAACGGCATTCAGACCCATTACGACTTGTTCACCACCTTGGCGGCTGCGGCCGGCATCCCTGATGTGGCGGCCAAACTCAAAGCCAGCCATCAAGTCAAGATCGACGGCATCGACAACCTGGCGCATTGGCAGGGCAAGGCCGATTCAGCGCGGAATTTCTTCGTTTATTACAACGAGCGCGAGCTGATCGGGCTGCGCACCGGCAACTGGAAAGGCCTGCTGAAGGAGCGCGAAGGGTTCTTCGATCCGCTCAAGCAGAGCTTCGCCTTCTTCAACCTGCGCATGGACCCGTATGAAAAGCATGGCGGCATCTACTCCAACCAACTGGCCCTGCGCAAGTCGTGGATCGGCGGCGTGATGCAGGACATCCTGGTCGACCATATGGTCAGCTTGCGCGAATATCCGCCGCGCCAGATCGGCGGCAGCCTGCGGCCTGACGAACAAGCCAGCAAATCGATCAAGCCGTGAGCCTGTTGCCGTCGGCGGGACAGCGCTTCCCGCTGCTCGGCCAGCCGCTGCAGGTGGGCGGGCTGACTCTGCGCAACCGCATCGTGATGGGCTCGATGCATACCGGACTCGAGGAACTCGATGATGGTTTCGAGCGACTCAGCGCTTTTTACGTAGAACGTGCGCGCGGCGGCGCCGCCTTGATCATCACCGGTGGCTTCGGCGTCGACGACATGGCGCTGGGCCATCCCGCTGCGGCAAAGCAGGCGAGCTTGCAGAAAGTTGATCAGCTCGAGCCACACCGCAAGCTCTGCGCAGCCGTGCATCAAGAAGGCGCGTTGATCGCCTTGCAAGCGCTGCATATCGGCCGCAATGATTACGCCACAGGCGGCGTAGCCCCGTCGAGCATCGCCTCGCCGCTCGGCAAGAAGGCACCACGCGAACTCAGCGAGGCTGAAATTCTGCAGTTGATCGGCTGCTACGCGAACACCGCCGCACTGGCGGCACAAGCCGGCTATGACGGCGTCGAGTTGATGGGCGCCGAAGGTTATCTGATCAACCAGTTCCTCGCGCC
>CAIJIT010000318.1 GCA_903820745.1 uncultured Burkholderiales bacterium
CGCGATCGCATCCTGCAGATTGACCGCCTGGGTGGTCAGCGTGGAACTGGTCGCTTCGACCACGCTGGTGGTCGCAAGCGCCCTGGCCATGGCCGGGCTGCCGTCCTGTGCAGTTGCCACGGCCTGCGCCGAACTCGTCGCGGTCGCCCGGTCGTCACCGCCGCCGCCGCAGGCAGCCAACAGACCGACGAAGGTCCAGAGCAAACAATGACGTACTGCAGTTCGTTTCATGAGCGGATCCGTTGGGAAACAAGTTATTCGTTAACGGCCGCCATGGGCGACCCGCGCAGTTTAAACATTTTTACCTGATAAAAATATTCAACCGTATTAATAAATTAACCTGTTTTAACCCGCGGGAATCGGTTTCAAGCATGGAAGAGCAGGCTCGGCCGGTGGCTTAGCCCTGACTGGCCCGATTGCAGCGATCGCCTAAGTACAAACCCGTCCATCGTTCAGGCGACTTGCTGCGCCATAGGCCTGCGGATACCTTGACACGGGTCAGTAACGATGGAACTACCGGATCCGCTGGCCAAAGGCAAAGCGACCGAGACGGCCCTCATTTCAAACCTTCATTCACCGGAGATGTCGATGAAAACACCTTGTTTCAACAATTCATTCGTCGCAGGCTGCATTGCCGCCGCCAGTTTCGCCGCGAGCCCGGCTAGCGCCGGAAGTGACTGGACCGCCGCAGGCCGGGATCTGAGCAACTCGCGCAACCAACCCGATGAAACCAGAATCAGCCCGGCTTCGGTCCCATCTCTGAGCGTCAAATGGGCCTTCACTTCCGCAGGCGATGTGACTGCCAACCCGGCGGTTGAAGGCGATCACCTGTACTTCCCCGATGCTGCGGGTTACCTGTACAAGGTCGACCGACGCAGCGGCAAACTGATCTGGAAGTTCCCGGTGTCGGACTACACCGGCATTCCGGGCGACTATGCACGAGCGACCCCCGCGATCGCGGGCGACGCGCTGATTCTGGGCAACCAGACCGGCAAGAACCTGGAAATCTTCGGCGCGCCGCCGCCACAGGGTGCCTGGGTCTTCGCCGTCGACAAGAGGACCGGCAAGGCCTTGTGGAAAACCCAGATCGACAGCACCAAGCGCTCGATGGTGACGCACTCGGCCATCGTGGCCAACGGCACGGCCTATGTCGGCGTGGCATCCAATGAGGAACTGGTTGCCGGCATCGTCACCAAGGCACCGAATCAATATGCACCTCAGTTCGGCAGTTGGGTCTGGGAGTTCAGAGGCAGCGTGGTGGCGCTCGACGTGAAGACCGGTGCCATCAAGTGGAAAACCTATACCGCGCCCGAGGGATATTTCGGTGCTTCGGTGTGGGGCAGCACAGGCGCGGTGGACCTCAAACGCCGGCAACTCTATATGGCCACCGGCGACAATTTCTGGGAGCCTGAGGCCGTGCAGGCCTGCGTTGCCGCAGCCCAAGCCAAGCAGCAGGACCCGAGCAGTTGCCAAGCCAAGGATGCCTATTTCGATTCGATCATTGCGTTCGATCTCGATACCGGCAAGGTCAACTGGGCCAAGCGCGGCATGAGCTATGACACCTGGAATGTCGGCTGCGGGCTGTTCGTACCGGGCTTCACTATCCCACCCAACGACAACTGCCCGAACCCAAAAGGCCCTGACTGGGACTTTGCCCAAGGGCCGATGTTGATCGGTGATGATGACGATGCAATCGTCGGCGCAGGCCAGAAAAGCGGCATGTTCTGGGCCTTCAAGGCCAGAAACGGCGAGTTGGCCTGGCGTACCCAGGTCGCGCCGGGCGGCCTGACCGGTGGTCTGCAATGGGGCTCAGCTTATGACGGCAAGCGGATCTATGTCGCCTCATCGAATGCCGGGCCGGTTCTGGGCTCCGGGCAGGACGCCCAGCCCTGGAAGCTCAAGGACGGCAGCAGCACCACAGCGGGCGGCTGGGCCGCGCTCGACCCGAAGACCGGCAAGCTGATCTGGACGACCGCTGATCCCCTGGGAGGCCGGGCCGAGGGTGCGGTCAGCGTGGCCAATGGCGTGATGTTCGGCTGCAACCTCGAATACAACCCGAGCAACCCTGCCCTCGGTGCCGGGCATTACTACGCGCTGAATGCGGCGACCGGCAAGCCGATCTGGTCGAGCCCGACCACCGGAGCCTGTGCCGCAGGGCCGTCGATTTCCAAGGGCATGGTCTATTGGGGCAGCGGCACTTTCCGCGGCACGACGCCGAACAAGGTCTTTGGCTTCGGTTTGCCGGCGGCATATGGGGATGATTGAGTCAGCACCAGGGACCCGGCTCTGGAGAGCCGGGCCCAACAAGGAACAAGCCCCGGGGTTCAGATCACCCTGAAGCCATGGGTGCCGTCGCGCGCCAATTGCGCGACCAGACCATATTCCCAGTCGAGATAAGCTTGCATCGCTGCGCGCGGGTTGTCGGTGCCCTCATAGGGCCGACGGTAACGGCCGCCAGGCGCAGCAGCGCGCTGCTTCTGCGCTTCATCAAGCTGAGGCTCGGTGGCGATCCAGGCCCTCGAGCTGAGCTTGGTCATCAATGCCTCAGCGCCAATCGGGTCGTCGAGCACCCAGACCTCCCAACCCATCTGCGCCAGCCAGGAAGCAGTCATATTGGCGCGCACACCGTCGTCATCGGTCAAGACGATCCGGGCGCCACGCACCGGGGCGGTGACATCGGTTTCCTGCACCAGTTGCCCACCCGGCGCGCTGCGAAAACCGCTCAGGTGGCCGGCGGCATATTCCTCGGGCGTGCGTACGTCTAGCAGGTAGCTGCTGCGCGAAGATTCGACGACGAAGCGCGCCAGATCCCGACTGTTAGCGCGCCGCACTGCGGCCAGATCGGCGACCTTGCGCGCGGCCAATGCGGCCTCGGCGGCCTGTGCCGAGGTGACGGAGCAGAAGCGGCGCTCGGCACCGCGTTCGAGCGCCTGGCCTTCGAGTGTCCAGCCGATCGTGCCGTTGCGCAAGGCCATGACCTTGTTTGGCAGGCCGGCATTGACCAGCGACTGGGTGCCGATGATGCTGCGCGTGCGGCCGGCGCAGTTGACGATGATGGTCGTCGCCGGGTCGGGGGCGAGCGCCCGAGCACGCAGCGCCAGTTCGGCGCCGGGCACGCTGATGCTGCCCGGGATGTTCATCGTGTGGTATTCCTCGAAGCGGCGCGCATCGAGCACCACGACATCGGCTTTCGCGTCGAGCAGCGCCTTGACTTGCTGGGCTGAAAGCGCGGGTGTATGCCGCTGCGCTTCGACCAGTTCACCGAAGGCCTTGCTCGGGACGTTGACGTCGATGAAGAGCTCGCCGCCGGCTTCGCGCCAACCGGCCAAGCCGCCTGCCAGCAGCGCCACGCGGGTGTAGCCCTGCGCCAGCAAGGCGTCTGCGGCCTGTTGCGCCAGACCCTCGCCGTCATCATAGACAACGATGTCGGTGTCAAGCCGCGGAATGCGGCGCCAAGCCTCCAGCGGAATTTTGGCCAGCGGCAAGTTGGCGGCAAAAAGCGGATGGGCCTGGGCAAAAATATCTTCGTCACGGACATCGAACAGCGCGATTTCACGCTGGTTCAGCAGCGCAGCGTGGATCTCCTGAAAGGTCTTGCAAGCAGTGGCTTGGGTCATGGCGCTGCGGCTCTAAGTTGGGCATTGAGTTCGGCCGAGCGGTCCCAGAAATTGGGCAAGGTCTGGTTGCTGTAGCCGGAAACAAAAGGCTTGCGCGTGCCGTCCTCCAGATAGACCGAACGCTGGACCGCGCCGATATTGGCGCCATAAACATGGATGCTGATCGAGGTCTGGTCTTGGCGGGCATTGAAGACGCGGTGCACATCCCCGATGCGCGGCGAAACCGCCTCGACCTGGCCGGCCAGCAGTTCATGCGACGGCCCCTGCGGCCGCCATTGGCCGTCGACCTGACCATAAGGCTGGCCGATTTCGGCACCACGCAGCACGCCGATCAAACCCCAGACAGTATGGTCATGGATCGGCGTCGACTGCCCCGGGCCCCAGACAAAACTGACAACCGAAAAGCGCTCAAGCGCATCGGCGTAAAGCAGGTATTGCTGATAGCGCTGAGAGTCGGCTTGGGCATAGGCTGCGGGCAGCCAATCGTCCTGCGAGATCAACCCGGCCAGCAAAGCGCCACCCTCGGTGAGGATTTCTTGTTCGCCAGGCTTGCGCTCGAGCATGGCTGCGAATGACTGGACAAAATCGCGCAAGCGCGCCAGGTTGCTGAGTGAGTTCATCGTCTAGCTTTCACTTGAAGAAAGGAATGGCCTTTGGGGCGGCTGCATCCGCCGCTCCTGAGCATGGACATTACAGCAAGACCAGCTTCACCTCGGGCAGGCCGGCAATTTTCCCGCAGACTGTTCCCGGCGCTTCGGGCAGCCACAAGCCGGTGTAACTGCCTGTGGTGATGACGGTATCGCCTCCGATCGCCAGGCCTTGAGCGATGCCATGGTTGACCAGCCAAGTCAGCAGTCGGCGCGGATCGCCGGCAGGGTTGGCCGGGATGCCCGTGAAGATCTTGCTGCCTTCAAATTCAAAGCTGATTGCAGGCCCCAAAAAGGGGAAGTCAGCCTCATAGGGGATCGCCTGACCGCAGATCAGGGCGCCATGGTTTTGCAGGTCAGCCAATTGCGCCAGCTTGTCGACTTCAGGCCATTGCGCATAGCGGGTGGCGACAAGCTCGATCGTCGCCAGCATTTCGCCGATCGCCGCCAGCACCGTCGCCTCCGGATGTGGCCCACTGAAGGGCTCGAAGACGCGGTTGAATTTAAAGGCGATTTCCAGTTCCAGACCGAGCAGCTGCTGGTCAGCGCGCACAACCGTCGCTCCGCTGGCCAGCATCCGGTCGCCAGGCAGCGGCGCACCCTGGATCGGACCATCGAACGACTTGGCGCCGACTTTCCAGCCTGCAATGTCCTGCTTCAGCAGGGTCAAGGTCTGGTGCTGGACTGCGAACGCGGCTTGCTGATCCTGGGGCACCAGCTCATGGGGCAGCGTCTGCAAGGGCTGGCGCCGCGCATCGGCCAGGCATTGCGCCAGTGAGTCATGCATGTCCATTGACATGGCTAAACCGCAGCTTTTTTCAGATCAGCCGGCGCCAGGTGACTGGCGTAATGATCCATCGCCGCCTGGATGCCGCTGCCAGCGAGCTTGACACCAGCGAGCTTCAAGCCCATCTCGACGCCGGCCACGGTGGCGAGCAGGGTCAGGTCATTGCTGTCACCCAGATGACCGATGCGGAACATCCGGCCTTTCAGCTTGCCCAGGCCGGTGCCCAAAGACATGTCAAAACGCTGGTGGATCAGGCGCCGCAAGGCATCAGCATCAACGCCTGGCGGCGTGATCACGCCGGTCAGCACCGGCGAATACAGCGCTGGATCGGCGCATTGGATTGGCAGGCCCCAGGCATTGACAGCGGCGCGCACGCCGGCACCCCAGCGCTGATGGCGGGCAAAGACCTGGTCGAGTCCTTCGGCCTGCAGCATTTCAAGCGCTTCCGACAAGCCGTAAAGCAAGTTGGTGCTCGGCGTGTAAGGCCAATAGCCGCCCTGGTTCAATTCGATGATTTCGGCCCAGTCCCAGAAAGCCCGCGGCAGCTTGGCTGTCTTCGAGGCCTCGATCGCACGCGGTGAAATCGCATTGAAGCTGATGCCGGGCGGCAGCATCAGACCTTTTTGCGAGCCGCTGACCGTCACGTCGACGCCCCATTCGTCATGCCGGTAATCAGCACTGGCCAAGCCTGAAATCGAATCGACCAGCAGCAGCGCCGGGTGCTTGGCAGCGTCGATGGCCTGGCGCACCGCCAGGATGTTCGAAGTCACGCCGGTCGAGGTTTCGTTGTGCACAACGCAAACAGCCTTGATCCTATGTTCGCTGTCCTTGCGCAGACGCTCCTCGATCAGATCGGCCTGCACACCACGCCGCCAGCTCGGCGCATGCGGCAAGTCGGCATCAGCGCCGCTGTAGGCGAGGAACTCGGTCGACAGCCCCAGGCGGGCTGCCATCTTTGCCCACAAGGAGGCGAAATGGCCCGACTCGTACATCAGCACATGGTCGCCAGCGCTCAGCGTATTGACCAACGCTGCTTCCCAGGCGCCAGTGCCTGAAGCCGGGTAGATCATCACCGGATGCCTGGTCTTGAAAATATCCTTGATGCCGGCGAGCAACTTCAATCCCAGCGCGCCGAACTCGGGGCCGCGATGGTCGATGGTCGGCAGACTCATCGCCCGCAGGATGCGATCGGGCACCGGGCTGGGGCCGGGGATCTGCAAAAAATGTCGGCCGGTCGGGTGGAAATCGAGGTTCAGCATGTCAAATTCCTTTGATGGACTTTGAGTTTTGCATGCAAAAGACAAAACCAAATGATGGTTTACCCTCGCCATGGGCCAGCCTGTGACAAAAGACTTCTTGACAGAATTTACGCAAGGTCAGACTTCGTTCGTCCTGAACTTGAATCCCGATTTTTCGAAAATTCTTAATTGAAAATGCGGGCGGCACGGGGTGGCCCTTCGACAAACTCAGGGCGAACGGGGAATTTTGCACAGTCTTGTTCAAGCCCTATTCCTGCCCGGCTGTTGGTAAACCCCTAAGCCAGCCAATTCGCTATTTTTGTATTTTGAATGCAAAATAGCGTCAGGAGTGTCCATTGGCTGAAATCATCGAAATTTCCCGACTTGCCCTGCACGACCAGGTGGGCGAGCGCCTGCGCAAGCTGCTGGTCGAAGGCCGCATCGCGCCGGGCGCCAAGCTGAACGAGCGCGAGTTGGCCGAACTGCTCGGTGTCTCGCGCACACCCCTGCGCGAAGCGATCAAGCTGCTGGCCGCCGAGGGTCTGGTCGATTTGCTGCCAAACCGCGGCGCCATCGCGGTGAAGCTGACTGAGGCCGATGTGCTCGACAGCTTCGAGTTGCTGGCCGGCCTCGAGGCGATGTCGGGCGAGTTCGCGGCCGAACGCATCAGCGACGCCGAAATCACCCAGGTCCGGGCGCTGCATTTCGAGATGCTGGCGAGCTTCACCCGGCGCGACCTGTCGAACTATTACCGCCTCAACGCCGAGATCCACAGCGCGATCAATCAGGCCGCCAGGAACCCCCTGCTCACCGCCACCTATAGGCGCATCAACGCCCGCGTCCAGGCGCTGCGTTTTCGCACCAACCAGAACGAAGCCAAGTGGGTCCGCGCGATGCAGGAGCATGAGCTGATGGTGCAGGCGCTGGTCGCCCATGACGCGCCGGCGATGCGCAAGGTGCTGGTCGAACATCTGATCAACAAGCGCGACACCGTCATCGACCTGCTGCGCGCCGGCCAGATCTACCCCCAGAGAATTCAAGCCTGAGCCCATGCTGATCGAACCGACCCAAAATCTGCTTCCCGCCGGCACCGTGCTGCCATCGAATGAAGTCTCGGAACTGCTGCTGCGCCGGCTGCGCGCCGAAACCGAAGGCGAATTGCTGTTCGATGCCGGCTCGCGCGGCCGCTATGCCACCGATGCGTCGATCTACCAGATCATGCCGGTCGGGGTGCTGGTGCCGACAGGCTTGCGCGACATCGAGACCGCGATCGCCATCGCCCGTGACCTGAAGGTGCCGGTGCTGCCTCGCGGCGGCGGCACCAGCCAATGCGGGCAAACCACCGGCGCTGCGCTGGTGATCGACAACAGCAAGCATTTCAACAAGTTGCTGGCGGTCGATGTTGAACAGCGCAGCGCAACAGTCGAACCCGGGCTGGTGCTCGACCAGCTGAATGCGCAGCTCAAAGTCCACGGCCTGTGGTTTCCGGTCGATGTGTCGACCAGCGCGCAGGCCACACTCGGCGGCATGGCGGGCAACAACTCATGCGGCTCGCGCTCGATCGCCTACGGCAATATGGTGCACAACGTGATCGGCGCCAGCGCCTGGCTGTCCGACGGCGCCCTGCTCGACTTCGGCAAGGTCAGCGGCCTTGGCAGCCGCGCCGCCAGCATCGCCGAATATGTTCGCCAGCTGGCGATCCAGAACCAGGCCGAAATAGCTGAGCGCTGGCCCAAGGTGATGCGCCGGGTGGCCGGCTACAACCTCGACATTTTCGCCAACCAGAGCGAGAAACCCTACACCCGCGATGGCAGCGTCAACCTGGCCCATCTGCTGATCGGCTCGGAAGGCACCTTGGCTTTCACCCGCAGCCTGACCCTGCAACTGGCCGATTTACCGCGCGCCAAGGTGCTCGGCGTGGTCAACTTCCCGACCTTTCACGCCGCCATGGATGCGGCCCAGCATCTGGTCAAGCTGGGCCCGACCGCGGTCGAGCTGGTCGATCGCACAATGATCGAATTGAGCCTGGAAAATCCGGCCTTCCGCCCGACCATCGAGACCGCGCTGATCGGCAAGCCGGCAGCGATCCTGCTGGTGGAATTCTCGGGTCCGGAAAAAGCCCCGCTGCTGGCCCGCATGAAGGCGCTGAGCGAATTGATGGCTGACCTGGGCCTGCCCGACAGCGTGGTCGCGATGACCGACGAGGTGCCGCAAAAAGCACTCTGGGAAGTCCGCAAAGCAGGCCTCAACATCATGATGAGCTTGAAAGGCGACGGCAAGCCGGTCAGCTTCATCGAAGACTGCGCTGTGCCGTTGGCAAACCTGGCCGAATACACCGACGCCTTGACCGAAGTCTTCGCCAGACATGGCAGCCGCGGCACCTGGTATGCCCATGCATCGGTCGGCACCCTGCATGTGCGGCCGATCCTCGACATGCGCGCCGGCGGCGCCGCCAAGATGCGCGCGATCGCCGAAGAGGCCTCGGCCATGGTGCGCAAATTCAAGGGCGCATTCAGCGGCGAGCATGGCGACGGCTTGTGCCGAGGCGAATGGATCGAATGGCAATTCGGGCCGGCGATCAACCACGCATTCCGCGAAATCAAGCAGCAGATGGACCCGATCGGGCTCTTCAACCCGGGCAAGATCATCGACCCGCCGAAGATGGACGACGGCAACTTGTTCCGCTTCGCGCCACCAACAGCGGCCAAACCCTACCGGCGAATTGCGCTGCAGCCGGTGCTTGACTGGTCGGCCTGGAACGTTCAAACCGATCCGGTCACCGAAGTCACCAGCGCGCCGGGAAGCGGCGGCGATGCGACCGGCGGCTTTGCGGCGGCGATCGAGATGTGCAACAACAACGGGCATTGCCGCAAGTTCGATGCCGGCGTGATGTGCCCGAGCTACCGGGTCACCCGCGATGAGCAGCATCTGACCCGTGGCCGTGCCAACACGCTGCGGCTGGCGGTCTCGGGCCAGCTCGGTCCCGACGCCTTTACCAGCGAAGCGATGTTTGAAACGATGGCCTTGTGCGTCGGCTGCAAAGGCTGCAAGCGCGACTGCCCGACCGGTGTCGACATGGCCCGGATGAAAATTGAATTCCTCGACCATTACAAGGCCCGTCACGGGCATCGCCTGAAAGACCGCCTCGTCGCCCATCTGCCCGATTACGCCGCCTTCGCCAGCCGCCTGCCCTGGCTGATGAATCTGCGCGACCGGCTGCCCGGTGCGGCCTGGCTGAGTGAAAAGCTGCTGGGCTTTTCGGCCAAGCGCAGCCTGCCCTTGTGGCGATCAGACATCTTCTGGCGCTCAGCCCAATTGGCCAACCTCGCCACCCGCGACGAGGTGATTGCCGCCGCTGCCGAGAATGGCAAGGCCGCCGTGCTGTTCGTCGACACCTTCAACGGCAGCTTCGAGAGCGAGAACGCCTGGGCGGCAGTGCAGGTGCTGCAGGCGGCGGGTTATGCCGTGCACAGCGTCGCCAAAGACGAAGGCCATCACTGCTGCGGCCGCACCTATCTGGCCAGCGGCATGGTGGCCGAGGCCAAGGCGCGGGCCGGCGCCTTGATCGCCGTCTTGGCGCCGCTGGCGCAGGCCGGCGTCGCCATCGTCGGGCTCGAACCCTCCTGCCTGCTGACGCTGCGCGACGAAACGCTGGTGATGGGGCTGGGTGAGCAGGCGCTGACCGTGTCGCGCCAGGCCTTGATGTTCGAGGAATTCATCGCACGCGAGTCGAAGGCTGGCCGCTTCCAGCTCGAACTTAAGCCGGCGGACCGGCCGATTCTGGTGCATGGGCATTGCCACCAGAAAGCCTTCGGCACCACCAGCGCCTTGCTCGACGTGCTGAAACTGATTCCGGGCGCCAAGCCTGAGCTGATCGAAAGCAGCTGCTGCGGCATGGCCGGCAGCTTCGGCTATGAGGCCGCGAACTACGAAATATCGATGCAGATGGCTGAAGCCCAGCTGCTGCCGGCCGTCCGTGCCAGGCCCGACGCGATCATCGTCGCCGACGGCAGCAGTTGCCGCCACCAGATCGCCGATGGTGCGCAGCGCCAGGCGCTGCATCTGGCTAGTCTGCTGGCCTCGCTGCTGCTGCGCGCAGAGAAAAACAAACGACCCGACCATGGCTGAACCCGGCGCCACTGCGGATTTCCAGGGGTGGGGCCGCCTTTTACCCCACGAAACAAAGGGTCCGATGACCGTCGGCGCCTGTGCAAATTCGAGCAGCCCGGCCTATAATAGATTTGGGGTTTGCCCAGGAATTTGGCTGAAAAAGCCGCACTTTTCTTCATTTCACCGACAGGACTAACTCGCAACATGGGTGCCAAACTTAAAGTAGCTGGCTGGGTGGCTTCAGGCGCATTGGCTGGCGTGTTGACCACGATGCTGCTGCAGGCGAATGTCGTCAGTGCGCGCAGCAGCCTCTCGCCACTGCCGCTGGAGGAGTTGCAGCAACTCGCTGCGGTCTTCGGCATGATCAAGTCCGACTATGTCGAACCGGTCGACGAGAAGAAATTGATCAACGATGCGATCGCCGGCATGGTCTCGGGGCTGGATCCGCATTCGCAGTTCTTCGACAAGAAGAACTTCAAGGAATTCCGCGAAGGAACGACCGGCAAGTTCATTGGCGTCGGCATCGAGATCGGCATGGAAGATGGCATGGTCAAGATCGTCTCGCCGATCGAAGGCTCGCCGGCTTTCCGTGCAGGGCTGAAGAGCGGCGACCTGATCACCAAGATCGACGACACGGCGGTCCGCGGGCTGGCGCTCGATCAAGCGGTCAAGAAGATGCGGGGCGAGCCCAACACCAAGGTGCAACTGACGATTTACCGCAAGAGCGAGACCCGGTCCTTCCCGGTGACGATCGTGCGCGAGGAAATCCGCATGCAAAGCGTGCGTTCCAAGATCGTCGAACCCGGTTATGCCTGGCTGCGGGTCAGCCAGTTCCAGGACCGCACCGTCGACGATTTCGCCCACAAGCTCGAAGAAATCTACAAGCAGGAGCCGAACCTGAAGGGTCTGGTGCTCGACCTGCGCAACGACCCGGGCGGTCTGCTGGAGGCCTCGGTAGCGGTATCGGCGGCCTTCCTGCAAAAGGACCAGGAAGTCGTCAGCACCAATGGGCAGATTTCGGAGTCGAAGGCCAGCTTCAAGGCCAGCCCTGACTTCTATATGCACCGCAGCGGCAATGATCCACTGCGCAAATTGTCCCCCGCATTGAAGAATGTCCCGCTGATCGTGCTGGTTAATGAAGGCTCGGCATCGGCCAGCGAAATCGTTGCCGGCGCCTTGCAGGATCACAAGCGCGCGCTGGTGATGGGCGCGCAAACCTTCGGCAAGGGTTCGGTGCAAACGGTGCGCCAGCTAAGCCCCGAGACCGCCCTGAAGATCACCACCGCGCGTTACTACACACCGAGCGGCCGATCGATCCAGGCCAAGGGCATCGTTCCGGACATCCTGCTTGACGAAACCGCCGAAGGCAATGTCTTTGCCGCCTTGCGCATGCGTGAAGCCGACTTGGAAAAGCATCTGGCCAGCGGCAATGAGGCCAAGGACGCGGCCGGTGACAAGGCGCATGAAAAAGCCCGTGATGAAGCGCGCACGAAACTCGAGTCCGAATATGCCAAGCGCAATGAGCCGCCCAAGCCCTTGCCCGAATTCGGCTCGGCCGAAGACTTCCAACTGGTCCAAGCGCTGAACCAGTTGAAGGGCAAACCGGTGCTGGTGTCGAAGATCGCGACCGAACGCAAGGCTGAAGCCAAGACCGACGACTGACTCACCGTTTTTTCATCTTCAGCAAATGGCCCGCCTGTGCGGGCCATTTGTCTTTTATGCTTGACCAATGACCGACGAACAATTGCTGCGCTACTCGCGCCATATTCTGCTGGACGACATCGGCATCGAAGGCCAGCAGCGCCTGCTACAAAGCCGCGCGCTGGTGATCGGTGCCGGCGGCCTCGGCAGTCCGGTGGCCCTTTACCTCGGCACTGCCGGGGTCGGGTCGATCACGCTGGTCGATGACGATCTGGTGGATCTCACCAATCTACAGCGTCAGATTGCCCATGATCTGGCCAGCATTGGCATGCCGAAAGTCGTTTCGGCGGCCAGCAGCATTGCCGCGATCAATCCGCAACTGCGGGTCAAGGCCTTGCAATTACGCGCTGATGACGAACTGCTCGACCAGTTGGTGAGTGAAGCGGATGTGGTGATCGACTGCAGTGACAACTTCGCCACCAGGCAAGCGGTCAACCGCGCCTGCGTCACCCATGCCCGGCCCTTAGTGTCAGGTGCGGCCATCGGTTTTGACGGCCAGATCAGCGTCTACGACAGCCGGGTCAGCGATGCCCCCTGTTATGCCTGCCTGTTTCCACCTGACAGCCAATTCGACGAAGCCCGCTGCGCCTTGATGGGCGTATTCGCGCCGCTGGTTGGCATCATCGGCTGCATGCAGGCGGCCGAAGCGCTCAAGCTGCTGCTGGGTCTGCCGAACAGCCTGGCCGGACGTCTGCAGATGCTCGACGCCCGGTCCATGGCCTGGAGCGAAATCAGCGTGCCGCGCGATGCCGGCTGTGGCGTCTGCGGAAACAGGCCGTCCGGCATCGAATCAAACTGACTGAAACTGCAAACCATGCCATGAACAAACGCATAGACCTCGCCGCCCGCAACTTCCCCAGCGCCGAGGAAGAGCTGAAGGCGCTGGTGCCGCAGTCGCCCGACACCTGCAGCGCTTACCGGCTGGCTTTTGACGACAAGGAATTCCTGCTGCGTGACGAATTGCGGCCGGTCCGCATGCAGTTGGAACTGCTCAAGCCTGAACTGACCCAGCAAGAACAGGGCATCACCTCGACGATCGTGATCTTCGGCAGCGCGCGCGTCGTTTCGCGTGAAAGGGCTCTGGGCCTGGTGAGTGAAGCGCTGGCGCTGGGTGATGCAGCGGCAATCAAGCGCGCAGAAATGCAGCTGAAAATGAGCGCTTATTACGAGGAGGCGCGCCGCTTTGCAGCGATCGTCACCCGGGTCTCGGTCGAGCGCGGCAATCCGATCTATGTCACCACCGGCGGCGGACCGGGCATCATGGAAGCCGGCAACCGCGGCGCTCATGAAGCGGGCGGCAAGAGCATCGGCCTGAACATCGTCTTGCCGCGTGAACAGCAGCCCAACCCCTATGTCACGCCCGAGCTGTGCTTTCGCTTCCACTACTTTGCCTTGCGCAAGATGCATTTCCTGATGCGATCGATCGCGCTGGTCTGCTTCCCCGGTGGTTTCGGCACGCTCGACGAACTGTTCGAAATGATGACCCTGATCCAGACCGGGAAAAGCCGGCGCCGGCCGATTTTGCTGTTCGGTCGCGAGTTCTGGACCAAACTGATCAATTTTGATCAGCTGATCGAGACCGGGCTGGTCAATGCGGTCGATCTGGGCCTGTTCCATTTCGTCGAAACTGCCGAGGAGGCCTGGGCGCTGCTCGAATCCGAGTACGACATGAATCCAGGCGACTTCGACCAGGACGAAACATGACCAGACAACGCGCTGTTTCACTGATCGGCGCGCCGACCGACATCGGTGCCGGGACCCGCGGCGCCAGCATGGGTCCCGAGGCCTTGCGCGTCGCCGATCTGGCCGCAGCCTTGCGCCGACATGGCGTTGACCTGCTCGACCTGGGCAATCTGAGTGGCCCGGCCAATCCCTGGCAGGCTCCCGAGGCCGGCTACCGGCATCTGGACGAAGTGACAGCCTGGAACCTCAGCGTTCACGCGGCAGTCCACGCCATTCTCAAGACCGGGCGGATGCCGATCCTGCTCGGCGGCGACCATTGCCTGGCGATTGGATCGATCAGCGCGGTGGCCAGGCATTGCCGCGAGACGGGCAAGAAGCTGCGCATCCTGTGGCTCGATGCCCATGCCGACTTCAATACCAGCGCGTTGACCCCCAGTGGCAATATTCATGGCATGCCCTTGGCCGTGCTGTGCGGTTTCGGCCCGCAGCAATTGCTTGAAATCGGTGGCCAGGTGCCGGCGATCCAGCCGAAATGGGTGCGACAGATCGGCATCCGCAGCGTTGACGCAGGTGAAAAGCGCTTCGTCCACGAGCAGGGGTTGGAAGTCTTCGACATGCGCTACATCGACGAGATGGGCATGCGCCAGGCGATGGAATTGGCGCTGGCGACGCTGGACGCGAACACCCATCTCCATGTCAGCTTCGATGTCGACTTTCTTGACCCCGACATTGCGCCCGGCGTCGGCACCACCGTGCCGGGCGGCCCGAGCTACCGCGAAGCGCAGCTGTGCATGGAGATGATTGCCGACAGTGGATTGATGGCCTCGCTTGATGTGATGGAGCTGAACCCGGCACTGGACCTGCAGAACAAGACGGCCCGGCTGGCGGTGGATTTGATGGAGTCGCTTTTGGGCAAATCAACCTTGATGAGAAAGTAAGTTTGCCCTGCCTGCGGCACCAAAAGAGCAGTAATTGGCCAACCAAAAAGCAATCAGGCCTGGCCTTCAAAGTTTGATGTAAACCTTCTTCCTGTCCATGGCGAAAGCGATCAGCCAGCAGGCGAGCGTGAAGAGCAGCGCGAAGATCAGCGAGCCGGGTTTGTCGCCGGCCCAGCCCTGAAAAGCGGCTTGGTAAATCCATTCAAAAGCGGCTTGCTGGCCGACTTTCACGGTCCAGAGGATCGTCATCACGATTTCGGCCAGCAGGTAGATGAACAAGGTGTTCTTGCCGAAGATCTCGAAAGGCCAGGCCCAGCGGCGCAAGCGCAGCAGGTCCACCCCATAGACCAGTGCCGCCAGCAGGAACAGGTCGATCCCGGCAGTGCAGAGCGTGTAGGAACTGGTCCAGAGTTTCTTGTTGATCGGAAAAACGCTGCTCCAGCAAAGCGCCACAAGCAAGCAGAGCACGCCGGCCAGCATCAGCTTGGCGATGGACTCGTAGCCCGGGCCCTTGGCCTGGATAAAACGGCCAGCGAAATAACCAACCAGCAGATTGACCGTGGCCGGCAGGGTGCCGAGCAGGCCTTCGGGATCGAAGGCCATGCCTTCGCCGTGATAAAGATGGGCTTCGCCAAACAGCCATAGGTCCAGCTTCAAGGCAGCATTGCCGGCCAGCGTGAAATCACCCAAAGCCGTCATCAGCCCCCAGTAGACGAGCAGAGCCAGGCCGCAAAAAATCAAGGCGCCGCGTTCCCGCCAGTAGTGCAGGATCAATGCAGCCAGGCCGTAGCACAAGGCAATCCGCTGCAGCACGCCGAGGATGCGGGTCTTGGCCAGTGGCAACAAGGTCAACTGGCCAGCCGGGTCGAACTGGAAGAACGGGAACCAGTAAAGCAGATAGCCGCAAAGGAAAATCAGCGCAGTACGCTTGAAAACCTTGCCCAGCAAAGCGCCATCATTCGGGTATTTGCCCAGGCTGAAACTCATCGAGCAGCCGACGGCAAACAGAAAAGTCGGGAAGACCACATCGGTCAGGGTCAGCCCATGCCAGGCAGCATGCAGCAAGGGGGCGTAAGACAGCGTCTCGCTGATCGACATGTTCACGACGATCATCAGCGCGAGCGTCAAGCCGCGCATCACATCGATCGCTTGGGAACGCGGTTGAGGATTTGCCATGGCTTGTCAGGTTCAATGGCCGGCCATCAGGTCGGCAGACGGATGGTGGCGACAAAGCCGCCTTCGGAATGGTTTTCCAGCGACAACTGTCCGCCATGGGCCGCAACGATGCTGCGCGCAATGCCCAGCCCCAGACCGAGACCGCCTTCATTGAGCTCACGTCCCTGGCTCAGCCGCATATGGGGTTCGAACAGGCTGGCCAGCGCTTCTTCAGGCACACCGGGGCCATGATCGCGCACTTCGATGGCTGTGCAGTCAGGCTCCTGGCGCACCGCCAATTCGACCCGTTCGCCATAGAACAAGGCGTTGTCGAGGAGGTTGCCAAAGGCCCGCTTCAGCGCCAGCGGCTTGGCGCGCACGCTGATGCCGGTAGGCTGGTAGCTCACTTCATGGCCGGCCAGCCTGGCACCGCGGATCATCCGGGCGATCAGGCTATCGAGCCTGACTTCGACCAGGTTTTCATGAATGTCGCTGTCCTTGACGCATTGCAGTGCGCCCTTGACCATCATGTCGAGTTCGTCCAGGTCCTCCTCAAACTCGCTGCGGATGGCATCATCGTCGAGCAGTTCGGCGCGTAGCTTCAGGCGCGTGATCGGCGTGCGCAAATCATGTGAAATCGAGATGAAGAGCCGCTCTCGGTCCTCCAGATATTTCTGGATGCGCTGGCGCATGGCGCTGAACGCTCTTGCGGTGTTGATCACTTCCTTGCTGCCGGTTTCAGGCAATGCGGGCATCAGCTCATCCTTGCCGAAGGCCTCAGCGGCATCGGACAAGGCCGCCAGCGGACGGGTGATCCAGCGCTGTACCACCAGCAGGGACATCAAAAGCACAGCCGCCAGTGAAAGCCCCTGCAAAACCAGCCGATCCAGCGACAGCAAGTCAGTGCTGCTGAGAAAATACGGATTGGGCATCAAGGTCGCCAGATAAAGCCAGTTGCCGGGCTCCAGTTCGGTCTGAATCACCAATACCGGTGCCGGGTCGGGTTTGATCAGCAGGATATGCCGGACCCAACTGTCGGGCAGCTCGGTGATCTTGATGCCATCGCTCGATACGGCCAATTGATCTGGCCAGGCAAAGTCGAGCCTGAAGCCGGGTAGCTGCGGCAAATCGGCTTTCAGTGTGGCCATCGCGGTCTCGACGACCGCACCGGCCAGCGGCTGCGCTTCGATCGGCTTGATTTCGACCGCTTCATGGTTGAGGTTGACAAAGAATCTTGTCCCGCCCATTTCGCGAAACTGCTGGATCAGCAAAGTGCGGTAATTGGGCGGCAGGCTGCGGAAAAAACGGATCGAACTGGCAGCGCTGTGGCCGAGGTATTGCGCTGCTGACCTGGCATCAAGTTCGGCTTTGGCGTGCAGTTGCGTCGACCAGAAAAGATTGCCCAGCAACTGCGAGACCAGCACGCTGGCAATGATCACCAGCGACAGCCGTCCCATCAGGGACTGGGGCAACCCATACCAGCGGCGCTTCGAATCAGGCATGGGAAATGCTGACATCAGCAGAGAAGACATAACCGGCGCCGCGCACGGTCTTGATCAAGCGGGGTTGCTTGCCATCGTCGTTCAGTCGCAGGCGCAAGCGGCTGATCTGCACATCCAGCGAGCGGTCAAGCGGGCCCGAATCACGGCCGCGCGTCTGCTCGGCCAGTACATTGCGATCGAGAATGGCACCCGGGTGTTCGACGAAATATCTCAGCAGCTGGAAATCCAGCCCGGTCAGCAGGACGACTTCGCCCTGCGGATCGATGACCTTGCGTTCGAGCAGATCCAGCGTGAAACCATCGAAACGGTAGAAACGTGCAGCTGCAGCAGTGTCGAGGCCGCTGCGGCGCAGGATCGCCTTGATCCTTGCCAGCAGCTCGCGCGGGCTGTAAGGCTTGGCGATGTAGTCGTCAGCGCCGAGCTCGAGGCCGACCACCCGATCGGTCTCATCCGAACTCGCTGTCAGCATGATGATCGGCAAGTTCGAGCGCTGGCGCACCGCGCGGCACAGCGCGAAGCCATCGGTGTCGGGCAGCATGACATCCAGAATCACCAGTGACAACTCGTCAACATGGCGATGGAATTCACTCAGAAAGCTCTCACCGTCGAAGGACAGAATCACCTCGTACTGGTTCTTCTCGAGATAGGTCTTCAACAGCACCCGGGTCTTGAGATCATCGTCGACGATCAATATTTTTCTTGTCATGTTCAAGTTGATCTCAATGGTCGCTGCGCCGCAGATGCAGCGCACGGAAAACTGCGCCCAGACGCTGCCTCGCCTGGGCAGGCGTGACCGAGTCATCAGCGAAAAAATGGTTGATTTCGGCGATTACCGCGTCGCGGGCCACCTCGTCGACCGACATCCGGTGCACCAGGCTTGGCACCTGCGCCGACGCGCCCAGACCGAAGGCCGTCCATGATGCCCGGGCGCAACTGTCCATCCGCGCCGGATCAGCGTCGCGACGCACGGACACCGAGCCCTTGACGTTGTTGTAACCAGTCTGGACCGCCGGCGTCAGCAGCAGCCGCGCCAGCTTCTCCTGCGCCGGGGAATGTGCGTAATCCTTGGTGAACATCGTCAGGGTGTCGACGCTGTAAAGATTGAATTTTTCGGTTCCCGGCATCGCGCTGCATGAAAACACGCCATCGGTCGGCAAGCCCGTGACGTTCAGTTCACCCTTGGCCCAGTCCCCCATCACCAACATCGCAGCCTCGCCATTGGCCAGTTCCTGCACCACTTCGGTCCAGTTGCGTTCGGCGATCGGCTGCTTCGTCCAGGACTTCATCAGCCGCAATCGCTCCAGCGCTTCGGTCAGGCGCGGGTCGGACAAGGCCTGCGCATTCATCCTGACGAACAATTCACGGTGCAACTGTTGCCCGCCGCTGGCCAGCAACAAGTTCTCGAACAAGGTGGCGACTTGCCAGGGCTCGCTGCTCAAGGCCAGCGCAGCGATGCCCTCAGCATTGAACTTGAGCGCGATTTGCTCAAACTCGCTCCAGCTTTTTGGCGGCTTCAGTTTCAAGCGCGCAAACAGAGCCCGGTTGTAAAACAGCGTATTGATGCGATGAATGCCGATTGGCACCGCGACCACATGCTGCCGGTGCTGAACCAGCTTGTAAATGGCAGGGAACAGTACGGCGTTCCAGTTGCCAGCCTGCGCCGGGGCATCGAGTTCGAGCAACATGCCAAGCTCGGCCCACTCGCCGATCGATGCGCCGATGATCTGCGTGACCTCGGGTGCATCATTGGCCAGCACCAGACTTCTGAGCACCTTGACCGCCGCCAGCCCTGCCCCGCCGGGTATCGCCGAGTCCATCCAGGTGACGTTGTCTGCCGCCGCATAAGCTACCAGCAGGTTGGCCGCTTTGCGCTCGCTCGCCGAAGTCCACCAATGCAGCACCTGCAAAGAGGCTGGCGGAGATACCGCTGCAGTTGCAGGCCTGAGCATGACAAAACTCAGCATCAAGCAGCCGAGCGCGCCAGCCACCCGCCGAACATGTCCGGCGCCAAAAAATTGGCTTGCGCTGCTTCGGTTGAACGGCATCTTGCTTGTCAGTTCCCAGCGGATGAGCGCCTCGGCGGGCGGCGCAATGAATCAATGCCGGAAGCGACTTTTATCGACGACCGACTTGATCGAGACCATGGCCAACTTGCGCATCATGGCGTACCCGGCAACATTCGGATGCACGCCATCGTCCGAATAAACCAGCGGCAATCCCATCTGCTCATCAACCATTGCCGCATAGTAATCAAGATAAGTAAACCGATGACTTGCAGCAAAGCCCTTCAACAGCTTGTTCAGCTGGAGGATTTCCGCCGCCGGCCTGGCTTCGGGCTGCCATGGGTAACGCGCGGCCGGCAGCACCGAAGCGATGATGACCTTGATGCCATGTGCACGCGCCAGTTCGGCCATCGTGAAGATATTCCCGGCAATCTCGGCCACCGTGGCCGGTCCGGTGTTGCCGGCAATATCGTTGGTTCCCGCAAGGATGACGACCGCCCAAGGCTTCAAGTCGATGACATCGGGGCGGAAACGCAGCAGCATCTGCGGCGTCGTCTGCCCGCTGATGCCACGATTGACATGGCGGTTGGGCGGCGGAGCGCCCTGCTCCAGGCCTTGCCAGAACTCGGTGATCGAGTCCCCCATGAAGACAATCCGGCGCTCAGCCACAGCTGGCAGCCCGAGGCTGCTGTTCTTGCTGCGATAAGCGCCCAGATTGGCCCAATCCTGCTCGGTGCCTCCGGCTTGCACAGCACCCGCCGTTATCAAAATTGCCATGATCAAATAGGTTTTCAATGATTGCATATCAACAGATTCAGACGAATCAACGCTTTGTGGAGAAATCGAACAAATTCATCAAATCACCGACAGCCGGCCGATTCAGCGGCACATAAGGGTCGCGGGGATCAGCCACAGGATTGGGCAGGTTGTCTCGGCTGCGCTGACTCAGCGGTGCGAGTCCCCAGTTCCGGTTGATGAACTTGATGACCGAGGCATGGTCGTAATAGTTGTGGTCGATGCGACCATGACGTGCATAGGGTGAAATGGCCAGCATCGGCACCCTTGTGCCGTCACCGAAGAAATCAATCGCCTGGACATAGCCGCTGTCGTAGTAGCCGCCGCCTTCATCGAAAGTGACCAGGATCGCGGTCGATTTCCAGAGGTCCGGATTGCTTTGCACCCGCTCGACGATGTCCTGCACCATCTTCTCGAACTGCGCGATCGTCGAGTAGCCGGCGTGGCCCGAACCGCCATCATTGGGTGCGATGAAGGCCACCGCAGGAAAACTCGCTGCGTCTTGCGCATCGGTGAAGAAACGGCCGAGGTCGAGTAGCCTGGTCCGGTCCTTGCCGGTCATGATCGAGGTAAAACTGGTCAAAGGATCACAGGTGGCGCAATAGTCGCGCGACGCGTCAATGCCGAGCTTTCGCCCACCGCTGTACCAATGCCATCCAATCCCTGCGGCACTGAGCGATTCGCCGATATTGGGCAGACTCTGCGGTGACAAATGGAAGTCATCGGCAGTCACCGGCAGCGACTGGCCGGTCGGAGAGAAACCTGGGTCCAGGTTGTTGACCAGGTAATAGTTGCCCGGCGCGCAATTGCCATCATTGAAGGCCGGATAAGGCAGGCGCTTGAGCAGTTGCCGGATCGCTGCAACGCCAGGCTGCGCCGGGTCGGCGCATTGCACATAGACGCCACGGCCCTGTCCATCGTTGCTGAAACCATTGTTCGTGCCCGCTCGAGGGTCAGGATTGCCGATCTGGCGCAGCGGCGGAACGGCCACCTGCCCGCCCTCGGTGTAATAGGCCGTATCGGCGCTGGCCAGGGCGAAATAATTGGCGGTGGTCCCGCCCATCACCGACTGGTGGTAGTTGTCGGCCAGTGCATAGTTGTCTGCGAGGTTGCGGAAATAAGGCAGATCACCGGCTGATAAATTGTAAAAACCCATGGCCACGCCGCCCTGATTCGTAGCCCTGACCTTGTGCTGCTTGTCAGACCAGGAACCGGCGGTCTCGCCCGTCCAGACGAAGAGGTCGTTCAAGCCCCCGTTGACTTGCTGCCACATCTGGAAGAACCGGTGGACCGGGTCACCGGTGGCGGTGTCGGGCTTGGCATAACGGCTGATCTGGAACGGACCATTGGGTAAATCGGCGGGGAAACGCGGATCAATTGCAGCCGACTTCTTGCCCGTGACGCCGCTGTAATGCAGCCGGGGCAATTGCTTGTAGGCCTCGCTGACCATCGGTGTTGGCGAATATCGGTCGAAACCCAGCGCGCGTCGTTGCGTGGCGGCCGAAAAATTCGGGCCGGGGCTGCCGTCCAGCGTGACGATGCTGCGCGATAGCAGATTGGAAATTTGCTGCCCGGCGGCAGGCTGATAAACACCGAAGAGGTTGTCGAAGCTGCGGTTCTCGCCAACGACAACGATCAAATGCTCGATCGGGGTTGTGGCCGTGACTGCGAATGCCGGCGTGGCCTGGCATAGAAATGCCAGCGCTAGCCAAGCACGCTGCGCGGCAAATTGACGAACTGTTTTATTGACTATTTTCAATGACATCTCAAAGCCCCGGCTGTTTTCGACGCAGCCGGGGCAACAGGAATTACATCTTGTAATTCACGCCGAACAAAATGCGCCTTCCATACTCGTTATAGCGCTCAGGCATCATGTTTTTCGGCGTCGAATTGCTCGAATCATCCTGCAAACTGGTGCGATAAGGCGTATTGGTCAGATTATTGACCTGCACCAGCAGCGAAACGCCTTTCCAAGCGCCCTTCTCGAAGGCATAACCCAATTGCAGATCGGTGATCCGCTCGGCTTCGATTGCCGCGAGCGAGTTGTCGATCCAGACACCGCGCACTTCGGCGATGTATTTCGAGCGATACCGCTGACCGACACGGGCCGAGAAGCCGCTCTTCTCGTAATAGACCGTGAAGCTGCTGACATCACCCGACAAGCCTTCGATCGTGCGTTGCAAGTCCATCTTGCCGTCGTTGGCATGGCCCGGCAGATTGCTGTGGTTGTGCGAGGCCGTCAGCAAGGCGCCGAATCCGTCCAAGGCCTTGACCCACAAGCCAAAGTCCAGCGCCGCACTGAGCTCCACACCTTCGATATAGCCCCCCTGGCCATTGATCGGGGCGCTCAAGGTGCCGATGTTCTTGTTGATCGGCGTCAGCCCGGTCGAATTCGGGAAACCGGTGAAGTCGAAGATCAGGCTGTCCTTGTAGATCGAAGTCTCAAGCCTCTTGTGGAAGGCCGCTGCGCTGACATAACTGCGCTTGCCCAGATATTTTTCGACCGACAGATCCAGCGCCGTGGCGCGCCATGGCTGCAGGAATGGATTACCGCCATCACCGCTCCATTTGCCGATATTGGCACCCGATGTTGCCGGGCTGGCAGAAAAGCCGGCACGCATGTCATCGAGGTTCGGACGCGCCAGCGTCTTGGCTGCACCGAGGCGCACCAAGGTCGTCGGTGTGACTTCGCCCACCAGGTTCAAGCTCGGCAGCACATCGGTATAGCTGGTCCCATAGCTCATCGCCTTGGTCGTCTGGGCGCCGTCGTCCCATGCGACACCGGTCGAACTTTGGCTGGTGCGGATCACCTGCAGGCCAAGATTGCCACGCACGGGAATGAAGGCTTTGAAGTCCAGGCCCATCTTGCCGTAAGCCGTCGTCACCTGCTCGCTGACACCCCAGATCCGCCCCGGTGCGGAAGACTGGTTGATGGCGCCCGAGTTGTAGACGCCGCTGTTGAGCGCGGCCATCATGTCAAAACTGACCAAGCTGGGAACCCCGACAAAGCCGAGGTCAGCCGGAGACTGCAGAATACTGGCCGGAATCGGCGCGCAAACATCCTTGCCACCCATGCAGCTGGTGCCGTTTTTAAGGGCATAAATCGTCTGCGAACGAGTCGTGTCCTTGGCTCGATCGGTGAAGTTGACCCCGCCTTCGAAACTGCTGAAAGGCCCGAAATTCAGATCGCGCTTGGCCGACAGGCGCAGCGCTTTCATCTCGTCATTGACGACGATGGGCGACATCGAACCGGCCGAACCGACGCCGTTCAGATTGCCCCAGTCAGAAATGCCGCGCAACTGCATCACCGTGCCGCTGCCGTAATTCACTACAGGCGTGAACTGGGAAAAACCGGAGCCGGTTTGGGCAAAGAAGCTGCTGAAGCCCGTCATCGCGGTTGACGATGCATAGACCTCGCCGACCATTTCGTCGCGCTTGGCTTTCGAATAGCTCAGGTCGGCCGTGGCCTTCCAGTCGGCAAGCTTGAGCTCGGTGTTCCAGCCGCCAGCGAGCACCTTGTCGTCGCGCTTGCTGTAGCGCATCAGCACAAAGGGATCGACATTGGACATGGCACCACTGGTCGCGACAGCATCCTTACCAACCAAAGTGGTCTTGACGTTGCTGAAGATCGGCCCGCCCGAAACCGGGGCGCCGGGGGTCCCGTCGCCGCTCCAGTCAGGCATCAGGTTGGCCTGGAACTCACGGCCCTGGGAAGTCTGGCCGAACTTCGAGTAGTACAGGTCGACCTGGCTATGCAGGTCCTTGTTCGGCTTGTACTCGAACACTGCCATCAAGCCATCGCGCTTGTTGTCAATATTGCGCACGCCGGCATCAAATCCCTGCAGCGTGCTGGGTGCCTTGCTCGAGTCGGCATTTTCGAGACCGCGGAAGCCACCCCACCAGATGGCCGAATTGCCCCACCACCAGGAGTCGAAGTATTTTTCCTGGTTCGGGCTGTCCAGATGGGAAAAGCCCAGTGCCACGCCGACCGTATTGCCGGCAAATTGGTCGATATAGGAGGCGCTGATGCGGTTGCCCTTGTCGCTCGAACCCGGGATGACCGCCCCATTGGCGTTTTTCTCGAGGCGCGCGCTGAGGTTGACCTGACGGCCGCGCAGATCGAGCGGGCTGACCGTCTTCATATTGACCGTGCCCGACAAGCCTTGTGCGCCGATTGCTGCATCAGGGGTCTTGTAGACGGTCGCACTGTTGATCAACTCAGCCGGAAACTGGTCATATTCAACCGAACGGTTGTCGCCAGTACTGACCATTTCGCGGCCATTCAGCAAGGTCACACCGAACTTGGGTGCCAGTCCGCGAATCGAGATCACCTGATCGCGGCCATTGACTCGCTGGGCCGTGATGCCGGGCAGACGCGCCAGCGATTCAGCAATGCTGGTCTCGGGCAACTTGCCGATGTCTTCGGACGATACCGCTTCCACGATCGAGTCGGAATTGCGCTTGGTCGCGATCGAGGTCTCGATGCTGCTGCGCAGGCCGGTGACCGTGACCTGCTCGAGTTGCTGGGCCTGCTGCGCGAAAGCTGCACCGGCTGAAAACAGCAAGACCGAACAGGCCATTGCCACCGGCGTGAGGCGCGTTGCTGCGGATTGCCCTTGGCGCTGCTTGAAGTTATCCATTTTCAAATCTTTCATTGTTGTCCCCTTGAATTACCGTTTGAATGAATCCCGTTGCAAGTTCTGCATCTGGCTGTTGCAGAAATTGCTTTTTTAAAAACCGCCTTGCTAGGTTGTTTCAATACAAGCCCCCTTGAAGCTCACTCTTGTGAGTCGGTTACCGACCCTTGCCTTCTGCGCCATGTGCCACTTCTTCAAGGATTCAGGATCGATGACGCTCGACCTGATCTGCCATTGCGGTTGAACGCCGCCACCTGGATCACGCCCTTGGCCCGGATCGGCCCGCTGACCAGCGGACTGGCCTGGGTCGGCAAGCTGCCGTCGCTGGTAAAGCGCAGCGCAAATCCGGGCATTTGCTGATTCACCAGCACCTCGCCGTTCACTTGTTGGAGCCCGGGTGGTGCGATGCGGTACGCAACGCCCGCCTGTTCGGCGTCGAGCCTGGGCAACAACTGCTTGCTGACCTGATTGATGAAGATCGAATAGGCGGCCTGGTGCAGCTGTTCTGCACCGCGGGTGGCCGTGACCCAGGCCGGATCCGGCGCCCAGGCGCGCTCGGCCAGGCCCAGCAGGCGCGGCATCAGCATGTAGTCGAGCCTCGCGGTGTTGCTGACAGTTTCAGAAAACAGCGTCGCTTCCAGACCGAGGATCTGCTTGCGGCCAAAATCGTTCAGCTCGGCCTTGCCGGCCATGCGGGTCTGCGCCATTGGTGAGTTGCGCAGCATGTCCAAGGGCATGAAGTCGTAAACATTGTCGAGGTCGATATAGCCACCCCAGTTATGCCCAGGCTCAGCCGGATCCTTCAGATGGCCCAGGTCAAAGTACAGATGGGTGACCGGTGCCAGCACGGTCTTGTAGCCGGCATTGGCAAGGCGGTAGGCCAGGTCTTCAGCGCCCCACAGGTTCTGCCAGACAAAGAGCGTGAAACCATGATTGACAAATTGCGGGTTCGGCAGCAGCTTGTCTTCGCCGCGAATTCGGGTCCTGCGCGCGCCGAGTTCTTCCCAACCGGCGGCCGACAATCCCTGGCGACGCAGGATCTTGTCGACACGCGCATAGAAGTAGTCCCATAGCTCGAGCGTCGAGGGCAGCTTCAGGCTCTGCATCAAGGACAGACTGGCCGGCGAATTTTCCCAGGCGCCGGCGGGCACTTCATCGCCACCAACATGGAGCATGCGCAGCGGCGTTCCAGCGCGCTTGTGCATCGCCGTCAATTCGCTCACGACCTGTTCGATGAAGGCGTAAGTCGAGGGTAGTCCCGGGTCGATCAGATGGTCGGTGTAGCCCTGTGCGGAGCTGTAGACCGACTTGTCGGCCGGGTCGCTCAACAGGTATTTCGACGCCGCTGCAGGCTGATTAGCCGCGAGCTTTTTATAGCGGCTTTGCATCGCCTTGACCGCAGCGCGGGCATGGCCGGGCATCTCGATTTCAGGGATCACCTGGATATGCCTGGCTGCGGCAAATTTCAGGATCTCGACATACTCAGCCTGGGTGTAAAAACCGCTGCCTTTGCCATCAGTTATGTCGGGTGCCGATCCGTAGGCGGGTGGCAGATGATCCCGCCCATCTGCCGAATGGCCGCGCCTGGCACCAAAGCGGGTCAACTCGGGAATGGCGACGATCTGGATGCGCCAGCCTTCGTCATCGGTCAGATGCAGGTGCAACTTGTTCAGCTTGTAGCGCGACATCAAGTCGAGCAATCTGAGCACCGCAGCCTTCGGTTGAAAATTGCGTGCCACATCGAGCATCACGCCGCGGTATTCGAAGCGCGGCGCATCAATCAGGTGCATTGCCGCGAGCTTCAAACCTGACGGCGCTTGACCCGGCAGCGGCAAGATGCCGCGCAGCGTTTGCAGACCGCGATACAGGCCGGCGGCACTGGCGCCGGTCAGCAGCAAACCTCGGTCCGGGTCGATCGTCAATTCATAGGCTTCAGGTTGTGTCTGGCCGGCAATCACGCCAATGCTCAGGCGCAAAGCCGGCTCGGTGGCGGAACTGCGACCAACAGCAAAGTGGGGTCTAAACAACTCGGCGGCGAACGCTGCTTCACGCTTCAATCCCGGCGCAGCGATGATTTTTGGCAGTGCGCTCCAATCCAACAGACCTGTGCCGCGTTCGAATTTCAGCGGCGTCGGGAATACCGGCGGAATTGCTTCGTTTGGCAGATCGGCAATGCCCTGATAGCGGGCGAACAGCGCTTGCGCGGTCATCAAAGGCGGGTCGGTCGGCCCGAGTTGTCCGGGACGAGTCGGCGCCAACAACTTGTACTCGGTGATCGCCAGACCGATAGTGGGTTCGCTGTCGTAGACCAGATAGGGCGCCTGGGGGCCTTTGTCGATCATCACCATCAATTCCGGATGGATGAATTTCAGCCTTGCAGTCTGGCCGCTGGCAAGCAAGGGGAAGCCTTCTGTTGGCCGCAGGCGGAACAGGGCGCCATTGACGCGTTCCAGCATCACATGGCCTTCAGCCGGGCCGGTGACCACCCCGGCGATGCTGCTGAAATAGATCGACCAACCCTGCGCTGGCAAGGGTTTGCTGTCGAGATTGGTCAAGCTCAGCAAGGCTTGGGTGCGGCCAGCCGGGAACTCGGGCGTGACCCAACTGCTTTCAATTTCCCAGCTCAGCCGCAATTGGGCTGACGGCCCTGCATTGGGCGCTGCATAGGCTGGCAAGGCCAGCGCCAAGCCCAGCAACAGCCATTGCCGGCAGCACTTGAGCATGGCCATCATCTTCATCGGCCTGGCGCTGATTGGGTGATCGACCTGGCCAACTGAGCCGCATCGCCGCCGACCAGCAGATGGACCAGCGAGGCTGAAATTCGCTGCAGGCCCAAGGCACCAAGCGCTTTCAGAGCCGCCTCATCGACCCGGGAGGCATCATTGACTGACAGCCGCAAGCGGGTACCCGCCACGGCTTCAATTTGCTGCAGATTGGCTGACCCGCCGAAGGCCGCGACCCAGGCCTGTGCATCGACCGCCAGCCTTGTCGGCATGGCGGCGAGTTGCCGCAAAGCCATGCGGATCTCATCGGCCACGCTGTCAGCCTCGGGACCCAGCACCACCTGAACGCTGCCCGCGGCTGGCTTGATCAGGCCGCGGGCGCCGAGTTTGTTCAAGGCTGCAGCGTCGATCGCTGCGTTGTCAGCCACTTCAAGACGCAAGCGGGTGGTGCAGGCATCGACTGACTTCAAATTGGCCGCACCGCCCAACGCCTTGATGAAGCCAAGCGCGCGGGCGCTGCCTTTGATCAGCAGGCTTGGCGGGGCAAGCCCTGGCGCTTCGCGACCGATCGTCATCAGATCGAACTTCCTGATGAAAAAAGTAAACAGGCTGTAGTAAATGGCGAAATAGGCAGCCCCGACCGGTAGCAGCAACCAGCCGTTGTGGCCCTTGCCGAAGGACAGTAGATAGTCAAACAGACCGGCCGAGAAGGTGAAGCCCAACCTCACATCGAGCGCATGCATCAAGGCCATCGACAAGCCGGTCAGGACCGCGTGCATCGCGTAGAGCAACGGCGCCAGGAACATGAAGGAAAACTCGATCGGTTCGGTTACACCGGTGAGCAGCGCCGTCAAGGCCATCGACAGCAGCACGCCGCCGACCGCAGCGCGGTTTTCTGGTCTTGCCTGCCGGTACATGGCCAGACAGGCGGCCGGCAAACCGAACATCATCACCGGGAAGAAACCGGTCATGAAACTGCCCGCTGCCGGGTCACCGGCGAAGAAACGGTTCAAGTCGCCGGTGGCGATCTTGCCGGCCACCAGCGGATCAGGGAAGCTGCCGAACACGAACCAGGTCAGCGAATTCAGGATATGGTGCAGACCGGTGACGATCAACAAGCGGTTCAGCGTGCCGTAGATGAACAAGCCGATCTCGCCCGCGTCGATCAACCAATGGCCCACGCTATCAATGCCGTGCTGCACCGGCGGCCAGACCATGCCCAGCAGCAAACCCGCCAACAGCATTGCAAAGCCCGAAGCAATCGGCACAAAGCGCTTGCCGCCGAAAAAGCCCAGATAGGAGGGCAAGGCAATGTCCTTGTAGCGGTTGTAAAGCAGCCCGGCGCTGACGCCGGCCGTGATGCCCGCCAGGACGCCCATATTGATTTTGGCGTCGCTGGCCTTGAGCACCGCCGTCAGCACCAGATAGCCGATGGCGCCAGCCAGGCCGGCTGTGCCGTTGTTCTCTTTGGCGAAACCAACCGCCACGCCGATGGCGAAGATCAAGGCCAGATTGGCAAAAATCGCATCGCCGGCCTGCGCCATCGCCGCAATGCCGAGCAGATCAGCTTGTCCAAGCCGCAACAGCAGGCCCGCCACCGGCAACACGGCGATCGGCAACATCAGGGCTCGCCCCAACTGCTGGATGCCGGCAAATCTGCGTGAACTCATCGAATTTCTTTCGGTTGAAAGGCTTGACCCTGCGGCGGCCATTGCAGGCGCGCCGCGGCGCGCGTTTCCTCGGCGGACTCAAGTTGCAGCAAGACCTGCGCAGCCATGCGGCATTGCGCCTGCGACAAGCTGCGCACCAAGGCCTTGACCTCGGGCACCAGCAGCGGACTGACCGACAACTCGGTCACGCCCAGACCCAGCAGCACCGGCACCGCTTCCAGTTCGGACGCCATGCCGCCGCAGAGTCCGACCCATTTGCCATGTCGCTTGGCGCCTTGCACCGTCATCTCGATCAAGCGCAGCAGCGCTGGATGCATGGCGTCGAGGCGCGCCGCCAGCCCGGCATGGCAACGGTCCATCGCCAGCGTGTACTGGGTCAGGTCATTGCTGCCGATCGAAAAGAAATCGACATGGGCTGCCAGTTGATCGGCGAGCAAGGCCGCAGAAGGCACTTCGATCATCACGCCGAGCTGCGGCGGCACAGCGATCTGCATGTCCTGGGAGATTGCAGCGATGCGCTCGCGCACCTTCAGCACTTCGCCGACATCGGCAATCATCGGGATCAGGATGCGCAAGCTCGACAGCGGTTTCACCGCCAACAAGCCGCGCAACTGCGCGTCAAGCAGGTCGGGCTGGGCGAAACCGGAACGGATACCGCGCAGACCCAGCGCCGGGTTGTCCTCGTTTCCCCAAGTCAAATAGGGCAAGGCCTTGTCGCCACCCGCATCGAGTGTGCGGATGATGACGGTCCGGCCTTGCATCGCGTCGACGATGTCCTGGTAAGCCGATTGCTGTTCGCTCGCATCCGGCATTGCGCTGCGGCCCATAAAAAGGAATTCCGTGCGCAACAGGCCGATGCCATCGGCGCCCATGCCGAGGGCCTCGCGGGCATCGTCCAGATTGGCGATATTGGCCGCCACTTCGATCCGCACCCCGTCGAGCGTCAGCGCAGCCTGGTCGGCATCAGCCAGCATCAGTTCGCGCTTGGCCGCGCCGGCGGCGATCTGTGCACCGGCCTCGGCCATCTGGGTCGGCGAAACTGCGGTGTCGATAAATCCACGGCTGGCGTCGAGCAGCACGGAGTGGCCGGTCTGCAGCTTCAGCAGCTCCGGGCCGACCGCGACCAGGGCCGGCACGCCCAGCGCGCGAGCCAGAATCGCCACATGGCTGGTTGCGCCGCCGATCGCGGTGGCAAAGCCTGCGAGCCTCTCGCGCGGCAAGCTGGCGAGATCCGAAGGCGAGAGCTCATCGGCGACCAGGATCGAACCCATGCCCAGTTCCGGTTTGTCAGCACCCGGATAGCCCATTGCAGCCAGCACCAGGCGCTCGACATCGCGCAGATCATTGACCCGCTCGGAAAACAGTGGCTTACCAAGGCCAAGCAGTACCTCGACTTGTGCACCAATTGCCTGACGATAGGCAAAACCGGCGCCAAGGCCCTTCTCGATCCCGGCCCGGGCCGCAGCGATCAGTTCCGGATCTTCAGCCAAGGCCAGATGCGCGGTGAAAATCTCCTCCTCGACGCTGGCCTGTCGCATTGCTGCTGCGCTGATGGCGGCATGAATCTCGCGCAAGCCTTGCGCCAGCGCTGCAGTCAGGCAGATCAATTCGACAGCCACGCCGTCGCCCCGCTCTGGCACGATTGCCGCCCGCTGGTCGAACCGGACCACCAGGCCCAAGGCCAGGCCAGGCGCAGCGCAGATGCCATGCAAGCCCTGAGCCCCGACTGCAGGCCCGGACTTGACGTTTTCCGCATGGACGACCGGCGGCGAAGCGCCGGCCTTGGACTGCAAGGACCGAACGACCGCAAGCAAAGCTTCAGAGGCATCGCTGCCCTTTGCGCTGACGCTGACCTCTCCGCCTTCGTCAACACCCAGCCCCATCAAGGCGGTCACGCTTCTGGCGTTGGCGCTGCGGCCCTTGAACTCAACCATGATCTCGGCGCCGAAATGCTTGGCCACAGCCTGGACCTGGGCTGAAGGCCGCGCATGCAAGCCGCTCTCATGGCTCACCAGAGCCTTGGCATGCAAGGTTTGCCCATCGATCAATGGGGCCGCCTCGGCCGCTGCGCGCATCACCAGTGTCAAGAAGCCCGCATCGCCGGCCTTGAACAGGCCAGTGCCGCGGGCGCTGATCTCGTAACCCTCATTGACGAGCACCAGCATGGTCTGCAATGAAGGCGCGCGGCGGGCCACCCGATCGATGTCGACATCGATCAAGGCCTGTCCGCCGCTGACCTTGTCGCCCTGCTTGACCAGCGCTGTGAAGCCCTCGCCGTCCAGTTGGACGGTGTCGATGCCGATATGGATCAGCAATTCGGCCCCGTTGGCAGTCGTCAAAGTCAATGCATGCCCCGTCCTGGCCAGATGGGTGATGACACCATCGCAAGGTGCCAGCAAGGTCGAGGACAGCGGCTCGATGGCCAGGCCGTCACCCAGCATCAAGCCGGCAAATACCGGATCGCTGACCGCCGTCAGCGCCATCGCGATGCCGTCAAAGGGGGCCAGCAGCTCGAGGCTGCGGCTCATGGCCTGGCCCTTTGCTGCGGCGGGTACCAACTGGCAAAACCAGCCTGGATCCTGGCAGCGGCTTCCTTGGCCGATTGTTTGCCATTCAGCAACTGCGAATTGACGGTCCAGAGCTCGGTTTCCATACTGGGCTTGCCCCGGTTCAGCACCTGGGCGTTGATGCGGATCGTCGATTGGCAGTTCGATCGCCAGGCGGCCATCTGTTTGGCGAGCGGATCGCGCAACGCGATCAAATGGTTCGAGAGTGAGAAGAAGCCGGTGACCTGGTTGCTGTAGATGTCGGCAAATTCCTGCGAGCCGATCCAGGCGAGAAACTTCAAGGCCTCATCCTTGTTCTTTGACCGGCTGTTCACCCCCAGACCGATGTCCATATGGTCACTGACATGACAAGGGTCACCTGACTTCAACACCGGCGGCGGGAAGGCCCCGAGCTCGAGGCCCTCGGTGTGCTTGAAATAGGCGATGTCCCAGGAGCCGGCCGGATAGACTGCGGCACGCCCCTGCGCAAACTGGACCTGGCTCTCGGCATAGGTCTGGGCACTTGCGCCTTTGGGCAGGTACTTGCCGAGCCTGGCCATATGTTCGAAGGCGGCAACAAACTGCGGATCGGTGAATTTTGCCTTGCCCTCGATCAGCGCTTTGCGGCCCGTTTCGCCATGCCAATAGTTCGGACCGACGTTGGTAAAGACGGTCTGGGTCGATTCCCACCGATCGGCAGTCCCCAAAGCCAAGGGCGCAAAGCTGCCGTTCAGTTTGATCGCATCGAGCAGCGCAAACAACTCGATCTCGGTGCGCGGTGGCAGCAAATTCAATTGCCTGAAAATCTTCTTGTTGTAGAGATAGCCGTGAATCACCGAGGCCACCGGCATGCAAAAACTGTCTTTCCCATCGTCGGTCTGCCAGGCCAGTTTCGCGCTGGGCGCGAAGTTTTGCATGCCCGCTTTGCCGTCGAGCCTTTCCAGATAGCCTTTGCGGTACAGCGACAGAGACAGATCGAAGGGCCGGCAAGCGATCAAGTCGCCGGCATTCCCCCCTGCCAGACGGCCAGCCAAGGCCGCGTCATAGTCGGTCGGCTGCGTGGGCACGAACCTGACCTGGCTGCCAGGGTGCTTTCGCTCGAAGGCCGGAATCAGCACGGTTTCCCAGATCGCCTTGTCATCGACTCGCCAGCTCTCGACCAGCAGCTGGCCCGCGCGCGCTGCGCCCGCTGCAATCAGCAGCAGCCCTATCAGCAGCGATTTGAACTTGGGAAATCCCGGACGCACGGCATGCCTCGCAACGATTTTTGGCCAGCGGCCAAGCTGGAAAATTGATGCTAGCAGTGACGCCTGTGTGACACCAGCGCGGCCTGGCGGCTTTTCCCTGGCCCTCGAAACAGCTCGTTTCATGGGAGAAAGCACCGCTGGCGGTGGCCGACGAGCTTACATTTCCTTACCTGCTGCGCGCTTCAATGGCTCCGCAGCGACCGGTCAATTGATAGAACTGACAAAATGGGTCAGGATAATAAAAACTTACGAAATGTTACAAATCAACCGGCAATAGCGCACCAAAAAGAGACATTCCGTCCTCAAGCGCTGACGATCCAGCCTTCCAGCGGGTCGACGACTTCAGGAAAACCATGGCCCGGCTGCGCCTGTGCCCAGCCGGCCTGCAGCAGGCACAGCACGGCATCGAGCCGGTCACCGCTGGCATCGTCAACCATTGCTTCGCGCTGGGCATGGCTCAGCTTCAGGCGCAGACCGAGCCGGCTGCGACCCTGCTCAAGCGCATCGATCAGGTCCTTGCGGGCAATCAAGCGGTCGGGCGTCTGTTTGGACGAATCGTCACTCTTGTAACTGCGCCGGCCCAAGAATTCTCTGGCCAGCATGCCCGGATAGGCTTCCAGGGCCACTCTCGATTTGTCACCGGGGTGCAAGCCCGGCAGGTCGGCACCGGCCTTCAGCAGCAGCGGCACGCCGGCATGCAGCATGAACGCAACCGGCGGATTGACCCATTTCATGCTCGGCGAACTGCCGGCGGGAATATCGCAGGCGCGGTGCGCGAATTTGCCGCCAACCGGACGGGCATCGCAAAAACCCGCGAAGGCATTGCGGATGTCGGCCCGGGATAGCTGGCAATAATGCTTCATCAAGTCCGGCCAGTTCTGTGGCCAACCCAGACTCAACACCAGCTCTCGCGGCAGGCCGAAGGGGAAATCAAAACCGCCCAGCCAAGGTTCGGGCAAGGCCAGATGGGCGCCGAATGAAGCCAGGCTGTCGAAAGCCAGCAGGCCTTCGAGTCGCAGCACCTGACCCTGGCGCTGACCTTGCGCCAAAGTGATTGGTTTGCGTCGGGTCGGGGCGCTGCTGAAATCGACGCCAAGCAGACGCGGGGAACTAAGGCTAGAGTGCATGCTCGCCAATGTAATCGCCCAAGTGCAGGAGCCGACATGACCGAAGTAAATTCAGAGCTGAAAGATGAGTTCAGCAAGACCCCTTTGGTCGAGCGTCTGGTCACGACTGAACATGAGTTGCAACTGGGTGAGCGCAGGCTTCGCTACAACGCCAGTTGCGGCAGCCTGTTGCTGCAGGAACCAACGGCCAAGGACGGGCAAAGCCAGGGCGACAAAACCCGGGCCAGCGTCTTTTTCATCGCCTACACGCTCAAAGATGTCGCCGCCGACCAGCCGCGCCCAATCACCTTCAGCTTCAATGGTGGCCCGGGCTCATCGAGCGTCTGGTTGCACCTGGGCCTGCTCGGGCCGCAGCGAGTGCCCACCGATGAAATGGGCCAATGCAGCGCGCCGCCCTATGCCTTGCAGGATAACGAGTTCACCTTGCTGGCCGACTCGGACTTGGTCTTCATCGATCCGGTGGGGACCGGGCATTCGCGCGTTGCCGAGGGCGAGAAGCTGGCTGAATTCCATGAGTACCAGCGCGATCTCGATGCGGTCGGGGAGTTCATCCGCCTCTACATCACCCGCCATGGTCGCTGGGCCAGTCCGAAATACCTGATCGGCGAAAGCTATGGCACAACGCGCGCCGTCGGTTTGTCGCGTCACCTGCAGGAAAAGCACGACATCCATCTGAACGGCCTGATGCTGGTGTCGCTGGCGGTTGATTTCCAGACACTCAGCTTCGACCATGGCAACGAGCTGCCCTACCCGCTCTATCTGCCGACCTATGCTGCGACCGCCTGGTACCACAAGGCGCTGGCGCCCGAATTGCAGAATCAATCACTGCAAGAGGTGATCGGGGCAGCCGAGGCCTTTGCCAATGGTGCTTATTTGCTGGCCCTGATGCAGGGCTCGCGCTTGCCGGCAGACCAACGCCAGTTGATCGCCGATCAGTTGGCGGCCTATAGCGGCCTGTCAGCCGCTTATCTGCTGCGCTGCGATCTGCGCCCGACCGAATTCCGCTTCTTCAAGGAGTTGCTGCGCGAACGCGGCCAGATCGTCGGCAGGCTCGACAGCCGCTTCCTCGGTCTTGACCGCGACGATGCCGGCGAGCACCCGGAAGACGACCCCGGCATGAACAATCTGATCGGCGCCTATGCGGTCGGCATCAACCGGGTGCTGCGCGAGCAACTGAAGTTTGATAGCGATGCGCCCTATCTGGTGCATGCGCCGCTATGGAAGACCTGGTCCTGGAAGGGCTTCGAAAACCGCTATGTCAACGTCGGCGACAGTCTGCGCCGCGCGATGCATGCGAACCCCGCGATGCGAGTCTATGTGGCCAGCGGCTACTTCGACCTGGCCACGCCGCATGCAGCTGGCGACTACACCTTGAGCCATCTCGGACTGCGCGAAAGCCTGCAGGGCAATTTGCAGACCAGCTATTTCGAGGCCGGCCACATGATGTATATCCACCAGCCTTCGCTGCGGCGCATGGCAGCCGAGCTGCGCGAATTTGTCACTGCCCGCCCGACAAACTGACCGTCGGCGCAGCACCCAGGTCCGAGCAAGCCTTCCAATGTAATCTCTCAGTTCAAGCAAAGAAACAGAATATCGCAGACAATCGTATTAACTTTCGTAAATTTCGATCTTGATTCAAGCTTCGACGTCTACCTAGACTGCATTTTCCAAACCATTTGGCCCTCCGATTCAAGACCCTGTCGCCTCGAATGAAATTCCGCACCACCTATAGCCGATTCGACCGTACCGGGATCAAAGATCGTGCCAAGATCTTCCTCGGTGGCTTGCTGTTTCCCGCGCAAACTCGTCAATGGCTGGATTTCGTTGCCGAGGACGATATTCTTCGCGACCGCTTCCACAGGTTTCCTCGCGCTTTGTGCAAGATCTACCGGCCTTACCTTTCGACGCGGATGAACTGCTCGCAGCGGGTCACCGTGCTGACCCAGCATTACCGCTTCCTTTGCCAGCGGGGTCTGGCTGACTTGGTCGGCGCGGCCACCCATGAGCCTGTAGTCCTGAGCGAATGGAGCTGCAAATCCGGCCAGATCGCCCAAATGCAGTTGACGGCGATCCACGAAGGTCACCGCGAAGGCGACCTTTGCCTGCGGCTGATTTACAAATCGCAGTTGATCTACTCAGCTTCGCTGGTGTTTCTCGAGGTCGATGGCTGCACTCACTTGATGGTTGGGCGTCTGCAAGGCATGGCCTCGGAGGGCAGTCTCGCGCTGATCCGCGAAGCCACGCGTGACTTCCACAGTTGCCGGCCGGTCAACCTGCTGCTTGCCGCCGTGCGCAATATCGGCCATTTACTCGGTTGCCCGAAGGTCTTGCTGGTCAGCAATACGCATCGGATTTCGATCAATATTTGGCGGCGTCTGAAGATCACCTCCAACTACGACCAGTTGTGGGCGGAAATTGGCGCCACGTGGCGTGCCGATGGTGACTTCCAGATCGGTGTGCTTGCCGACCCTGACATCGACCTCGCCAGCGCGCCTTCGAAGAAGCGCTCGGAACTGAGGAAGAAGCAGACGCTGATGCAGACCGTCTTCGACGGTTTGAAGCTGCAATTCACTCCGGTCGACAGCCCTCAGCGCTGCTGAAAAGCGCCCAGGTCGAATTCAATCAGCAGTTCGTCATGAACTGCAAGCAGCCCGCCCAGCAGTGAAAACGGCGTAATGCCGAAATCGGACTGGCGCAGCACCATCGCACCACTGGCCTTCAGTGCTTCTCCGCTGAGCAGGATCTGCAAAGGCACCCACAGCGCTTGGCGCTGACCATGCAGTTCGACTTCGATCCTGGCCGCGACCTTCGGCAATTCGCCGATGACTTGCAGCGAACGGATGCGCAGAGAGGGGAAGCGCTCCGCCTGCAGATTGGCTTGGCCGAGCATATTCAAGCGGGTAGCAGCCGCGCTTTCAGCAGAAATCACCGATTCCCACCCCGGACCAAGGGCCGCCCGCTGGGCCGGCGGGTCGAGCGCCAACTCGTCAAGCCTGAGTTCAAGCGAGAACCCAGCGCCGGTCAAGCCAGGCCCGGGCAACCAGACCAGGCCAGCCATTTTCGGTGCCGTCAGCAAATGGTTGTGCCCCAGTTGCGCGGCCCTGCCAGCACGAAATACATGGATCCTGACTGACGAACGTTCGGGATCGATGGCCAGCAACCGGCCTGACTTGGGCAAGTCAGCAGGGCGCTGAAGCCGCGGCAAATCCGGCAAATCCGCGCTTTGTGGCGCCTGGCCCGCCGCGCAAGCTGTCAAGCATGCCAACAGGACAATCGCCAGACGGCGGACAGAAATCAGTTCAGTCATCGCAATTGCTTCTTGTCGCCTCGAGCTCATTCAGCATTCTGACAGCGAACCCGCTATGCTGGACGCCTTCGACCATTGACCGTCACGCAGACCCGGAGACTGCCATGCCCATCAATCCCTTTCGCCCCGCCAACGAACTGATGGTGCAGTACGCGCAATACCATCGCGATCGCCGCAACATCATCACCCATTTCATCGGTATACCGCTGATCGTCTTCGCCATCGGGATATTGGCGGCGCGGCCGAAGCTGGCCTTTGAAGCTGCCGGTCTGTCGATCGAGCTGAGTGCTGCCTGCTTGCTCTGGGCGCTCAGCGCCTGCTGGTACCTGACCCGCGGCAATCTGGTGTTGGGCGGGGCCACCACGCTGGTCAACGGCGCCTTGATCGCAATCGCGACACCGCTGGCGGCCGGCAACTTTTCAAGCTGGCTGGGCTGGGGCCTGGGCAGCTTTGTGCTGGGCTGGGTGATCCAGTTTGTCGGTCATTACTACGAAGGCAAGAAGCCGGCTTTTGTCGACGATCTGGTCGGCCTGCTGGTCGGCCCGATGTTCGTCGTCGGTGAGGCCATGTTCGCTATCGGCTGGGGCCGCAGCCTGCTGGCCGAAATCGAACGCCGCGCCGGACCGACTTATCTGCGCGATCTGGCCCAGCCACAGACCTGAGGCCTTGACGCCATGAACAGCCTGCTGATCATGGGCGCAGGCTCGGTCGGCTGCTATCTGGGCGGCTTGCTGGCCGCTACGGGCCGGACGGTGCATTTCGTCGGGCGCCCGCGGGTCCTCGATGGCCTGCGCAAGCATGGCCTGACCACCAGTGATCTGGAGGGACACAGA
This sequence comes from uncultured Burkholderiales bacterium, assembly GCA_903820745.1. Taxonomy (GTDB): domain Bacteria; phylum Pseudomonadota; class Gammaproteobacteria; order Burkholderiales; family Burkholderiaceae_C; genus Paucibacter_A. The sequence continues at coordinate 38,267 of CAIJIT010000318.1, forward strand.
CTTCACATCCCTGCGTCTGGCTTGAATCTGCATCAGGCCTTGCCGGCGGGCTTGAGGCCTAAGCTGACCCTGTTGTGCGTGAAAAGCGGCGCTACGATCGATGCCGCGCAGGCCTTGCAGCAGGCGCTTCCTGCTGGCAGTCTGGTGCTGTCGATGCAAAACGGCATCGGCAACGCCGAGCGCGCGGCGGCAGCGGCGCCAGCCTTGCAATGGCGGGCCGGCATGGTGCCATTCAATATCGCTGAACAGTCGCCGGGGCATTACCACCGTGGTACCACCGGTGCGCTGATGGTGCAGGGAGCGCTTGCCGAAACAGCATTGGCCGGACTGCAGACTGCCTTCTTAGCGCAAGGCATCAAGCTGCAACTGCGTGCGGACCTGCTTGGGGCGCAATGGGGCAAGCTGCTGCTGAACTTAAACAACCCGGTCAATGCCTTGTCGGGTCTCCCGCTGCGCGACGAGTTGCTGGAGCGCGGCTACCGTCGCTGCTTTGCGGCGCTGCAAAGAGAAGCGCTTGACTTGCTCGACGCTGCCGGTATGCAGGCGCTGCCGATGACGCCGCTACCGCATCGCTGGCTGGTCCATTTGCTAGGCCTGCCAACGCCAATCTTCAAATTGCTGGCTGCCTCCATGCTGAAGATCGACGCCAAGGCGAGTTCGAGCATGGCTGACGACCTGGCCCGGGGGCGAGTGACTGAAATCGATGCCCTCTGTGGCGAAGTCATCCGCCTCGGGCAGCGGGTGGGCCGGCCAGCGCCGCTGAACTCGCGCATGCAGGAGATGGTGCAAGCCTGGCCACAATACCCGCAGCGCATCAAACCTGGCGAACTGGCTCAAGCACTCGGCCTCGACTGAGCTTCATTCGAGGCTTCCGTGCGGCGGCGACAGTGCTAAAATGTGTACCTGAACTTAATGAGGTACACAACATGCGCACAAATATTGAGATAGACGACAAACTCATGAAGGATGCGCTGCGGGCCACCGGAGCGAAGACTAAGAAGGAAGCGGTTGAGCTTGGGCTACGGACTCTACTTGACCTTCGTGCGCAAGAGAAGGCTCGTGAGTTACGCGGGAAGATTACCTGGGAAGGTGATTTGAACGCGATGAGGACTGACAGGTGATCCTGGTCGACTCCAGCGTGTGGGTGGACTACTTTCGGTCCGCCGACACTCCGCAGGTCGCTCTGCTGGATTCCTTGTTCGGACGGACGCGGATTGCTGTCGGAGACTTGGTCGTGGCTGAGGTCTTGCAAGGCGTTCGAGATAATAAGCAGTTCAAGTTGGTGAAGACCGTGTTCGACACCTTCACTCGTCTAGATCTTTGCGGGTACGACTTGGCATTGAAGGCCTCGGAGAACTATCGTGTCCTTCGAGCAAAGGGCATCACGATTCGGAAGACCATCGATACCTTGATCGCGACGCGGTGCATCGAGGATGGCTTGACTCTCTTGCATTCTGACCGCGACTTCGTACCCTTCGCAAAGCACCTCGGTCTTCGCGAGGCGTATTCGGAAGCCTAAGGCCCAAGCGCTCGGCATCGACTGAAGTTCATTCGTTCGGGACGAAAATCCACATCAGCAGATAGGGCAGGAGGCTGAAACCGCCAAAGAAAATCAGCAGCACAAAGATCAAACGCCAGGCCCAGGATTCGATCCCGGTGCTGCGCGCCAGACCTCCGCAAACGCCACCGATCCAGCGGTCACTTCGACTGCGCCGCAGGCCATTGATGGCCGAACCTGCAGTCCCCGGCGTGACCCAAGGCGGGCCGTCCAGCAGGCGGGCTTTGGCGAGAGAAAACTCGGCATCGGTCAGCCCGCCGCGATCATGCAGTTCCTGCAATCTGGCCAGTTCTTCGCTGATTGACATCACTTTCGTCCCTTCATACGCACAGACCCAGCAAGCGCTCCTCAGCTGAGCAGTTCATGGCTGGCTTGACCGGCATTATGGTGATCGGCTTCTTGATCTGACAAGCGCGGATTTCGCGAGCCGTCGGACCATAGTAGCTCCAGCCAGCGCCGAGATTGGGCAAGGTCAGGCTGACTTCACGCCATTTCGGATGTCCTTCAGATTGCAGCTTGGCAAAGTTCTGGCACAGCGACTTGCCAAAGCGACCGAGGTAATCGACGGTTCCCTTCAGCGTGTAGTCGTAAGTCACCAGAAAGGCGCCGACCGCAACGGTGGTGAAATCTTCGGTCAGCAGGTTGGGATAGTTTGCGGCGAGCACATTTGACGCGGAGTAAACGGTCAAGACCGGCTTGCTCGATGCATGGTTGGGGTCGAACTTGAGCAGCTTGATGAATTTCTGCGCTTCAGGTTTCATGTTCGCGATCAACGGCGCCGGCTGGCCTGCGGCGACAACCACCACATCGATCGATTTGTCCGAAATCAGCTTGACCAAGGCTTCTTCGTTGGACAAAAAGCTCGCATTCGCCTCGGGCATCGGCAGATTGAACATCATGCGGTAGAGGGCATGCGTGATTACCGCCGCGCCGCTGCCGACCAGGCCGCCATTGATCCTGGCGTCGCGCAACTCATGCAGGTAATTCAGCGGCGAATCAGCGCGGACGATGTAGTTGATCTCGGTGTTGTAGAGCGGCAGCACCACTCGCAGCGGCCGGATCAGCGATGCCGCTTCGGCATTGCCGGTAATCGCCCGGTCGACAATACCCTGATAGACATCGGCCTGAACAACGGCCAGCTTCACGCCGGGCTCGTTGCGCAACAGCCTGAGATTGGCTGCAGAGCCCGATGTCGGAAGAACCTCCAACTGGATGTCAGCATCCGGAGCGACAAGCCGGGCCAGATCGCGACCGATGGCGAAATAGGTACCCTTGTCCGAGGCGGTGACGATCTTGTACTCGGCTGCTGCCGATACGGCGCCGGAGAATGCTGCCAGGGTAGCGCAGGCGATTGGATAGAAAAGTCTCGAGGCCATGTCAAGGATTCCAGGTTGGTTTGGATGGGCAGAGCCCGAGCGCGTCGACCTTCGACTGACAGGCCACGCTGCTCGAATTCTGTGATTGCCCTGTGAACGCCTCATTCGCATCGAGCATTGCGCGCGCGCTGTCGGTGACGATTGATGCCGGTGCCGCCGCCGGTGCCGCGGCACGAACCACGCCAACGCGCGCACACAAGCCCAGCGACGCCATCGCAGCGTTGCAGGCTTCTCCGTCCGGAATTCGCAGGCCCGCGCCCTTGACTGTTTCGATACGAACATTGGCCGGCACTTCATCGGGCAATACCGGCGCACGATCTCGCGGCGCTTTGCCGGCTGACTCCTTCGCAGCCTTCGCCGCCAGGCCGGCGACTGCGTCATCGCGCGCAGGCAGGACGACGGTTTCACGCGGCAAGGCGATGCCGTTGTCGAACAGGGCACCAGGACCGAAGTCGCGCAATGCGGCAGGCTCGCGCAGCGCCGCGACCGGCTTGACTTCTGCGGGCCCGGGCGCCGTCTGGCCGGCCTGATTCAGCGCCGCAGCTGCGCTGCCTGCAGATCCAGCCTGCGGGGTCAGTTGCCAATAGGCACTGAAAAAAATGATCGATCCCAAGCCGATCGCCAGCGCCAGATATTTCTTTCGACTGGCTCGTGGCGCAAGCGCTGGCAGTAGGACCGACGGCCGATCCTGTTCGGCCATTTCCGGCGGCGGGGAAGCCGAAGCAACAGGCTCGAACATCGAAGGCGGAAAGGCGGGTTCAGGTTCTGTCGGACCTGGTTCAGCGACTTCAGCGATCAACACTGCCAGCCCAACAGCCTGCAAGGCACCCTGGCAGCGCGAGCAGTCTGACTGCAGCGTGAGGTCGTTGATCGCGCCGCAATGCGGGCAAGGCAAAAGATTCAATGCCGCCCCGCAATCGTTGCAAAACTTGGACTGTGGCGGGCTCAGGTGAGCGCAGTATGGGCATTCGGTGATAGGCCTGGCATTGGGATTGGCAGAAGGCATGAGCAGCGGTGGGTATCAGCCGCCAATTCGGCGTGCTCCGATGGTGCCGATACACCCCACGCTGAAAATGATCCAGATCAGCGGTGCAGATCGCGCTGCGGCGTAGCGACCACCGCTTTGCGGGGTAGCAGCTTCGCGCACCACCGCCCTGCCGCTCGAGAGATTTGCAGTCCGGCCTTGGATCAGACGGCGCTTGCGTTGACAATGCCCGGCATGAACAAGCAAGCCACTTTGTCCGAAATCGCCTCATGCCTGGCCGGTTATGACCCACAAGCCTTGCATGTTGGGTTGGCGCAGGACTTCATCGCCAGGCTGCTGCCTGGTCCGCAGATACAGGAGAAAGTCGAGCTGCGGGCAAGTCTGGGCCGGGTTCTGGCGGCGGACATCATCTCGACGCTGCAGGTGCCAGCAGCCGATAACTCGGCGATGGACGGCTACGCGCTGCGCGCGTGCGACCTCAGCGCCACCGCAGACACCAGCTTGCAGATCGCCGGCACCAGTCTGGCAGGCAGCGCGCCCAGCCGCCTGGTGCAGCCAGGAAATTGCCAGCGCATCATGACCGGCGCCTTGATGCCGGCAGGCCTCGACACCGTGGTGCCGCAAGAGTTCATCCGCCTCGAAGGCGAGACTGTGATCATTCCGCCAGGCCTGCTGCGAGCGGGCGACAACCGCCGCCTCGCCGGCGAAGACCTGGCCTTGGGCCAGGTGGCGCTGAGCGCAGGCCGTATTCTCAAGCCTGCCGACCTGGGCTTACTGGCCTCACTGGGTCTGGCAGAAGTACCGGTATGGCGCAAGCTGCGCGTGGCGATTCTTTCGAGCGGCGACGAATTGCGTTCGGTCGGCGAGCCGCTGCCTCCCGGCTGCGTCTACGACAGCAACCGCTACACGATGTGGGCGATGTTGCAAAGGCTCGGCGTCGAGATCATCGATCTGGGCATCATTCGCGACGACAAGGCAGCGCTGCGCGAGGCGTTCGGCCGTGCCGCGCGCGAGGCCGACGCGGTGATCAGTTCGGGCGGCGTCAGTGTCGGCGAGGCCGACCATACCAAGGGCGTGATGGCGGAGCTCGGCGAAGTGCTGTTCTGGAAGATCGCCATGCGACCCGGCAGGCCGATGGCGATCGGTCGCATCCACAGTACTGACCATCAAGCGATCCTGTTCGGGCTGCCCGGCAACCCGGTCGCCGTGATGGTGACCTTTTATGCCTTCGTGCGCGAAGCGCTGCTGGCGATGAGCGGGGCCAGCCCGGCACCGCTGCCGATGCTGCGCGCCGCCAGCCTGCAGCCGCTGCGCAAGAAGCCTGGCCGCACCGAATACCAGCGCGGCATCGTCAGTCGCGGCGCCGATGGGCAATGGCAGGTCGAAATCACCGGCAACCAGGGCTCGGGCATCCTGTCCAGCATGAGCCAGGCCAACGGTCTGGTCGTGCTTGGCCACGAGCAAGGCAATGTCGAAGCTGGAGAGTTGCTCGACGTGCTGCCCTTTGACGGGCTGATCTAAGCGCGTTTATCGCCCCAGGCGCCGCCGCGCCAGATAGGACAGGCCGTCAACCAGGGCCACCAGCGCCAGCATCGCGATCAGCACGGTGCAGGTCTCGTGCATCTGGAACAAGCCAAGATGGTAGTAAAGCATCTGGCCCAGGCCGCCGGCACCGACAACGCCGAGCACGGCCGCCACGCGGATATTGTTTTCCCAGCGGTACAAGGTATAACTAAGCAACTGCGGCAAGGTCTGCGGCAGCAAGGCGAACAGCAGCACAGGCAAGGCGCCGATGCCGCGCAGCCGCAGCGCTTGAGCCATGTCCTGCGGCGCGTTTTCAAAGCTTTCAGCGAACAAGCGACCGAGCACGCCAGTCGTGTGCAGCGCCAGCGCCAAGGTGCCGGGCATCGGGCCCAGGCCGGCCAGTATCAAGAGCAAGGCAGCCCAGACCAGTTCGGGCACGCTGCGCAAGCCGTTCAGCAGCAGCATGGCCGGCCCGCGCCAGAAGACTTGTTTGCCGCTGGCCGGCAAGGCCAATGCCAGACCTGCCAGCGCAGCCAGCAGCGTTCCCAGCAAGGACATCGCCAGCGTCTCCAGCGTGGCGGCGAAGACCTTGTGCAGGAAAGCCGGCGCTAATTCAGGTGGGAAAAAGCTGCTTGCAAAGCGCAGCATGTCGACCAAGGCCTTCGGCCCGAGAAAATCGGACCAGCGCAAATTCAGCGACCAGAAACTGGCACTGACCAACAGCATCATCAACAGCATCGCCAGCAGCAAGGCGGGCGAGCGGTGCGGCTTAGCGGGCATCATCCGAGACTCCTGCGCAGGACCGCGCTGATGCGGTCGGACAGGGCGACCAGGGCGATGAAAATCAGCAGGATCGTGCTGACCTCGGCACCGGCGAACATCTTGACCGCATTGTCGAGTTGCTGGCCCAGGCCTCCGGCGCCGACGAATCCGAGCACGACCGAAGATCGGATCGCGCATTCCCAGCGGTAGACGGTGTAGCTGAGCAACTCGCTGGCCGCTTGCGGCAAGGCACCGAACAACAAGGCCTGCAAGCGACCAGAACCATTGCGCAGTAGCGCCTGGCTGGCTTGCGGATCGGTACTTTCAAGGATTTCGGCGTAGACCTTGCCGAGCATGCCGCCATAGGCGATGCCGATCGCCAGCACGCCCGCAGTCGGCCCCAGACCCACCACACGCACCAGCATCAGCGCCCAGACCAGTTCGGGTATCGACCGCAGCAGCAAGAGCAAGCCACGCAAGCCAAAGCGCAGCGCAAACGGCCAGCCCGCCATACGGCCTTGCTCAAGCGCGGAGATCGAGCTGCGCGCATTGACCAGCAAAGCCAGCGGCACCGCCAGCAACAACGCCAGCGACAAACCGGCAGTGGCCATCGCCACCGTGCGCCAGGTCTCCTGCAGCATCAGCAGCAGGAATTCGCCGTCAAGCCGCGGTGAAAAAAACTGCAGCAGAAAACGCCAGGTGACAGCCAGGCTGCGCGAATCCCACAGCAGCCAGGGTTTGAACTCGGTCCAGACCAGCAGCGGCCACATCAGCAGCAACATCACCAGCAAACCGGCCCGGCGTCCGGCCAGCGCCGGGTCACGCATGCGCGCGTGCTGCAGGCTGACTATCACCGGCACATCGCCTGCGGCAAGCCCGGCAGCCCGGCCTGCGGTTGGGCTTGGGGCTTGCTCACGATGGCGTCACCGCCATAGAACTGCTGCAGCAACTCGTCGCTGAGCATTGCAGACGGGCCGTCATAGACCAGCTCACCGTCCTGCAAAGCCAGGATGCGCGGGAACATCGAACGTGCCAGTTCAACCTGATGCAGACTGCACAGCAGCGCAATGCCGCGCTGCCGGGCTGCCAGTTGCAGGCTTTGCAATGCCTGACTGGCGCGGGCCGGGTCGAGCGCTGCCAGCGGTTCATCGGCCATCCAGAGTTGCGCATCCGCCACCAGCAAGCGGGCCAGCCCAACGCGCTGGCGCTCACCACCCGACAAACGGTCGACCCGCAGCCAGAGTTTGTCGCCGACATCGAGCATATTCAAGGCCTCGAAAGCCCGCCAGGCTTGGGGAGGATTCCACAAAGTCCGCAGGCTTTGCCAGAGACTTTGCTGCGGCAGCAAGCCCGCCAGCACGGCGCTGACCACGCGCTGGCGCGGAGGCAGAGGTGGCGATTGGGGCGCCAGGCAAATCTGCCCGCGCAGGCGCTGCCGCTGACGGCGCGCCAGCACCCAAGGGTCGCGTCCCTGCCAATGCAGGCTGCCGGACAAAGGTCGCTGCGCCAGCGCCAGGGTCTGCAGCAGCGTCGTCTTGCCGGCCCCTGAAGCGCCGATCAGCGCCACCTGTTCGCCGGCTTGAAGCGAAAAGCTGATGCCCGTGAGTACCGGCAAATCCGACAAAGGCGCTGCGGCTGCGCAGAGTTGCTCGGCGCGCAGCAGCTCGGTCGACGTCACTTCAACAAACCGGCGTTCTCGGCCGCAGCGCGGATGCCGTTGTAGTTCTCCGGGTTGGTGGCGATGAAGCGCGTGGCGCGCTGGGTGGCCAGAATTTCCTTGCCCTGTGGATTGCCCTCATTGAGCACCAGGAAGGCAGCGCTGAGCTTTTCACGCAAGGCCAACGGCATGTCGGCATGCACGCTCCAGTTGTAGTCGAAATAGCCCGGCGTGGTGAAGAACACCCGGACCTGCGTCGGATCGACCTTCTTGTCGGCGACGAATTTTTCCCATACCGAGATGTTCAGCGCGCCGGCGTCGACCTTGCCGCTGGCTACTGCGGCGATCGTTGCGTCATGGGCGCCCGAGAAGCTGATGCGCTTCAAGTCGACATCAGGGTTGACCTTGGCTGCCAGCAGATAGCTGCGCGGCATCAGGTGCCCCGAGGTGCTCGAAGGCGCACCAAAGCTGAGCGTCCGGCCCTTGAGGTCTTCAAGACGGTTGATGCCGCTCTTTGCATCGGTGATGAAGACCGAACGGAACTTCGCGTCTTCTTCGCGTTGCACCAGCGGAATGATCTTGCCACCGGCCCGCTGCTGCGCTTGTACAAAGGTGAAACCGCCGAACCAGGCCAGGTCGACCTTCTTGTTGACCAAGGCCTCGACCGCAGCAGCGTAATCGGTGACTGGCGTCCACTCGACCTTGACGCCGAGCTTGGCTTCCAGGTATTGCCCCAACGGCGCGAACTTGCGGGCCAGCTCGGTCGGTGACTCGTCGGGAATCGCGGTGACTCGCAGCACCTGCTGCGCGCCGGCCAGATTGCATTGCATTGCCAGCGCCAGCATCAACCAGCGCGCTGCCTTGCAAAGATATGCCATCGAATTCGACATGGAATTTTTTCCTCAGGGGTTGGATAAATCAGCGTTAAGGCCGGAATGGCCTGCGCACAAAAAAACTCAAGCCGGCGATTCGGCCAGCAAGCGTGCGGGTTCAGGTTCACTGTCAAAGCGCTCCTGGCCGCTGTAGCAGATGAAATGGCGGTTCTTGGCGCGGCCGATCAGGGTCAGACCGAGCTCGCAAGCCAAGGCATGGCCCATCTGGGTGATGCCATTGCGCGAGACCACGATCGGCACCCCCATCTGCGCCGACTTCATCACCATCTCGCTGGTCAGGCGGCCGGTGGTGTAGAAGCATTTGTCAGCGCCTTCGACGCCGTTCATCCACATCCAGCCGGCAATGCTGTCGATCGCGTTGTGCCGGCCGACATCTTCCACATGGACCAGCAGTTCGGCCCCGCGAAACAAGGCGCAGCCATGGACCGAGCCGGCCTTTTTGTAGACGCTGTCCTGATGGCGCATCTGTTCGAGCATCGAATACAGCGCCGATTGGCGCAACCTGGCGCTGGCCGCATCGGGCAGCTTGACGCTGGCCACATCATCCATCAGCGCACCGAACACGGTGCCCTGGCCGCAGCCGGTTGTGATCGTTCGCTGTGCCGTTTTTTCTTCGATCCGGGCAATGCCAGAGCGCGTGCGCACTGCCGCCGCGCTGACCTCCCAATCGACGGTGATCGACTCCACCTCGGCTGCATGGCTGACCAGTCGTTGGTTGCGCAGATAACCCAGCACCAGCAACTCGGGCGCCACGCCCAGCGTCATCAAGGTCACCAACTCGCGCTTGTCGACAAAAACGGTCAGCGGCCGTTCGGCCGGAATATTCATGCTCCGGCTGCGCCCGAACTCGTCGAGCACGACCACCTCATGGGTCAGCACCGCCTGGGAATGAGTCAGATGCGGCAGCACCGCGCCGTTGTCGCCTGGCTGGCTCATAGGCCCGACTGCATCTGCTGCAGTTCTTCCAAGGTATTGGCATTGGCGAAGGCCTGGCCATCGTCGAAAGGCACCAGCACGCAGCGATGCATGGCGGTCCATTTGTCGATCTTGCGCTGGCCGCTCTGGGTAAAGCGCACCAGGCTTTCGATCAGCTCGGACTTCATCAGACAAAACACAGGCTGGACCTGCAGGCGCGGCGCGTCGCCCTGCATTTCATAGCTGGCTGCCATGGCGATCTCAGCGTCTTCGGCGCTCAAGGCCTGGGCAAGTCGCTGCACCAGATCGTCCGGAAAGTTTGGCGAATCACAGGGCACGGTGACCAGATAAGGCGTTTCGCAATGCTCGAGTCCGGTCAAAAAACCGGCCAGCGGCCCGGCGTAATCAGCCAGCGAGTCAGGCCAGACCGGTACACCCATGGACTCATAGGCGCCGAGGTTGCGGTTCGCATTGATCATCAGGCTGCCGACCTGCCCGCCCAGACGCAACACGGCGTGCATTGCCAACGACATGCCTTGATGGTTCTGCAGGCCTTTGTCGACCCCGCCCATGCGGCTGCCTCGGCCGCCGGCCAGAATCAGTCCGGTGATGGCTTCAATTTCAATCATGATGGAAAGCGGTCAACTGCTGAATCTAGGAACATCCTGGATTCTCGCCGCAATGCGGCAGCAAATCAGCGTTGGGCGTTCGGAAAGAACAATTGCTCGCCGCCGATCTTGTAGCTGGCAATCACGGCCTGACCCTCGGCCGATACAACCCAATCCGAAAAAGCCTGGGCCAGCGCGGTCTTGGTATGCGGATGCCGGGCCGGATTGACGACGATGACGCCATATTGATTGAACAGCTTGTTGTCACCTTCCAGCAGCACCGCCAACTTGCCGCGGTTCTTGAACGACAACCAGGTGCCACGATCGGTCAGCACATAACCATCGGTGCTGGCAGCGATATTCAAGGCCGGACCCATGCCACAGCCGCAAGCACGGTAGTCGATCGACAGTTCGGGCGTCCTGGCCGCAGGGTTGTCGATGCCGGCGGTTTTCCAGAAGCGCAGCTCGGCCGCATGGGTGCCGCTCTTGTCGCCACGGGAGACGAAAACCTGCCCGGAAGCCGCCAATTTCTTCAAGCCGACGACCAGGTCGCGGCCGCGCACGCCCGCCGGATCGGCAGCCGGGCCAACCAGCACGAAATCGTTGAACATCACCGCCCGGCGCGCCAGACCGAAACCCTCAGCAACGAGCTTTTCTTCGGCGACCTGGTCATGCACGAACAGCACATCGGCATCGCCGCGCCGACCCATATCGAGCGCCTGTCCGGTGCCCTGCGCCACCACCCTGATCTCGATGCCACGCGCCTTGGTGAAGGCCGGCAGCAAATGGGCAAACAGGCCCGATTGCTCGGTGCTGGTGGTCGACGCCATCAGGATCGTCTTGTCCTGAGCAAGCGCCGGCAGACTCAGCCAAGGTGCCAGGCAAAACGCCAGCAGCGCCAGCCGTTTGAATGCGCTTGATTTCATTCCTGGTTCCATTTCAGTTGTCCCTTCAAAAACAGCGCGGCGCTGTCCCCGACCGGCTCGCTGAAGAAGCGTGCGGTCGGCATATCGGCCATGATCTTCCCATGCTCGAGGTAGACCACGCGGCTGGCCAGGCGCTTGGCCTGACCGAGGTTGTGGGTGCTCATCACCAGGGTCATGCCGTCGGCCTTGAAGCCCGCCAGCAAGGCTTCGATGTCCTTTTTGGCCGAGGGGTCGAGGTTGGCAGTCGGTTCATCAAGGAACAGCAAGGTCGGGCCCGTCGCCCAGGCCCTTGCCAGCGCTAACCGCTGCTGCTCGCCGCCCGACAAGGCGCGCGCCGGACGGTCACGCAAGGCCGTCAACCCCGCCAACTGCAGCGCCTGCAAGGCCAATGTGGCTCTCGACGCCGCCGGCACCTTGGCCAGCCAGAGCGCCAGGCGCAGGTTGTTCCAGACCGACAGGCGCAGCATGAACGGACGCTGAAACACCATCACCTGCCTGGCCGCGCTGGCGAGCCGCTGGCCGGAATGGCCGGGCAGCAAGCCGTGCAAGGCCTGCAGCAAGGTGGTCTTGCCCGAGCCATTGGCCCCGATCAGCGCGATGAAGTCGCCCTGATTGACTTGCAGATTGACATCACGCAGCGCAGTGACAGCGCCGAATTTGGCGCCGAAATCGGACAGACTGATCAGCGGCCCTGTATCGCTCATCACCTGGCCCCTGCAGCATCGGCGCGCTGTGCACCCTGGCTCAGCGCGATCGCCAGATTGACCAGACCGACCAGGGCCAGCAAGACCAGACCCAGCGCCAAGGCCAGCGGCAGATCGCCCTTGCTGGTTTCAAGCGCGATGGTGGTGGTGATCACCCGCGTCACCCCGTCGATATTGCCGCCGACGATCATCACCGCCCCGACTTCCGACACTGCGCGGCCGAAGGCGGTCAGCAAGATCGTCGCGACCGCCCAGCGCTCGTGCAGCAGCATTAGCAAGGCATTGATGATCGGCCGCCCGCCCATTGAGCGCAGTTGATCGCCGCCATCGCGCAGGCTGTCGCGCACCAGTTGGCGCGACAGCGCCGCCACTACCGGCAGTACCAGCATCGTCTGCGCGATCACCATCGCACCGGGCGTGAACAGGATGCCCCATGAACCGAGCGGTCCGCTGCGCGACAGCAGCAGATAAACCACCAGCCCCACCACCACCGACGGCAGAGCCAGCAAAGTATTGAGCAACACCACCAGCGCACGGTGACCGGGCATCCGGGTAACCGCCAGCCAGGCTCCCAGCGAAAGTCCGAATCCGGCCGCGATCAGGCAGGCTGCGCCGCTGACCGAGAGCGACAACTCGACGGTGCGTAGCAGCACGGGGTCTGCATCGAGCACCAGCGAAATCGCGGTGCGCAGACTTTCAGCAAAGGCATTCAAGGCGAGGGGAATAACAACTGTGCTGCAGTATCACATCAAGGCGGCCAGCGGCAGGTTCAGCAACAGGTTCTGCGGCTTCAGCCGGAGCGTCTGCTCGGCATTCATGGCCAGCCCGAGGTAGACCGGTTTGGCCTTGCCGCCTGCAGTCATCACTGGGTTGAGTTCGGCAGCATCGTCGAATTCAAGCCTGAACAGGCTGATCAAGCGCTGCATGCGTTCGGCATCGACCGGCCGGTCTTCATAGAGGTCGTTGAGCAGTCGCATCGCCTCGACATCGAGGCCGACATGCCAGCGCCAAGCAGGGTCGTCAATCCGCTGCAGCGGCGTGATCTTGACCTTGCAGCCAAGGAAATGGCCGATCCAGGCTTCCATCACCCGCGACAGCGCCTTCAGCCCGGACTGACTGCGGATCAGGGTGAAGCTCAGGCCATGGCCGAGGTCATTGCTGATTTCATGCGTGAGGTCGAGCGCGAACAAATGGCGTCCGCTGCGCTGCCAGTAATCGCTGGCGTTCTCGGGCGTCAGCACCGCCATCTCGACCCTGCGCAGCGGCGCCTGGGCCTGCAGCAGCAGACGGCCGATGCTGCCCAGACCTGCGGTTTCCTGCAGCAGGTCGACAGCTTCGAGGTCGGCGCAGAGCAAGCGGCCTTCGGTCAGCGTCAGCCGCTGTTGCCGGAACAGCATCTCGGCGGCGCGCGCCTGAAAGGCATCATCGCAAGCGTCGAGCAAATGGCGCAAGATCGCCTGGACGATTGCGTCGATGAACAGCGGCGGCACGTCGATGCGCTGGCTGCGCATCAGGCCGAGGTAATAGGCCTCCAGCGACCCAGCCGCCAGCAGAGCATCCCGGAAAGCCAGGAACATGACGTAATTGGCACGCGCATCCACATCTTTCAAGGCGCGCAGTTGTTTGGCGCTGACTGCGCTGGCGGGTGCGGCCCGCAGCAACTGGTGCAAGGCGATTTCGGCCCGGCAGGATTCGGGCAGCAAAGCCAGTTCAGGCAAGTCCAGAAACAGGCGCAAATAGGCTTCGGTCGGTTTCAGCCAACCCTGCGGCGTCAACTCGAGATGGACATAGCCGCAAGCCGGCCAGAAGTCACTCATCAGCGAAAGACGGTGCTGACACCCCAGGGGGCCAGGCGCTGCCGGTCTTGCCAGATGGCGTCACTTTTTCGGCGGGGCCTTCGCCGCCACGGCCGATGCTGGTGCAACGGGTGCCGATGCAGCCACCGGCGGCACAAAAGGCCCCGGATCGGCACAAGCAGGAGTCACCACTGGCGCTGATGCCGGCTTGCCTGCCGCCTTGGCAGTCTTGCGATAACTGTCGGCAGCACGGTTCATCGACTGGCAAGTCTGATAGGCCGCGACCTTGTCAGACCAGCCGGTCTTGGCTGCGGCCATTGCCGCCTTTTCCTTGGCTTCGTCGCTCGGCGCAGGCAGCTTGGCCCAGACCGAACCAGCAAGCATGGCAGCGGTGATCGCAACGATTGAAATTGAATATGAGCAGCGCATGGGGTTGTCCTCGTCGGTCTCAGTGCTGGGCAGCCACACCTGCATCGGCCTTGGCCGGGGCGGTGCGATGCTCGGGAATCCTGCCGGAACGGATGTCTTCGTACCAAAGGTCATGGTGCTCGATCGCCCAGGCCTCGTCGACATAACCGGTCTTCATGCCCTCCAGGGCGCCCTTGGTGCCGATGGTGCCGAGATAGATATGGCCCATGAACAAGACCATCATCAAAACCGTCGCGACACCGTGAACCATGTTGGCGATCTGCATGTCACCGCGCAGATAGCCCATGCCCGGCACCAGTTTGTCGAGTACCAAGCCGGAGGCCACGACCACGAAGCCAAGCACAAACACCCCGGCCCAGAAAACGAACTTCTCGCCGGTGTTGTAGCGCTCCGAAGGCACATGTTCCTTGCCGAACATGCCCCCGCCCTTGAGCAGCCAGACCAGGTCATTGCGCGACGGAATGTTGTCACGCAGGAAGGTGAGGAACACGACCACCAGCGACACCGCGAACAAAGGCCCGGCGAAATTGTGCGAGGTCTTCAGCGCATAACTGAGCCAGCCAAACAAGGTGGCGCCGATCACCGGCAACAGGAAAAACTTGCCGAAGGCCATCACCAGACCCGAGATCGCCAGCACCGAAAACGCCGCAGCGTTGCTCCAATGCGCAGCCCGCTCAAAATAGTTGAAGCGTTCGATTTTCCGGCCGGTGTCGGGCTTGTGCCCGCCCAGCGGACCCTTGGTGTAATAGAACATGGCCAAGCCGAGCAGCGTGATCAGCAGCAAGGATCCGCCGTAAGGAATGATCCATTGGTTGCGCACTTGGCGCCAGGCTTCACCGGCAGTCGTCAGGCGCGAGCCCGGATACTGGATGATGGGCTGGATCAGCACCCCCTGCTCGGCGCCGGGCAGATTGCTGATGCCTTTTTGTACGCCTGAGTCATGCACGGCGCGCCAGAATGGCGCGTTGTTGCCGGGCTGGCTCTTCGAGCGCTGGGCGTTGCTTTCGTCGGCCTGCGGTTCGGCGGGCGCGACAAATACCGCCGCCGAAGCTGCCATCGCCGGGTTGGCCGAGGTCTGTGCAAGCACCGCCGACATCGCCAGGCTCATCGCCAGGCAGGCCAGCAACCTTGCTGTCTGAATCGGGTATTGCATCGCTGCTCCCCAGTGCTTAACGCACGTAATCGTTTTGCGCTTGGTTGCGCCGGCGCATCTGCTCTTGCCAGGAGGTCTTGTCACCAGGCTTCCAACCCGGCGCCGCGAAAGCGGGGTTGGCTGCTGCCGACACCGACCAGGCCGGCGCGTCCCAGGACTTGGCCGACCCATCCAGGCGCTGCGCGCGCTCGCCACAGGCGGACAGCGTCAATACGGCCGCCATGACCGCGACGAGTTGCAATCCAGCGGCCTTCACTTCTTCACCTCGGCCGCGCCGCTTTGCACCGGTTTGCCGTAGGCCGTGCCCCAGCCCCAGACTTCGCTGCCTTTGCCGCGATTGAGCACGCGGGTGCGGAAGATGTCCGCCACCACATCGCCATCACCCCCCAGCAAAGCCTTGGTCGAGCACATCTCGGCACAGGCCGGCAACTTGCCTTCCGAGAGGCGGTTGCGGCCGTATTTCTCATTCTCGGCTTCGCTGCCGTTGACTTCAGGGCCACCGGCGCAGAAGGTGCATTTGTCCATCTTGCCGCGCAAGCCGAAATTGCCGTTGCTCGGGAACTGCGGTGCGCCGAAGGGGCAGGCATAGGAGCAATAGCCGCAGCCGATGCAGATGTCCTTGTCATGCAGGACCACGCCCTCGTCGGTGCGGTAAAAGCAGTTGACCGGGCAGACCGCCATACAGGGGGCGTCCGAGCAATGCATGCAGGCGACCGAAATGCTTTTCTCGCCAGCCACACCATCATTGAGTGTGACCACGCGGCGCCGGTTGACGCCCCAAGGCACATCGTTCTCGGCCTTGCAGGCCGTTACGCAACCGTTGCACTCGATGCAACGCTCGGCGTCGCAGATGAATTTCATTCTTGCCATGTCAGTCTCCGTTGGGCGGTGAGGTTCAGCGGAACATCAGGCGGTTGCCTTCTGAACCTGGCATACCGTCGTCTTGGTCTCTTGCATCATCGTCACGCTGTCATAGCCGTAGGTGGTAGCCGTATTGACCGCTTCGCCTCGAACAATCGGCGCTGCGCCTTCCGGGTAATACTGCAGCAGGTCGATACCTTGCCAGCGACCCGAGAAGTGGAAGGGCAGCCAGACGGTTTCGCGGTCGACCCGCTCGGTCACCAAGGCCTTGACGGTCAGCTTGGCGCCAGTCGGCGTGGTGACCCAGACATCTTCGCCATCACGGATACCGCGGTCATTGGCTGTCGCCGGGTTGATCTCGACGAACATTTCCTGCTGCAACTCGGCCAGCCAACGGTTAGCGCGGGTTTCTTCGCCGCCACCCTCGTACTCGACCAGACGTCCTGAACTCATGATCAACGGGAAGGTCTTGCCGATGTCTTTGTTCTTTTCCTGCACGCTCTTGAACAAAGTGGGCAAACGCCAGAAGGCCTTCTTGTCGTCATGGGTCGGGTATTTGGCGACCAGGTCCGGACGCGTCGAATAGAGCGCCTCACGGTGCTGCGGAATCGGATCAGGGAAGTTCCAGACCACCGCGCGGGCCTTGGCGTTGCCGAACGGATGGCAGCCATGCGCCATCGCGACGCGCTGGATGCCGCCCGACAGGTCGGTCTTCCAGTTCTTGCCTTCGGCGGCCTTCATCTCGGCCTCGGTCAGGTCATTCCACCAGCCGAGCTTTTTCAGCAGCAGGTGATCGAACTCGGGATAACCGGTGGTGATCTCGGCGCCCTTCGAATGCGAGCCGTCTTCGGCCAGTAAATTCACACCTTCGCGTTCGACGCCAAAATTCGCACGGAAGTTGCCGCCACCCTGCATCACATGTTTGGAGGTGTCGTAGAGATTCGGCGAACCCGGATGCTTCAACTCCGGCGTGCCGTAACAAGGCCAAGGCAGACCAAAATAGTCACCGTCGAGCTTGTAGCCGGTTTCCTTGTCGATGCCGCCATTGGCCTTGAGCGTCTTCACATCGAAGACATTCATATTGCGCATATGCGCTTTCAGTCGCTCCGGGCTCTGGCCGGTGTAGCCAATGGTCCAGACGCTGCGGTTGATCTCCCGCAGCAGCGATTCGGGCTCGGGCTCCATCATGCCGCCCTTGCCAGCCACCAGTTTATGGCTCTTGGTCAACTCAGTGCCAAAACCGAGTTTCTCCGCCAACTGGTACATGATCATGTGGTCGGTACGCGATTCCCACAGCGGTTCGATGACTTTCTCGCGCCATTGCAGCGACCGATTCGAGGCGGTGCAGGAACCGCTGGTTTCGAACTGGGTGCAAGCCGGCAGCAGGAACACAGCGCGGTTCGGATTCAAGTCTTCAGCCTTGCCCGGCATCGCCGCCATCGCAGCGGTTGCCGAAGGAAACGGGTCGACGACGACCAGCAGGTCGAGCTTGTCCATCGCCTTCTTCATCTCGAGCCCACGGGTCTGCGAGTTCGGCGCATGGCCCCAGAAGAACAGCCCACGCAGATTGCTTTCCTGGTCAATCAACTCGTTCTTCTCGGTCACCCCGTCAATCCAGCGCGACACGGTCATACCGGGCTTGGTCAGCATGCCCGGCGCAAACTGCTTCTTGATCCACTCGAAGTCGACACCCCAGACCTTGGCGTAATGCTTCCAAGCGCCTTCGGCCAGGCCGTAATAACCGGGCAGAGAGTCGGGGTTGGGGCCGACATCGGTCGCACCCTGGACATTATCATGCCCCCGGAAGATGTTGGTACCGCCACCGCTGACGCCGACATTGCCAAGCGCCAACTGCAGGATGCAGGACGCCCGCACGACCGCATTGCCGGTGGTGTGCTGGGTCTGGCCCATGCACCAGACGACCGTGCTCGGACGGTTATCGGCCAAGGTCTTGGCGACCTTATAGCAGGTCGCCTCATCGACGCCGCAGGCCTCCAAGACCTTGTCTGGCGTCCATTTGGCCATGATCTCGTCACGCACTTTTTCCATGCCGTAGACGCGGTCCTTGATGTACTTCTTGTCTTCCCAGCCGTTCTTGAAGATGTGATAAACCAGACCGAAGACAAAGGGAATGTCGCTGCCCGAGCGGATGCGCACAAAGTCATCAGCCTTGGCTGCCGTGCGGGTGAAGCGGGGATCGACCACGATCATCTTGCAGCCGGTCTCCTTGGCATGCAGCATATGCAGCATCGACACCGGATGGGCTTCGGCAGCGTTCGAGCCGATGTACATCGCCGCCTTCGAATTGCGCATGTCGTTGTAAGAATTCGTCATCGCGCCATAGCCCCAGGTGTTCGCGACACCGGCGACCGTGGTCGAATGGCAGATCCGCGCCTGATGGTCGCAGTTGTTGCTACCCCACAGGCTGACCCATTTGCGCAGCAGATAGGCCTGCTCGTTGTTGTGCTTGCTGGAGCCGACGATGAAGACCGAATCCGGCCCGCTTTGCTTTTTCAGCTCGATCATCTTGGCCGAAATTTCGGTCAATGCCTGGTCCCAGCTGACCTTCTGGTACTTGCCGTTGACCAGTTTCATCGGCGTGCGCAAACGATGCTCGCCTTGACCATGCTCGCGCAAGGCCGCGCCCTTGGCGCAATGGGCGCCGAGGTTGATGGGGGAGTCGAACACCGGCTCCTGACGCACCCAGACGCCGTTTTCCACCACCGCATCAACCGCACAACCGACCGAACAATGGCCGCAGATCGTGCGTTTGACTTCGACCTTGCGCGAGGCGCCAGCGGGCGCATCAGCCGCAAAGGCCTTTTTCTGCACCAGCGTCAACTGCGAGGCAGCGATGCCGGCACCCACACCCAAGCCGGATCGACGCAGAAAAACGCGCCGGTCCATCGTCGGGATGGCGCGCGACATGCCGCGCGCCAGGCTGTTGACCAGGCCTGAAGTTGAGGACGGGGCGGAGGCCGAGGATTTACGGGTAAGCAGCATATTTTCTCCAGCGGACCTTGTCAGGCAGGCCCATCAATGCGATCGCAGGAATCAGCAGCGGGTGGTTTCGTAGTAACGCAGCACATGCGGCGTCACTTGATAACCACCGGAATCGACAGTCATTGCTTGCGCAGCCTGTAAAGCCGGCGCTGCCGGAACAGCGGCAGGCAAGGCCTTGACTGCGAGGACGGCTGCACCTGCCGTGCCAGCGCCGAGCAACCAGCCGCGACGCTTCAGCGGCGCGGCATCCAGCTTGTCATCGGTGAGTTTCTTGTTCATGGCTGTTCTCCGGTGTTGCTGTTCGTGATCCAAATTGAGCTCGATCAAACCCAATTTGCTACCTTTCAATGTAGCCCTTCAGCCTCGCCACGCTATAAGGGAAAACACGCGCACTGCAAAGCGAAACGATCTGATTTACCTCAGGTATCGAGCAAATCGAAGGCCTGAGCCTCGACCGCGAAGAAGTCGCGGGTAAAGGCGGCGGCGGCAAGGTAAAAGTGAGCCCGCGGCTGAGCGGCCAGCTGATCGCAGAAGGCATCGATCCAGCCGCGCAGATGCGCATTGAAAAAACGCTGCTGCGTAGCCAGATTGCTGACGCCGGGGTCATCGCCGGCAATCAGATAGCGCATGACTTCGCACAGACTGGAGAAATGGTCCTCGGTTTCAAGCACTTCCGGCGGGCGCTCAAGTCCCAGTTCGGCGAGGTCGCTGCGCAAGTCGACCAGCGGCTTCTGGTTCAGCGTGCCGGCGATGAACCAACTGCCATACAGGCTGACCGCCGGTTTGCCGACGCCGCCAAACAGGCCGACGTATTCATCGTCGATCTCGGCGCATGTGCGCCGGCGCGCCGCCGCAACCAGCTCTGACCAACTGCCTTCCAGGAAGCCTCCGGCAGTTGGCGCTTCGGTCACCGCGACCTGCATTTGTTCGTAAAGATCGGCTGGCGGTGGGGCATAGAACAGGCTGGCGAGCAGGCCGTAGACCTCGGCCCGCGCCAATTCCTCGCGGTCGTCAGAGACGCTCCAGTTGAGGACTGCGGCATCGAGCGATGCCGCCTCGGGCGATTTGCGCTGAGTCATAGGTCGGTGATTCTCACTTCGTCCTTGTGGCTGTGGATGTCGATGACGCGGCAGTCGCCGCACATCTGCAAGCGTTGCGCGCTCGCTCCCTGGAACATCGGATGACCGCCGAGCTTGGCCATCATCAGTTCGATCGCTTTGGGCGTCGAGAACGGTTTGGCGCAGCGGATGCAGCAATAGGGTTCCACTTCATTGAGGACCCGCAGCTGTTTGCGGGCCCGTCCGCCATCCGCCAGCAACAGCCGCGGCAGCAGCGTGATCGCACCCTCGGGGCAAGTCGTCGCGCACAAGCCGCATTGCACACAGTTCTTCTCGATGAAGCGCAGTTGCAACTTCTCGGGGTTGTCGGCCAGGGCCGCTGATGGACAGGCGCTGACACAACTCAAGCACATCGAGCAGCGATCAGGATCGACCACCAAACTGCCGAAAGGACTGCCCTGCGCCGGCAAGGCGATTTCATCCGGCACCGTCAACGCCTGGGCCGACAGATGCTCGATTGCCAGATCGAGTGTGGAACGCTTGTCTGCCTGCACGGTGAAGGTGGCTGCGCGAGCCACCACTTGCGCCGGCGCGACCTGCAAGGCCGCATCGAGCTCGGCCAGATCACGCGCATCGCGGGCCTCGAGCAGGGCCAGATGCTGTCCCTGCAAGCCCAGTCCGGTCAAGATTTCTTGCGCCAGCGCCATTTGTTCCCGCAAGGCGGCACGGTATTCAGGCGCCTCCTCGCCCGTCATCAAGACCCAGACCTGCGCAGCACCGAAGGCGATCGCGGACAACCACAGATCGATGCCGCAGGACGCCGTATGCCAGACTTCCAGCGGCAGCACACGCGCCGGCACACCATGACTTGCCGCATCGACAGCCGCAGCGCGGCCAAGCTCGCCAATCAGCGCAGCGCCTGCGCCCTGGCTGTGGATCAGCAGCGCGGCATTCTTGCCACCAGCGCGGTGATAAGTGGCCAACAGCGTGCGGATCTTCTTGCCCTGTTCGGCAGGTCCTGGCGTCGCGTAGCTGATCGCACCGCTCGGACAGACCGTCGTGCAGGCGCCGCAACCGACGCAGAGATGGGGCTCGACGATGATTCCTGCCAGGGTAGCGCCGCCGGCCTTGCCCTTGCGCGACGCATCGCTGCGGATCGCACGCGCCGAGCAGACATCGATACAGGCGTTGCAGCCGATTTTTTCGTTGCGGCTATGCGCGCAGACCTTCTGCTTGTAATTGAAGAACTTGGGTTTCTCGAACTCGCCGACGCTGTCGGCCAGTTGCAGCACCGCAGTCGAGAGCTGGCTGTCGTCCCGCGCATGGAAATAGCCCTGGGGCGGCTGGTGCAGCGACAGGAAAGGCGTTGATTGCAGGTCGAGCACCAGATCGAAAGACTCGCTGAACTGCTGCGGCTCACGGGTAAAGTCGATCGCCGCGGCGGCATCACAAGCCTTCACGCAGTCGCGGTGGCTGCCGCATTTGGCCAGATCGACCTGGTAACTGAAGTCGATCGCGCCGGTTGGGCAAGCATCGATGCAGGCATTGCAGCGCGTGCACAGGTCAAGATCGATCGGATTGCTGCGCGTCCAGCTGACCTCGAAGTTGCCGAGCCAACCACTGATCTGCGTGACTTGCCCCGAATTGACCTCGAGCGTTTTTTGCTGCTGCAGCGCCCCGCTGCCCTGCACCAGCAAGCTCACCTCGAGCTTGCCGGCCAGCATCTGGGCTGCCCGCTCGGCACGATCCGGCGCGCCGATCACGAGCAATCGGCCTTGCGACTTGTAGCTGACTGTTGACACCGGTTCGGGGTCGGGCATCTGCGCCAGCGCGATCAAGGCGGCGATCTTCGGCGTGGCCGCCTTGGCGTCCTTGGACCAGCCGCCGGTCTCACGGATATTGACGAAACGGATCGGACGCTCGGCCAGACCCGGCGCGCCCTGGGCTTGCTGGTTCAACTCCAGGAACAGCCGGCTTTCCTGGGTGCAGGCAACCAGCAGGTCTTCACCGCTCTTGGCCGCGCGCTGGAAAGCAGCCGCCTCGCGCCGGCACAGCGTGGTGTGGACGGTACTCAGGCCCGCGCCGGCCTCAGGGCCGAGCGCCTTGATCAGGGCCGGGCCGTCCAGCGGCATCGTCTTGTTGCAATCGCAGATCAGGGTCGTCATTGCTTGAGCTCAGGGGTTCGTTGGCGGGATTCGATGCATGGTCTGGCAGAACTTGATCTGCGCTGGCTGCTTCTTCTTCATCTTCGTCTTCAAACAGACCCAGCATGCTCGACTGGTTCATCTGCCGCAGCATTGCCAGCGGGATCGGGTCGGGCTTGCCGTAATCGTCGATATAGGTATCAAGCCCATCCATCAAGTTGAAATGGGGGTCGCTGAAAAGCCTTTTCATCGCTGCGCGCTTCACGCTCTCGTCCACGCCGCCGGCGACAAAGCGCGAGTAATCGGAATCATGCGTCAGCTGCGCCACATCGGCCAGGGTCGGCGGCGGCGCAGCTGGCGGCGCTGGTGGCGGGTCTGCCAATGGCTGCACCGGTTGCGCTGACAGAACAGGCAGCGGCGCAGCTGGCTCGGCCGGCAATTCACCCGCCCGGGCTTGCGCCTTTCGGCGACCCCAACGCGCCAGAAAGCCGGTGTCCTTGTCCGGATCCATCATTGCCTTTCTTCGGGCGGCAAAAACGACTGCGGGCGCCGGCGCTTCTTTGGTTCGGGACGGTAATGCTGGTCGGTATAAGCCTGCAGCCATTCGACCAGATCAGATGGCAGCGGCACGTTGTCGACACGCTCCTGGGCATCGAGCCAGCGACCGGCTTCGGTATAGGACAGGCTGACGGTCTCGGCCCAGGCCCGCGAGGGATCCTCGTCATCAATGCGCCAGACCACAAACCAGACCGGTGCACCCGAACTCAGGTTGAGGTAATAGCCTTCGGCCTCATCGGCAAACAACTCGAGCTTGAAGTCCGGATGCAAGCTTCGCTGAACCCGGCCATCGTCGCGCAAGACCCGCGACGCCGTACCGAAGGCTTCTTCATGCGCGACCACATCGACCAGGCAGAAGCGCCAGGCTTCCCAGTGATTCGGATTGGCTTCGCGATCGATCACGACCGCGACATGCAGCGACGGACGCGCTTGCGCAGGCTGGCTGCTTGGATTGGGCGGATTGGACATTGGGGCCAGTCTAGACCTGGCGGCGATTGCCATAACTCAGGTCAAACCCGCTGCGGCCCGCAATTTCAAGGCGCTGATCAGCAGACATTCAGGTCGCGCTGGAAATAACGATGCGGGGAAACTTCGATGAAAAATCGCTGGCCTGACGCGAAATCTTCACCGCCAGTTGGCGCGCGACCTTTTTGTACAGACTGGCAATCTCGCCATCGGGGTCGCTGACCACGGTCGGGCGCCCGCTGTCGGCCTGCTCGCGGATCGACATATGCAGGGGCAAGGCGCCGAGGTAATCCATCGCGTAGTCCCGGGCCAGGCGCTTGCCGCCATCGGCACCGAAAATATGCTCGACATGGCCGCAATTGGCGCATCGATGCACGGCCATGTTTTCGACCAGGCCGAGGATGGGCACGCCAACCTTTTCGAACATCTTCACGCCCTTCCTGGCATCCAGCAGCGCGATGTCCTGCGGCGTCGTCACGATCACCGCGCCGGTCAGCGGCACTTTCTGGCTCAGCGTCAACTGGATGTCGCCGGTGCCGGGCGGCATGTCGATGATCAGATAGTCCAGCTGACCCCAGCGGGTCTGGCGCAGCAACTGCTCTAGCGCCTGCGTGGCCATCGGCCCGCGCCAGATCATCGCGTCTTCTTCGTCGACGAGGAAACCGATCGACATCACCAACACGCCGTAGTTCTCCATCGGTTCCATCAAGCTGCCATCGGCAGATTCGGGCCTGCCGCAGATGCCCATCATCATCGGCTGGCTGGGGCCGTAGATGTCGGCATCAAGGATACCGACCGCAGCGCCTTCAGCCGCCAGCGCCAAGGCCAGGTTGACCGCGGTCGTGCTCTTGCCGACGCCGCCCTTGCCCGAGGCCACCGCAACGATGTTCTTCACCCCTGACAGCAACTGCACGCCGCGCTGCACCGCATGGGCGACGATCTTGACCGACAGGCTGGCATGGACGTTTTCGACGCCCTGCTGGGTGCGCACTGCCGCCACCAGCGCGCGGCGCAAGGCAGCAAGCTGGCTCTTGGCCGGGTAGGGCAGCTCAATCTCGAATGCCACGTCACCACCGTCGATGCGCAGGTTTTTCAGCTGCCGGGTCGAGACGAAATCCTCGCCAGTATTTGGATCAATGACGGTCTTGATCGCGGCAATGATCGACGGTTCGCTGAGCGACATGGCCAATTGCTCAGGTGTTCTTGGAGATCGAGATGCTCGGGAACTTGCTCGAATAATCCTTGGCCTGCGCAGCGATCTTGATCGCCACCCGGCGCGCCAGAGCCTTGTAGAGCGAGGCGATCTCGCCGTCCGGGTCGGCAATCACGCTGGGCCGGCCGGCATCGGCCTGCTCACGGATCGTCAATGCCAGCGGCAAGGCGCCGAGGTAGTCGACGCCATATTGATGCGCCATCTGCTTGCCGCCATCGGCGCCGAAGATATGTTCCACATGGCCGCATTGGGTGCAGATATGGACGGCCATGTTCTCGACGATGCCGAGAATCGGCACGCCGACTTTTTCGAACATCTTCAGGCCCTTCTTGGCGTCGATCAGCGCGATGTCCTGCGGCGTGGTGACGATCACCGCACCGGTCACCGGCACGCGCTGCGACAGGGTCAACTGGATGTCGCCGGTGCCAGGCGGCATGTCAACGATCAGGTAGTCGAGATCCTGCCAATGGGTCTGACGCAGCAACTGCTCGAGCGCCTGCGTGGCCATCGGCCCGCGCCAGATCATCGCCTGATCTTCCTCGATCAAAAAGCCGATCGACATGATCTGCAGGCCGTGGCTGAGCATCGGCTCCATCAGCTTGCCGTCATGGCTTTCCGGCTTGCCGCTGATGCCCAGCATCATCGGCTGGCTCGGGCCGTAGATGTCGGCATCGAGAACACCAACCTTGGCGCCCTCCGCCGCCAGGGCCAGGGCCAGATTGGCCGCCGTCGTGCTCTTGCCGACGCCGCCCTTGCCCGAGGCCACGGCGATGATGTTCTTCACGCCCGGCAGCAGTTGCACGCCGCGCTGCACCGCATGGGCAACGATCTTGCTGTTGATATTGACGCTGACGTTGGCAACGCCGGCCACCTGGCGCGCTGCGGCCACCAACTGGCGGCGGATTTCCGCGACCTGGCTGGCGCCTGGATAGCCGAGTTCGATCTCGAAGGCCACCGAGTCGCCATCGATGCGAAGCTGCCTGACCTGCCGGGTGCTGACGAAATCAAGCCCGGTATTGGGGTCGATCACGGTTTGCAGCGCTTGCAGCAGGACTGATTCTTGGATTGAAGACATTGATTGCGTCCGGTGGAGTCGGTCGATTCGGCGGTGCCGCAGTCTAGCCTAGGCGCCAATCCCGGCCAGGCGTAGGGGAACTGTGCCGGACCGGGTTGAACAGGAAACACTCCGGCTCAAAGTCTCAGCAAATGCTCACGGTAATAGAGCATCTCGTCGATCGATTCATGGATGTCGGCCAGTGCGGTATGGGCCTGCTGCTTCTTGAAGCCGGCCATGATCGCGGGCTTCCAACGCCTGGCGAGTTCCTTCAAGGTCGAGACATCGACATTGCGGTAATGGAAAAAGCTTTCCAGCTTGGGCATGTAGTTGGCCATGAAGCGGCGGTCCTGGCAGATGCTGTTGCCGCACATCGGCGATTTGCCGGCAGGCACATAGACCTTCAGAAAGGCGATCAACTGCGCAACCGCTTCGTCCTCGCTGATGGTTGAGGCCTTGACCCGATCGATCAAGCCGCTCTTGCCATGCGTGCCCTTGTTCCAGTTGTCCATCTTGTCCAGCGCTTCATCGCTCTGGTGGATCGCAAACACCGGACCTTCGACCCGCAGCGTCAGCTGCGCATCGGTGACGACGACGGCGATTTCGATGATGCGGTCGCGGTCCGGGTAGAGGCCGGTCATCTCCAGGTCGATCCAGATCAGGTTATGTTCGTTCGAGACCAGCGTCGGGGCAATGCTCATAGGGGGAGTTTCTTTGGCAATTGAATCGCTCGGATTGTCGCAGCCCTACACTGCGCTGATGTCTGCAAGCATTCTTCCCCCCATCCCGTCCACCGCCTTGAGCCTGGCCTTCGCCTTGGCGCTGCTGGCTTCAGTGTTGTGCAAATTCTGGCTCAGCAGTCGCCAGGTGCGCCATGTCGCCCTGCACCGCGGAGCTGTGCCCGAGGCATTTGCCGCCAAGGTGCCACTGGCGGCACACCAGAAGGCCGCCGATTACACGCTGGTGCGCAGCCGCTTTGGCCAGTTGAACCTGGCCTTCAGCAGTTCATTGCTGCTGGGCTGGACTTTGCTGGGCGGGCTCGACGCCTTGAATCTGGCCTTGTCCGACCTGGTCCTGCCCCGTTTCGGCGTGATGGCTTACCAGTTGTCGCTGCTGTCCGCGTTCACGCTGATCGGCAGCCTGCTCGACCTGCCCTGGGAGCTCTACAACATCTTCCGCATCGAGCAGCAATTCGGCTTCAACCGCATGACGCTGAAGTTGTATGCGCTCGACATGCTCAAAGGCGCGTTGGTCGGCATGCTGCTGGGCCTGCCGATCGCCGGGCTGATTGTCTGGTTGATGGGGGCCGCGGGCGCCTATTGGTGGCTCTGGGCCTGGAGTTCCTGGGTTGCAATCAACCTGCTGATCCTGCTGATCTACCCGACGCTGATCGCGCCGCTGTTCAACAAGTTCACGCCGCTTGACGACGCCGATCTGAAAGCCCGCGTCGAAGGCCTGATGGCGCGCTGCGGCTTTGCCGCCAAAGGCCTGTTCGTGATGGACGGCAGCCGCCGCTCGGCCCATGGTAATGCTTACTTCACCGGCTTCGGCCCGTCCAAGCGGGTGGTCTTTTTCGACACTTTGCTGAGTCGCTTGAACGGCCCTGAAGTCGAAGCGGTGCTGGCCCATGAGCTCGGGCATTTCAAGCACAAGCATGTGCTGAAACGGATGTTGACGCTGTTCGCGATCAGCTTGGGCGGTTTCGCCTGCCTGGGCTGGTTGTCGACCCAGGCCGGCTTCTACCTGGCCTTCAGCGTGCAACCGAATATGGCGGCACCCAACGATGCGCTGGCCCTGCTGCTGTTCATGCTGGTGCTGCCGGTATTTTTCTTTTTCTTCACGCCGCTGGCGAGCCATTTTTCGCGCCGCGACGAGTTCCAGGCCGATGCCTATGCTTGCGCCCACGCCAGTGGCGCCGACCTGGCCAGCGCCTTGCTGAAGTTGCATGAAGACAATGCCGGCACGCTGACCCCCGACAAGGTCTACGCGCGCTTTTACTATTCACATCCTCCCGCCAGCGAACGCATCGCTGCCTTGCTATGAACCTATTGCTCGCCCAATGCACGCCGCAGCACGAAGCCCTGACCCAGGACCGACTCGACGAGCTGCTGCTGCAAGCTCCTGGTTGGAGCGTCGACCCCGAGCAGCGCTCGATCGCCAAGCGCTTTGGCTTCGACAACTTCTACCAGGTGATGGCCTTCGTCAACGCGGTCGCCGAAGTCGCCCATGGGCAGGACCACCACCCCGAAATGCATCTGGGCTATGACGCTTGCACAGTCAGCTTCAGCACCCATTCAGCCCAGGGCCTGACCCTCAACGACTTCATCTGCGCCGTGCAGGTCAGCGCGCTGCCGGAAACCAGCCCGTGACGCGTTTCAATGCGCTCGATCTGGGCCTGGTGGTGCGCGGTCATGGCCGGCATTACATCGTTGAAGACAGCGATGGCAAGCGACGGGTCTGCCACCCACGTGGCAAGAAGAGCGACTGTGTCGTCGGCGACCAGGTGCGCTGGGCACCCTCCGGCTCGGACGAGGGCGTGATCGAAGCGGTTGAGCCACGGCGTAACCTGCTGTTCCGCCAGGACGAATGGAAGACCAAGAGCTTTGCCGCTAACCTCGACCAGTTGTTGGTGCTGGTGGCGGTGGAACCGGTGTTCAGCGAAAGCCAGTTGACGCGTTCCTTGATCGCCGCCGAGGCCGCTGGCATCGCCACGACGATCGCCCTGAACAAGACCGACCTGCCCGGCGCTGCCTCGGCGCGCGAACGCCTGGCGCCTTACCGCGCCATGGGAGCGCCGATGATGGAACTGGCGATGAAAACCGATCCGGTGGGCTCGAGCGCGACGCTGCTGCCCTGGCTGGCCGGCAAGCGCACTTTTGTGTTGGGCCCCAGCGGCACCGGCAAAAGCACTTTGATCAACCTGCTGATCCCCGATGCCAAAGCCCAGGTCGGTGAAATTTCGCAGGCCTTGAACTCGGGGCGCCACACGACGACGACGACGCAGTGGTATTGGCTCGACGCCGACCGGGAAACCGCCTTGATCGACTCGCCCGGTTTCCAGGAGTTCGGCTTGAAGCAGATCGAGCCGGCGCATCTGCCCCTGTTCATGCCCGACCTGCGGCGCCATGCCGACCATTGCCGCTTCTACAACTGCACGCACCAGCATGAACCGGGTTGTGGTGTTCGCGACGCGGTTGACCAGGGCCAGATCAGCGCCTCGCGCTACCGGATCTATGGCGAAATCTTGCGCGAGTTGAGCAGCAAGCGCTGGTAAAAAAACCTTTCAGCCGCGACCCACATAGGGCATGGCGGTCGCCATCACCGTCATGAACTGCACATTCGCTGCGAGCGGCAGCCCGGCCATATAGAGCAGCGCCGAAGCCGCATGCTCGACATCCATCGTCGCCTCGATCGCGATGCGGCCATCAGCCTGGCGCACACCGCGCGTCATCGGCATGGCCATCTCGGTCAGGGCATTGCCGAGGTCGAGCTGACCACAGGCGATGTTGTGTTCCCGCCCGTCGAGCGACAAGGCTTTGGTCAAGCCGGTGACCGCATGTTTGGTCGCCGTGTAAGGGGCTGAAAAGGGCCGCGGCGCATGCGCCGAGATCGAACCGTTGTTGATGATGCGGCCGCCCTTCGGTGACTGCGACTTCATCAGTTTGAAAGCAGCCTGCGCGCAGAGGAAGCTGCCGGTCAGGTTGACGTCGACAACCGTCTGCCATTGCTCGAATGTCAGTTCGTCGATCGGCAGCGCCGGTGCGGCAATGCCGGCGTTGTTGAACAACAGGTCGAGCCGACCGAACTCACCCCTGATCTGTTCAAACAGGGCGCTGACTTGCGCCGGCCGGCCGACATCGGCGGCCAGCACCAGCGCCTGCGCCGGGTCTTCGAACATTGCAGCAGTCTGTTGCAATGACTCTATGTGCCGCCCAACCAGGGCAACGCGCCAGCCGGCATTCATCAAAGCCAGCGCGCCAGCGCGGCCGACACCCGACCCTGCGCCGGTGACGAGCGCGTATTTTTTCTGGATTTCGTTCATATCCGGCCTCCTGCCGCACGGACTGCGGCTCGGATCCGATCATAAACAGACTGCGCTCAGCCTGCGGGCAGGCTCAGCACGAACATGCTGCCGCCGCCCGGGCGGGCTTCGCAGCGTACCTGCCCGCCATGGCGCAAGGCGATCTGCCGGACCAGACTCAGGCCGAGGCCGATGCCACCCGCCTGTTCGGCATGGCCGGGCAAACGGAAGAATGCATCGAAGATGCGCTCGTGCATCGCAGCGGGGACACCTGGTCCGCGGTCGCAAACCCTCAGCTCAGCCATGCTGCCAACAAGCTGCAATTCGAGCCGCACCTGGCTGCCGCCATAGCGGCAGGCGTTGTCGAGCAGATTGCGCAAGGCACGCCGTAGCAAACGGTCTTCACCGATGACATGCATGCGGGTCAGCCCTGGCATCGACTCAAATTCGGCACCGGCACGCGCCGCCTCTTCAACTGCCATGCCGAGCAGGTCGACCTCCTCGGCAGCAAGCTGGGCATCGGAATCCAGTCGGCTCGCCAACAGCACCTCCTCGACCAGAGCGTCGAGCTCGGCGATGTTGGTATCGATCTCGGTCGCCAGTCTGGCACGTTGGGCCGGGCCGGCTGCGTCGATCATCGCCACAGCCATCTTCAAGCGAGCCAGCGGCGAGCGCAATTCATGGCTGGCATTGGCCAGCATCGACTGCTGCGAGCGCAGCAGCGTTTCGATCTGCGCTGCGGCCAAATTGAAGCTGGCGGCCAACGCCGCCACCTCGTCATTGCCCTTCTGGTCGACCCGATGGGCCAACCGTCCCGCACCAAACTGCTCGACACCGCGCTTCAACTCTTCCAGTCGCCGCGTCAAACGGCGCACCACCGGATAGGCACCCGCGGCAACACCGAGGAACAGCAACACCAGAAATATCAGCAGCCACTGACCATTTTGCGGCGCGGTCAGCATCTGCCAGGGCGAATCATCAAGCCTGGGGCCGCGGGGCCTCATGCCAGTTGGCCCGCCTTCGCGGCCACCCTCGAACGAGAGCTGCCCGAACCCCGGCTGCTGCCTGGGAAACCGGATCATGGCCAGGCTGCGCCCATCAGCCATCTGCATGTGGATGCTTCGCATGCCGGCCTCGGCCTCACGCTGTTCATACCTTTCGGAGGCCGCGATGCGCTTGCCATCGGCATCGTTCAAGGCGATCGCCATGCGCAGCCGCTGGCCCCAGTCCCGCAAGGCAGCGGCTTGCTCGGCACGCGGTGCGCTAACAGGCGGCAAGGCGAGATGAATCAGTTGCACCATCGCATTCAAGCGCTCCGGTGCCTGAGATTCGGCATTGCCGCGCTCCTGCTCGATATGGCGCTGGAACAGCCAGGTCGAGCCAAAGGCAAAAGCCAGCAGCAGCACGACCAGCGTCAGGTAGATGCGGAGATAGAGTGAGCGCATCAATGCCTCGGGCAGGGCTCAGTGACTCGGCTCGGCATCTTGCTTGCGGGCAAAGACATAGCCGACACCGCGCACGGTCAGAATGCGCCGCGGCGCCTTGATATCGTCTTCGATCACCGACCGGATGCGCGAGATATGCACATCGATCGAGCGGTCAAATGCGTCGAGCGGATGACCTTTGAGCGAATCCATGATCTGGTCGCGAGTCAGCACGCGGCCGGGGTTCTGGGCCAACACCACCAGCAGGTCGAATTGGTGACCGGTCAGGTCGCAGGCCTGCCCATCGAGCCTAGCCAGCCTGGCTGCCGGATCGATCTCCAGTCGCCCGAAGCGCAGCACTTCATCTTCGGTCGCTGCCGGCTCGGCGCGGCGCAACAAGGCCTTGATTCTTGCCTGTAGCTCCCTTGGTTCGAACGGTTTGGCCAGGTAATCATCGGCACCGAGTTCGAGGCCAAGGATCCGGTCCATTGACTCACCGCGCGCTGACAGCATCAGCACCGGCAGGCGTCGCGTCCGCGAGTCCGCACGCAACTCGCGGCAAAAGTCAAGCCCATCACCATCAGGCAGCATCAGATCGAGCACCAGCAAATCCGGATCCCCCCCACCCAGAAACTGCCGTCCCGCCTGCAATGAACCTGCCGTGGCTACTTCAAAACCGGCAGCGGTCAGGTACTCGCTGAGCATCGCCGTCAGCCTTGCGTCATCATCAATCAACAGCAGTTTCATCTAGATTCCGGGTCGGGCGAACGCAAGGTCCGAGGCCCCGGGGGCCTTGCCCCGGGATCTGCTTCAGTTGGCACTCTTGGCCGGGCGAGGCGGCATCTGCTCGGCCATCCGGGCCTGACGCTTTTTCATCCGCTCGGCGAACTTGGCGCGCTGCTCGGGTGTCAGCACCCGCGCGACTTCAACCATCGCCAGACTCATGCGCTTGCTGACCGCCTCATGCTGGGCCTGCATTTGCACCCGCAAGGCTTCGATCGCAGCGGCGTCGATGTTCGTTGCGGCGAACAAGGCCAGGCCCTGCTGACGCAACTTGTTGCCGGCTTGATGCTGGGCCTTCATGTCGGCGCGCGCGGCTTGCATGATCTGCTTGATCTGGGCGCGTTGGGCATCGGTCGCATCGACGGCCTCAAGCAAATGCTCGATCCTGCCGCCCATCATCATCTCCGGACCGCCTTGACCACCACGCATGCCGCCATGACCTTGCGCCATGGCGGTCAGGCCGCTGAATGCCAGCACCGACACCACCGCGCCGGTCTTCAAGATCTTGATCAAATTCACTTTGCTCATGGGATTTTTCCTCGGAATATTTGGAAGGCTCCATCTTCGCGCCTGCTCGTTACTCGCCCATGCTCAAAGCGTAAAGAATCGTTAAGACAGGGCCTGGCCAACTCGCTTTGAACCCTTCCCTGCCGATTCCGTTTACTTGATCGGCTTGAAGCGCATCCGCTTCGGACGCGCACCCTCTTCGCCCAGACGCTTCTTCTTGTCGGCTTCGTACTCATGGTAATTGCCGTCGAAGAAGACCCATTGCGAATTACCTTCGCAGGCCAGGATATGGGTGGCAATCCGGTCGAGGAACCAACGATCATGCGAAATCACCATGGCCGAACCGGCAAATTCAAGCATCGCCTCTTCGAGCGCGCGCAGAGTTTCCACATCAAGGTCATTTGACGGTTCGTCGAGCATCAGCACATTGCCGCCCTGCGCCAGGGTCTTGGCCAGATGCAGCCGGCCGCGCTCACCTCCCGACAGATTACCGACCAGTTTTTGCTGGTCATTGCCCTTGAAATTGAAGCGGCCCAGATAGGCGCGGCTGGGCATGATGAATTTGCCGACGACGATGTTGTCGAGGCCGCCCGAGACATCCTGCCAGACGGTCTTGTCGTCAGCCAAGCTCTCGCGGCTCTGGTCGACAAAAGCCAGTTGCGCCGTCTTGCCGATCATGACCTTGCCGCTATCGGGCTGCTCCTGGCCCTGGATCATGCGGAACAGCGTCGACTTGCCGGCTCCGTTGGGCCCGATGATGCCGACGATGGCACCAGCCGGCACCTTGAAGCTGAGGTTGTCGATCAGCAGACGATCGCCAAAGCTCTTCGACACATTCTCGAATTCGATCACTTCGTTGCCGAGCCGCTCAGCCACCGGGATGAAGATCTCGTTGGTTTCATTGCGCTTCTGGTAATCGACATCCGACAGCTCTTCAAAGCGGGCCAGACGCGCCTTGCTCTTGCTCTGGCGCCCTTTGGCATTGGACCGAACCCATTCGAGTTCCTTTTTCATCGCCTTGGCACGTGATTCCTCGCCTTTTTGCTCCTGCTCGAGGCGGCGTTCTTTCTGTTCCAGCCAGTCAGAATAATTGCCCTTCCAGGGAATGCCAGCGCCGCGGTCGAGTTCAAGAATCCATTCGGCGGCGTTGTCGAGAAAGTAGCGATCATGGGTGATCGCGACGACGGTGCCAGGGAAACGGCTGAGGAACTGCTCCAGCCAGTCGACCGATTCGGCATCCAGGTGATTGGTCGGCTCGTCAAGCAGCAGCATGTCAGGATTGGAAAGCAACAAACGGCACAGCGCGACGCGGCGCTTTTCGCCGCCCGAAAGCAGCCCGATGCGCGCATCCCAGGGCGGCAGGTTCAAGGCGTCAGCCGCCATTTCAAGCTGGAGGTCGGTGTTTTCGCTGCCGGCTGCCGCAATGATCGACTCGAGCTCGCCCTGTTCGGCGGCGAGCGCATCGAAATCAGCATCTTCATCGGCATAGGCCGCATAGACCTCATCGAGTCGCTTTTTAGCAGCCAGCACACCGCCGATGCCTTCTTCGACCGCTTCGCGCACCGATTGGTCGGGGTTCAGCTTCGGTTCTTGCTCCAGATAACCGATCTTCAGGCCCGGCATCGCAATCGCTTCACCTTCGATATCCTTGTCAACGCCGGCCATGATCTTCAGCAGGCTCGACTTGCCCGAACCGTTGACGCCGAGCACACCGATCTTGGCGCCGGGGAAAAAAGACAGCGACACATTGCGCAAGATCTGGCGTTTGGGCGGCACCGTCTTGGTAACACGGTTCATTGAAAAGACATATTGCGCCATGGGGGCTTCCTGAATTTGCTGACGATTGGCTGCTGAGGCTTGCGCCCTGACAAGCAAGGCGTTCAACCCGCAATTGTCGCAGTTTCAGCCAGGGGGATCTTTTGCTCAGCTGTCAGCGACGACCCACACCGCGCCTAGAGCGAGGAACAGCGGGTTTTCCCTCGCGTTTTCGCCCATCCGGCTACAATCAGAGGCTAAGCTGCGGCTACCAGTCTTGTCGCAGCTCCTCCTTTCAGCTCAAGCACGTTCCTACCGCAGGCCCCAAGACTGGCGCTGCCCATGCAGCGCCGGCCGGCATCCAGGGCACCGTGCGCCATAAGCAAGCAATGACATTTGAATCCCTGGGCCTTGCCCTGCCTCTCCTGAAGGCCATCACCGACGCTGGCTACACGACTCCGACACCGATCCAGCTGCAGGCGATTCCCGCCGTGTTGCAAGGCGGCGACCTGCTCGCCGGCGCACAGACCGGCACCGGCAAGACCGCCGGCTTCACGCTGCCGATGCTGCAAAGACTGAGCCTGGGCGCACCCGCCACCAACAAGCGCGGCAAGCCCGCCATCCGCGCGTTGGTGCTGACACCGACCCGCGAGCTCGCAGCTCAAGTCGAGGAAAGCGTCAAGACTTACGGTAAATACCTGCCC
The DNA here is from genome assembly GCA_903820745.1 of uncultured Burkholderiales bacterium. Classification (GTDB taxonomy): domain Bacteria; phylum Pseudomonadota; class Gammaproteobacteria; order Burkholderiales; family Burkholderiaceae_C; genus Paucibacter_A. The sequence continues at coordinate 73,103 of CAIJIT010000318.1, forward strand.
CTGACCAGCATGGTGATGTTTGGCGGCGTCGGCATGCAACCGCAGATCAACCGTCTGCGCGACGGCGTCGACATTCTCGTGGCTACCCCGGGGCGCTTGCTCGACCATGCGCAGCAAGGCACGCTGGACTTGAGCCAGGTACAGATCCTGGTGCTCGACGAAGCCGACCGCATGCTCGATATGGGCTTCGTGCACGACATCAAGAAAGTGCTGGCGATGTTGCCGGCGAAAAAACAATGCTTGCTGTTCTCGGCCACATTCAGCGACGAGATCAAGAACCTGGCCGATCGCCTGCTGAACCAGCCGGCCCTGATCGAAGTCGCGCGCCGCAACCAGACTGCCGAGACGATCGAGCAAAAAGTTCATCCGGTGGGCCGTGAACGCAAGAAGGAATTGCTAGCCCATCTGATCAAGCAGGGTAACTGGCATCAGGTGCTGGTTTTCACCCGCATGAAGCATGGCGCCAACCGCCTGACTGACTATCTGAACGACCAGGGCATCAGTGCCATGGCGATCCACGGCAACAAGAGCCAGGGTGCACGCACCAAGGCCTTGGCCGAGTTCAAGACCGGTGACCTGCAGGTGCTGGTGGCAACAGACATCGCTGCGCGCGGCATCGACATCGACCAACTGCCCCATGTCGTCAACTTCGAGCTGCCCAATGTGTCGGAAGACTATGTCCACCGCATCGGCCGCACCGGTCGTGCCGGCGCCGAGGGCGTGGCGGTATCGCTGGTCTGCGTCGACGAGAACGGCTTCCTGCGTGAAATCGAAAAACTGATCAAGCGCGAAATCCCGAAGGAAATCATCCCCGGTTTTGCACCTGACCCGAGCGAAAAGCCCGAGCCTATCGTGCTCGGCCGGATGATCCTCAACAACAATGGCAGTCGCTCCGGCGGCGGCGGTGGCCGTGGCAATTCGCGCGGCGGCGGCGGCGGCGGCGGCGGTGGTGGCGGTCGATCGGCCCCGCGCGGTGCGCCAGGCGCAGGCTCACGTGACGGTGGCGGTGGCGGTGATCGCAATGGCCGTCCGTCGAGCCATGCGGCGCGTCCCGGCGCCCCGCGGCCGGCCGGCGGCGGTGGACGCCCGCCTCCTCGCTCCGGTCCGCCCAAACGCTGAAGTCAGCTTTACCCGATAAAAAGCCCGGTCGCATTGATCGGGCTTTTTGCATTTCGGCCCCGCGCAACTTGCGCTGAGTCATGCCTTGCCCATACCGCCGGTGCTGCAATCCTCGCATCAACGATGCAGGGGCCGGCATGAAGATCACCTTTCTCGGCGCAGCCGATTCAGTCACCGGTTCACGCCATCTGCTCGATCTGGGCGAGCAACGGATCCTGCTCGATTGCGGCCTGTTCCAGGGCTACAAAGCCCTGCGTGAGCGCAACTGGGCCGGCTTGGGCGCAGCCGCTGCGAGTATCGATGCAGTCCTGCTGTCACATGCGCATCTGGACCACAGCGGCTATATCCCGGCCTTGCGGCGCCAGGGTTTCAACGGCCAGATTTTTTCGAGCGGTGCGACCCGGGACCTTTGCGAAGTGCTGCTGCTCGACAGCGCGCATCTGCAGGAAGAAGACGCACGCCGCGCGAACCGCTATGGCACCAGCAAACATGCCAAGGCGCTACCGCTGTACACGGTCAACGACGTGAAGAAAGCCCTGACCCATTTCGTCGGACTGCCACGCGATGGTCGTTTGCAACTCGGAAGCGCATCGATCCGCTTCACACCGATCGGCCATCTGCTCGGCGCCTGTGCGATCACGGTGGTGACCGAAGGCAAGACACTGGTATTTTCTGGCGATGTCGGCCGCAACAATGACCTGCTGATGCCGCCGCCGCAAAGGCTTGAAGAAGCCGACATCCTGCTGGTCGAGTCCACTTATGGCAACCGCCTGCACCCGCCAGAGGATGTGCAAGCCAAGCTGGCGCAGATCCTGCGCGACACCATCAAGCGCGGCGGCAGTCTGCTGCTGCCCAGCTTTGCCGTCGGTCGCGCCCAGGCGCTGCTGCTGGTCCTGCAAAGGCTGCGCCAGGCGGGCGACCTGCCACAGGACCTGCCGATCTATCTGGACAGCCCGATGGCCGCGGCCGCGACCGAACTGACGATCCGCCACAAGAAACTGCTGCGCATCCCTGCTTCAGACGCCGCTGGTCTTTGCGATGGCGTTCACCTCGTGACCAAGCAGGCTGAATCGGTGAAGCTGGCTGCCAACCTGGCCGGGCCTCACAGTCGACCTTCGATCGTGATCTCGGCCAGCGGCATGGCCACCGGTGGCCGCGTTCTCAACCATCTGGAGACGATGGCGCCGCAAGCCCGCCACCATATTGCCTTCCCAGGTTTCCAGGTGACAGGAAGCCGCGGCGCCAAGATGGTCGGCGGCGCGCGCGAAGTCAAGCTGCATGGTCATTTCGTCCCGGTCAATGCCGAGGTCAGTCATCTGGAAGGCTTCTCGGGCCATGCCGATGCCGAAGGGTTGATGGCCTGGCTGCGCGGCTTCAAGCAGGCGCCTTCACAGGTTTATGTCATCCACGGTGAACCCGAGGCCAGCGACGCGCTGCGCAGTCGCATCCAGGATGAACTCGGCTGGCGCGTGCGCGTGCCCCAACATGGCGAGACAGTCGACTGCTGAGCCTTGGCCGGGGGCATACTCGCCCGGGAATGAAAACCCATCCGATCGTCCCGGCCGAAGTCGACTTCTCCGACCCTGCAGCCCCCACCGCCCCTGCATTCAGGGACGTTTATCACAGCCGCGCCGGCGCCATCGAGCAGGCACGCCATGTCTTTCTGGGCGGCAATGACCTGCCCCGGCGCTGGGCGCAGCGCGAGCGCTTCACCATCCTGGAGACCGGTTTCGGCCTCGGCAACAACTTCCTCGCCTGCTGGGACGCTTGGCGACAGGATCCGCAGCGCTGTCAGCAACTGGTTTTCATCAGCGTCGAAAAGCACCCGTTGCGCAAACAAGACTTGCAGCAAGCGCAGCGGCATTCGGTCCTGGCTGATCTGGCCGATCAACTGGTTGCCGCCTGGCCACCGTTGACGCCGAATCTGCACCGTTTGAGCTTTGCCGACGACCGCGTGCTGCTGCTGCTGTGTCTGGGTGATGCGCATGACTGGCTGCGGGAACTGGTGGCCGGAGTCGACGCTTTTTTCCTGGACGGCTTCAACCCGGCCAGCAATCCGGCGATGTGGGACAAGCATCTGCTCAAAGCGCTGGCCAGGCATGCCGCTGATGGTGCAACCGCCGCAACCTGGAGCGTCGCACCGGCCCTGCGCGCTGGCCTGGCTGCAGCCGGTTTTGCCTGCGAGCGGCAACGCGGCTTTGCCAACAAAGGCGGTATGTGCGTGGCGCGCTTTGCGCCGCGCCACAAGCTGCATCAACCCGCCGGACGATTGCCCTTGGCGCCCCACGCGCGTCAGGCCCTGATCATCGGCGCCGGTCTGGCCGGCGCCGCTTGCGCCTGGGCGCTGGCAAAACAAGGCATTGCCAGCCGGGTCATCGATTCGCTGCCCGGTGTGGCGCAAGCCAGTTCGGGCAATCCGGGCGGCTTGTTCCACGGTACGCTGAACCCCGACGACGGACTGCATGCTCGTTTCAACCGCGCAGCGGCACTGCAGACAACATCTTGGCTCGACGCGCTGCCGGCCCTACCCTGGCGCCAAGCCGGTCTGCTACGACTCGAGCTGAAACTCAGCCTGGTGCAAATGCAGGCCTTGATCGCCAATCAACGCCTGCCTTGCGACTATGTGCAGGCGCTCGACGCCGCAGCGGCCTCGCAAGCCAGCGGGCTCGACCTGCAGCAACCGGCCTGGCTCTACCCCGGCGGCGGTGCGCTACCGCCCGTGGCTTATGCCACGGCCATGCTCGCAGCGGCGCAGGCGCACACGCAGACGCAATTGAACTGCCATGTCGCCAGCATCCACCGAGCGGGCGAACATTGGCAAGCGCTGGATGCGCAAGGCAGCTTGCTGGACGAGGCGCCACTGCTGGTGCTGGCAGGCGGCCATCAAGCGATGAACCTGCTGCATGACCTGGCCCCGGCCTTGCCGCTGCTGAGGCTGCGCGGCCAGCTCAGCCATATCGAGAAGGCCGAGCCTCGGCCCAGGTTGCCGGTGGCCGGCATCGGCTATGCGATTGCTGACGGCCAGCAAGGACTCTGGTGCGGCGCGACCAGCCAGGAAGAGGACATGGACGCGAGCTTGCGTGAAGCCGACCATCAGCACAATTTGGCCCAATGGGCGCAGCTGGCCCATCTTGAGGCGATACCCGCGGCGGAACTGGCCGGCCGCGTTGGCTGGCGTCTGGCCACCAGCGACCGACTGCCCATCGTCGGCGGACTGCCGATCGCTGGCTTGAGCGGGCGGCAGGACCAGACCCGTTTCATCCCGCGTCAGCCGGGCCTGGCGATCTGCATGGGCATGGGGTCGCGCGGCATCAGCTGGGCAGCGCTTTGCGCCGAGGTGATGACGGCACAGGTCACCGGCGCGCCGGTGCCGCTGGAAGCCTGCCTGCTCGACGCAATCGACCCGGCGCGCTTTGCCGTGCGCGCAGCACGCCAACCTAAAAGCTGATTGTCTTCACACCCTCGGCCGTGCCGAGCAGGCAGACCGAGGCGGGTTTGCGGGCGAACAGGCCGACGGTCACGACGCCTGGCCATTGATTGACGTCGGTCTCGAAAGCGATCGGCTCGGCGATCTGCAAGCCATGCACATCGAGGATCTGGCAACCGTTGTCGGTGATGCAACCGGCGCGCAGAACAGCCCGGGCGCCGATGGCCTCGAAGCGGCGCGCGATCTGCGCCGCAGCCATCGGGATCACTTCGACCGGCAAGGGGAATTTACCCAGCAGGCTGACCAGCTTCGATTCATCGGCAATGCAGATGAATCGATCAGCCAGGTCGGCGACGATCTTCTCGCGCGTCAGGGCAGCACCGCCGCCCTTGATCATGTGGCCGGCGTGGTCGATCTCATCAGCGCCGTCGATATAGACCGGCAGGCTTTGAACCTCGCCGGCATCCAGCACGGTGATGCCCAGCGCTTGCAGCCGCTCGGTGCTGCGCAGCGAGCTCGACACCGCCCCCTTGATAGCAATGCCGCTGGCGGCCAGCGCATCGATGAATTTATCGACGGTGGAGCCGGTGCCAACGCCGACGATGCTGCCAGGAACGACATAGTGGAGCGCCGCTTGGCCGACCAGGGTCTTCAGTTCGTCTTGGGTCATATCAAAGGAGATTTCTTCTGTTGCGGACGGCGGCTGCGAGCTCGCGCAGCAGCGGCTCGGTCTGGGCCCAGCCAAGGCAGGCGTCAGTGATCGAGACACCCTGCTTGAGATCGGACTTCGACTGCCCCGGCGCCAGATCCTGCCTGCCCGGCTGCAAATGACTTTCGATCATCACACCGGTGATGCGCGCATCGCCGGCGGCGATCTGCTCCGCGACGTCATGGCTGACATCGACCTGGCGCTCGTACTTCTTGCTCGAATTGGCATGTGAAAAATCGATCATCACCTGCTCGCGCAAGCCGGCGCCGCGCAGCACATCGCAGGCCGCAGCCACCGAGGCCGCGTCGTAATTGGTCGCTTTGCCGCCGCGCAGGATGATGTGGCAATCAGCATTGCCGCGGGTCTCGAAAATCGCCGCCAGCCCCATCTTGGTCATGCCGATGAAAGCATGCGGAGCCTGCGCTGCCAGGACTGCATCACTGGCGACCTTGATGCCGCCATCGGTGCCGTTCTTGAACCCGACCGGACAGGACATGCCCGAAGCGAGCTGACGATGGCTCTGGCTTTCGGTCGTGCGCGCGCCGATCGCACCCCAGGCGATCAGGTCGGAAATATATTGTGGCGACAGCAGGTCGAGGAATTCGGTGCCAGCCGGCAAGCCCAGCGCGCTGATGTCGATCAGCAACTGACGCGCCAAGCGCAAGCCCTCGTTCATGTGGAAGCTGCCGTCGAGCTTCGGGTCGTTGATGTAGCCTTTCCAGCCGACCGTGGTGCGCGGCTTTTCGAAGTAGACCCGCATCACGATCAACAGATCCTGCTGCAACTCGTCGGCCAGCGCCTTCAGCAGCCCGGCATATTCCAGCGCCTGGTCATGATCGTGGATCGAGCAGGGGCCGACGACGACCAGCAGGCGGTCGTGGCGCCCCTGCAGGATCGCACTGATGCCGGTTCGCGCGTTCTCGACCATTTCAAGCGCCGCATCGGAAGCCGGTTGCTCGTCAAGCAACAAGGCCGGCGAGATCAGCGGGCGAACCGCCTGGATTCTGGTGTCATCGGTGCGGGTGGCGTCGCGCGTGGCATCGCGGGAACCGATCTCGAAGTCGAGCCTGTTTTCAAATGTTGTCATGCTTTCGATTATCTATGCTGCCGGGGCCGATGAGACAATCCCACGATGCAGTTGATCCCCTACGCCCTGACCCGACCTTTCTTGTTCGGCATCGACCCCGAGCAAGCCCATGAGCTGACTTTGCATACGCTGGCGCGCTTGCAGAACACGCCCGCGCAATGCCTGTGGGCGCAAAAGCGGGTCGATGACCCCCTGCTGCTGGCCGGACTGAGGTTTCCCAACCGGATCGGCCTGGCCGCTGGGCTGGACAAGAACGGCCGCTGCATCGACGGACTCGGCGCCATGGGTTTTGGCTTCATCGAAGTCGGTACGGTGACACCCAAAGCGCAGCCGGGCAACGACAAGCCGCGAATGTTCCGCTTGACCGAAGCAGAAGCCTTGATCAACCGTTTGGGCTTCAACAATGAGGGCCTGGCGTCTTTCCTGACCAATGTGCAGCGGGCCGGGACCTTCCGCGCCAAAGGAGGGATCGTCGGCCTGAACATCGGCAAGAACGCAGTCACGCCGATCGAGCGGGCAGCCGACGATTACCTGCTCGCGCTCGAAGGGGTATTTCCCCATGCCGACTACATCGCGGTCAATATCTCCAGCCCGAACACCAAGAACCTGCGCGAATTGCAGAGCGATGCAGCGCTCGATGCCCTGCTCTCGAGCTTGCAAGAACGCAAGCTGAAGCTTGAAACGGCGGCCAAGCGCCAGGTACCGATGCTGGTGAAAATCGCCCCTGACCTCGACGAAGCGCAAATCGCCGTGATTGCCAGGACGCTGCAGGCCAATGGCATCGACGGCGTGATCGCCACCAACACGACGATTGCACGCGATGCCGTAAAAGGCCTGCGACATGCCGAGGAAACCGGCGGCCTGTCGGGCCGGCCTGTGTTCGAGGCCAGCAACAAGGTGATCCGGTTGCTGCGCTCAGCCCTGGGCGCCAACTACCCGATCATCGGTGTCGGCGGCGTGCTCAGCGGCGCCGATGCAAGAACCAAGTTGCAGGCCGGCGCCGACCTGGTGCAGATCTACACCGGGTTGATCTACAAGGGACCAGCGCTGGTGCCTGAATGCGCAGCGGCGATGGCGAGAATCTGAGCGCGCAATAGAGAAGCGCGCATGACCCGCTGGCCGTTCACCCTGTCAAGGCTGTGAACCGGGCCTGCGGCGTCGCGCCACAAAGCCGACCACGCCCAGACCTGCCAACAGCATCGCATAAGTCTCGGATTCGGACTCAGATTCGGATTCGGATTCGGGAGCAGGAGATCCTGAGACAGTACCCGGATACGTCGTATGGTCGAGTTTGACTTTGCCGGTGAGATCGCTTTTAAAGTCGCCGCTATTCAGCACGCCCTTCCAGCTCAACAGGGTCAGGAAACCGCTGTTATGTGGGAAGGTCAAAGTGTCGATTGCGCCATTGCTGATGTCTTGTATCACCCCGGAAAAATTGCTGACGGCTAACGCCGGAATAGCGGAGGCCTGCAATGCGTTGACGGACACGCTTGAACAGGTGTCGATGATGAAGCTCAACCCATCGTCCAGCACATTATTTGCAAGGTAACTCGAAGTAAGCACTGTCTTGTTCTCAAAGGCTGCCGAGCTCAGGGTGACAAGGTCACAGGTCGCTGCACTAGACACCAAACAAAGTCCACCCAACCAGGCAGCGGCAGCAATCGATTCAAGTTTCATCATGGTCAGGCGTCCGGGAGAGGTTGAGAGGCGCAGCAACTTGCCATCCAGCGTCCTCGAGTCTCCATGACCCTGACCTTTAAACCTTGATCGCCCCCCTGTTCAATCTAGGCCCCGGGCCGCCACCTTTCCGGCATTCTTCAGGGTGCCAGCAACTTGAAGACCTTCTGCATACCCTCGACTTGACGGCCTTTGCGCGCACGCCGACCGGCATAACTGGCCAGCGCCGCGCCCTTGAACAACTCATCCTTGGGCTTGGCGCCACGGCCGCTGCCGATCACCCGCAGGGCCTGGCTGAAGGCCGCCGCGCTGAGCAAGGTCTCGCCCTTGTCGAGATCAATCAAGGTCAGACCACGGCCGCCTTTCGGTTGATGCTTGAGCTCATCGAGCGGATAGGTCAGCAATCGGCCCGCCGATGACAAACAGGCCAATTGCGCTGAAGCATGTTCCGGTGCCGGCGCCGGCGCCAGGGCTTGCTCCTCGCCTTCCAGAGTGAGGAAGGTCTTGCCGGCCTTTTGTCTGCCGACCAGGTCACCGACCTGAGCGATCAGTCCATAGCCACCGCTGCCTGCGAGCACCAGGCGCTGTTGCGCGCTGCCGGCATGGAAATGCGCGATCTGGCTGCCCGCCTCAAGCTCGATCATGGTCGTGATCGGCTGGCCATCGCCGCGCCCTCCGGGCAGCAAGGCCACCGGCACGGAATAGACCCGTCCATTGCCGCCGAAGATGATCAGCGGGTCGACGCTGCGGCAGGCAAATGTGCCGTAAAGCTGGTCGCCCGACTTGAAGGCCAGCGTCGCCTTGTCGAGTTCATGGCCTTTCAAGGCCCGCACCCAGCCCTTGGCGCTGACGACGACGGTGACCGCCTCGTCGACGATCTTCACTTCGGTCGTCGCGCGCTTCTCGGTCTGGATCAGCGTACGCCTGGCGTCGCCATATTGCTTGGCATCGGCCTCGATTTCCTTCCCTACCAGCCGCTTCAGCACCGCTGCATCGCCGAGGATTGCAGCCAAACGGGTCTGTTCTTCGCGCAGCGATTTGAGTTCCTGTTCGATCTTGATCGCCTCGAGCCTGGCGAGTTGGCGCAGGCGGATTTCCAGAATATCCTCGGCCTGCCGGTCGCTCAGATTGAAGCGTTCGATCAGCGCGGGTTTGGGCTCGTCGGCATTGCGGATGATGCGGATCACCTCGTCGATGTTCAACAGCACCAAATAGCGGCCTTCGAGCACATGGATGCGGTCAAGCACCCGGGTCAGCCGATGCTGGGTACGGCGCTGCACCGTCTGCTGCCGGTAGCCGAGCCATTCATTGATGATCTGGCGCAGGCTTTTCAGCGTCGGCCGCCCATCGGCGCCGATCATCGTCAGGTTGACCGAAGCCGAAGTCTCCAGGCTGGTCTGGGCCAGCAGCACCGAGATCAGGTCCTGTTGCTCGACCGCGCGGCTCTTGGGCTCGAACACCAACCGCACCGCAGCGTCCTTGTTCGACTCGTCGCGCACGCAGTCAAGCACCGCCAGCAAGCCGGCCTTCAGCAGCATCTGTTCCTGGCTCAGGGCTTTCTTGCCGGTCTTGACCTTGGGGTTGGACAGCTCGTCGATCTCTTCCAGCACACGCTGACTGCTGCAACCATGCGGCAGTTCGGTGACGACCAGCTGCCATTGACCACGCGCCAGCTCTTCGATCTTCCAGCGGGCGCGCAATTTCATGCTGCCGCGGCCGGTCAGGTACGCAGCGCGAATATCTTCGGCCGGGCTGATCAGCTGACCGCCCCCTGGATAGTCAGGCCCTGGCAACAGCTCGAACAACTCGTCGTCGCTCAAGCTCGGATGTTTCAGCATTGCCACAGCCGCTGCAGCGACCTCGCGCAAATTGTGACTCGGCACCTCGGTGGCCATGCCGACGGCAATGCCGCTGGCGCCGTTCAACAGCACAAAGGGCAGGCGTGCCGGCAGCTGCCGCGGCTCCTGGGTTGAGCCGTCGTAGTTCGGCGTGAACTCGACCGTGCCTTCGTCGATCTCGTCAAGCAAGAGCCGCGCAATCGGCGCCAACCTGGCCTCGGTATAACGCATCGCCGCTGCGCCATCGCCATCGCGGCTGCCGAAATTGCCCTGGCCGTCGATCAGCGGATAGCGCTGCGAGAAGTCCTGCGCCATCCTGACCAGCGCGTCGTAGACCGACTGGTCGCCATGCGGATGAAAGCGGCCGAGCACATCACCGACGACACGCGCACCTTTGACCGGTTTGGGGCCGCTGCTGCCGCTGAAAGCCAGGCCCATCCGCTCCATCGAGTAGAGGATGCGGCGTTGCACCGGCTTCTGGCCATCGCAGACATCGGGCAGGGCCCGACCCTTGACAACCGACAGCGCATATTCGAGGTAAGCACGCTCGGCGTAATGCGCCAGCGTCAGCGCATCACCATCGTCAGCAGCCGGTTCGGGGGGCGGATCAAAATCGATCGTGGTCTGGTTCATGTTCTGTTCTGCTCAGGCTTGATTTGGCGCGCGGTCATACATCGACCTCGACCGAATCGCCGTGGATTTCCATCAGTTCGCGCCGGGATGCGGCCTCGCCCTTGCCCATCAACTTGTTGATCGCCGTTTCGGTCTGGCCGAGATCGAGCTGACCATAAACAATGCGGCTGAGCCGGCGAGTCTCGGGGTTCAGCGTCGTATCCCACAACTGCAAGGCACTCATCTCGCCCAGACCTTTGAAGCGGCTGATGCTCCAGCTGCCATCGCGCGCGCCTTCCTTGCGCAGCTTGTCCAATGTCGCGCCGAGCTCGCCTTCGTCGAGTGCATAAATCTTCGCTGGCGGCTTCTTGCCGCGCGCCGGTGCATCGACCCGGTACAGCGGCGGCCGCGCCACATAGACATGGCCGGTCTCGACCAGCTTGGGGAAATGGCGGAAAAACAAGGTCAGCAGCAGCACCTGGATATGCGAGCCGTCGACATCAGCGTCGGACAGGATGCAGACCTTGCCGTAACGCAGGCCGCTCAGGTCGGGACTGTCATTCTTGCCATGCGGATCGACCCCCAGCGCCACCGAGATGTCGTGGATTTCATTGTTGGCAAACAGCCGGTCGCGCTCGACTTCCCACGTGTTGAGCACCTTTCCGCGCAGCGGCAGGATCGCCTGGGTTTCCTTGTTCCTGCCCATCTTGGCCGAACCGCCAGCCGAGTCGCCTTCGACCAGGAAGATCTCGTTGTGCAGGATGTCGCGACTCTCGCAATCGGTCAGCTTGCCAGGCAGCACCGCCACGCCCGAGCCTTTGCGTTTTTCAACCTTCTGCGAAGCACGCTGGCGGGTCTGCGCCTGTTTGATCACCAACTCAGCGAGCTTCTTGCCATGCTCGACATGCTGGTTCAGCCAGAGCTCAAGGTTCGGTTTCACATAGCTCGACACCAAACGCAGGGCATCGCGGCTGTTCAAACGCTCCTTGGTCTGACCCTGGAACTGGGGATCCAGCACCTTGGCTGACAGCACGAAATTGGCACGCGAAAAGACATCATCCGGCATCAGCTTGACGCCTTTGGGCAGCAGGCTGTGCATTTCGATGAAGCCCTTGATCGCTCCGAACAGCCCGTCCTTGAGCCCGGATTCATGCGTACCTCCGGCCACTGTCGGGATCAGGTTGACATAGCTTTCGCGCACCGGCGAGCCTTCTTCGGTGAAGGCCAGCACCCAGGCGGCACCCTCGCCTTCAGCAAAATTTTCGGTTTCGGCGCGGCCGGCATATTGCGCACCTTCGATCAGCGGAATCAAGGCGTCAAACTGCAAGGTCTGCAACAGATAGTCGCGCAAACCGCCTTGATAAACCCAGGTCAGCAGTTCGCCGCTCTTCTCGTTTTTCAGCGTCACCGTGACGCCCGGCATCAGCACCGCCTTGCTGCGCAACAGGTGCAGCAACTCGCCCTTGGGCAGTTCGGCGCTTTCAAAATATTTTGCGTCAGGCCAGACGCGCACGCTGGTGCCCTGCTTGCGCTCGCCGCGCTCGGCCCGGCGGATGCTGACCGGTTCGACCACATCGCCGCCTTCGAACGCCAGGCTGGCAACCTGCCCGTCGCGCCAGACCGTTACTTCAAGCCGTTTGGCCAGCGCATTGGTGACGCTGACGCCCACGCCATGCAAACCACCTGAAAAGCTGTAGGCGCCGCCCGAACCCTTGTCGAACTTGCCCCCGGCATGCAAGCGGGTGAAGACGATCTCGACCACCGAAACGCCTTCTTCGGGATGCAGGCCGAAGGGGATGCCGCGGCCATCGTCAGAGACCGTGACCGAGCCGTCGCCATGTTGGATCAGGTCGATTTTCTTGCCAAAACCGGCCAGAGCCTCGTCGGCAGCGTTGTCGATGACCTCCTGGATCGTGTGCAGCGGGTTGCCGGTGCGGGTGTACATGCCGGGGCGCTGCTTGACCGGCTCCAGGCCCTTGAGCACCCGAATCGAGCCTTCGCCGTAACTGCCTGGCGCCAAAGATTGTGTTTGTGAGGGTGGTTTACTGGCCATGGGGGCAGATTCTATGGTCCGCCCGCAGCAAAGCCCGCTAGCATGACGTCCTTATGCGATTGCACCCCATTCTTTTGCTTTTCTCAGTCTTGCTGGCCGGACCCTGCCTGGGCAAACCTGACAACGACAACTTCGGCGCCGGCCCTGCAGTCACGATGGAGTTGAAGAACGCCCGCTGGTTCGACGGCCAGAATTTCAAACGCGGCACTCTGTACGTCAAGGACGGGCGCTTCACCAGCCAGAAAATCAAGCGCGCGCAGCGCCGCATGGACCTGAAAGGCCAGTTCCTGATCCCGCCGCTGGCCGAGGCGAACAACCACAATTTGCAGAACAGTTGGGGCTTTTCGCGCTTTGCCAGCAGCTACCTGAACGACGGCGTGTTCTATGCGGCGATGCAATGCGGCGAGCCGACTGCAGTGGCCGCTGTGCGGCCGTTGGCCAGCCAGCCGGCCACGCCCGATGTGCTGTTCACCACCGCATGCATCACCTCGTCCGACGGCCTGCCACTGGCCCAGTTGATGGAGCCGAGCGATGACCCGACAGCAGCCAAACCAAAGCTTGAGGACTTCGCCGACAAGGCGGTGTTGATCATCGACCAGGCCGAGCAAATCGCCCAGAAATGGCCGCTCGTGACAAGCCGCAAAACCGATCTTGTCACGCTGATGCTGAGCCGCGTTGAAAGCCCGGATCTGCGCGCTGACCCCCGGCAGCAAGGCCGCCTGGGGCTCAAGCCCGAGTTGCCGGCGCTGATCGTCAGACGCGCTCACCAGGACAAATTGCGGGTCATCGCCCATATCGAGACGGCAGCTGACTTTGCGCTATCGGTGCAGGCCGGCGTCGACTGGATTGCCCATCTGCCAGGCTATTTTTTCCACGAAGGCAGCAGTGCCGAAACGTACCGGGTCAGCCCCGAGGTCGCTGCTGAAGCTGGCAAACGCAAGATCAGCGTGATCACCGCAACTGCCGCAACAGCGCTGTTCCGCATGCCGCCCGAGCGCCTGGCCGCCGTGCGCAAGCTGCAGGTCGAGAACCTGCGCCTGCTGCTGACTGCCGGTGTGCCCTTACTGCTGGGTTCAGACGATTTCACCTCGAACTCGCTGGCCGAACTGCGTAGTCTCGATGCGCTCGGTGTCTTTGAGCGGGCCGCGCTGCTGCGCATCGCCAGCATCGATACGCCGCGCACGCTCTTTCCAAAACGTCGCCTGGGATGTTTCGACAACGGTTGCGAAGCGAGTTTTCTGCTGCTGGCCGACAATCCGCTACAGAACCTGGACGCGCTGGCCGGGATCCAGCTCAGAGTCAAGCAGGGCCGGGTATTGAGCCGCTGACGCAGGCGGCAATTACCCATGCGACAGCGCATTGATCCGCCTTGCCCTATATTCTTCCGATGAATCTTCCCGAAACGCGAAAAACCTTGTCTCTGTTTCAGGTCCTGCTCTGCGGGGCGATGATCGTGACGCTGTCGATGGGCATACGCCATGGCTTCGGCTTGTGGCTGCAACCGATCACAATGGACCGCGGCTGGACCCGCGAAACCTTTGCCTTTGCCCTGGCGATACAGAACATTGTCTGGGGTCTGGCGGGGCCGGCCGCCGGCATGTTCGCCGACCGCTTCGGACCGTTCCGGGTCTTGATCATCGGCGGTCTGCTCTACGCGATGGGGCTGGTCCTGATGGCCTTGTCGACCTCTGGCCTGGCTTTCACCGGCAGCGCCGGATTGCTGATCGGCATTGCCCAGTCGGGCACGACTTACGCCGTCATCTATGGCGTCATCGGCCGCAATGTCGCGCCCGAAAAGCGCTCCTGGGCGATGGGGGTGGCGGCGGCGGCGGGAAGTTTCGGGCAGTTCCTGATGGTGCCGGTTGAAAACTGGCTGATCAGCGGCACCGGCTGGCAAAACGCCTTGTTCATCCTGGCTTGCTGCTCGCTGCTGATCGTGCCACTGGCCTTCGGTTTGAAGGAGCCCTTGAATGCGAAGCTGGTTCATGCCCAGCATCAAAGCATCAGCCAGGCCCTGAGAGAGGCTTTTGGCTACCGCAGCTTCCAGTTGCTGACGGCCGGCTACTTCGTCTGCGGCTTCCAGGTGGTCTTCATCGGCGTGCATATGCCAAGCTACCTGAAGGACCATGGCCTGAGCCCGCAAGTCGCGACTTATGCGCTGGCGTTGATCGGACTTTTCAATGTCTTCGGCACGTACCTGGCGGGCTCACTGGGTCAGCGTTTGCCCAAGCATTACATCCTGTCGGCGATTTACCTGCTGCGCTCGGTCACGATCGCCAGTTTCGTGATTGCGCCGTTGACGCCACTGTCGGTCTATATTTTTTCGGCCGTGATGGGCGTGCTGTGGCTGTCGACGGTACCGCCGACAAATGCGGCGCTGGCGCAGATTTTCGGTGTTCAGCATATGTCGATGCTCAGCGGCTTCGTCTTCCTGAGCCACCAGATCGGCAGCTTCCTGGGCGTCTGGTTGGGCGGCAGGCTCTATGACATCAGCGGCAGTTACGACGTCGTCTGGTACTTGTGCATCGGTCTGGGCGTACTGGCCGCGCTGGTCAATTTGCCGGTGCGCGAAACGCCAATCCTGCGGGGCGCTGTGCCGGCATGAGACCAAGGCTCGCCATCGGGGCAATGGCCTTGTTCTTGCTCGCCGCCGTATTCATGGCTTATCTGCAACCCGGCCTGATGGTCAGCTTGTCCGAGCAGATCTGGGCCTGTTTCTAGCCAATTCTGATGCACAACATTGACAAACCATCGAGCTGGCTGCTGCGCTGGCCCCAGGCCATGCGCCCGGATGCCAGCGCGCTTGATCTGGCTTGTGGTTCGGGGCGCAATCTGCGCCACCTCGCCACAGCCGGCATGCGGGTCACCGGCGTCGATCGCGACGCGGCCGCCCTGGCGCCCTTGAAGCACATTGCCGAAACAATCGCCATCGACATCGAGCAGTCGCCCTGGCCGTTGGATCAACGGCAATTCGATCTGGTACTGGTCTGCAACTATCTTTGGCGGCCGCTTCTGCCGCAAATCGTCGCCTGCGTGGCACCTGGCGGTTGGCTGATTTACGAGACCTTCGCGAACGGTCAGCAATCGATCGGCAGGCCCTCAAGGCCCGACTTCCTGCTGCAACCAGGCGAGTTGCTGGAAGCTTGCGCAGGCCTGCGCATCGTCGCTTTTGAAGATGGCTTTGATGCGACTGCAGCCAACCCGCGCTACGTGCAACGGATTGCTGCCTTGCGTGACAACGGGCCCGGTGACCTGTTCCCGCGCTATGCATTGAGCCGGGATCCTGTCCTTCAGTAGAATCGGTAGATTATGAGGAACGCTCAATGAACGGACTAGTGGGCAGCATCGTTGCACTCGTGACACCGATGCAAGAAGACGGCAGTGTCGATTACGCCGCCTTGCGCAGCTTGATTGACTGGCATATCGCCGAAGGAACCGACTGCATCTGCGTTGTCGGCACGACCGGAGAATCGCCAACAGTCAATGTCGAGGAGCATTGCGAAATCATCCGCGTCGCGGTTCAACATGCGGCCGGACGTCTGCCGATCATGGCGGGAACGGGCGGTAATTCAACCGCCGAAGCGATTGAACTGAGCCGTTTTGCCAAGAAAGTTGGCGCCGATAGCAGCCTGTCGGTCGTGCCTTACTACAACAAGCCCTCGCAAGAAGGCATCTACCAGCATTTCAAGGCCATCGCCGAAGCCGTCGACATCCCGATGATGCTTTACAACGTGCCCGGCCGCACGGTCGCCGATATGCAAGCTGAAACCGCGCTGCGTTGCGCCGGCCTGCCCGGTGTCTTCGGCATCAAGGAAGCCAGCGGCAACATCGAACGCGCAGCCCAACTGATCAAGGGTGCGCCGGCGGGTTTTTCGATCTTCTCGGGAGACGATGGCACCGCCATCGCCTTGATTTTGCTGGGCGGCCATGGCAATGTCAGCGTCACGGCCAATGTCGCGCCACGCGCGATGCGCGAGCTTTGTCACGCTGCCCTGGCCGGCAATGTGCGCGAAGCGACCCGAATCCATTTCCAGTTGCTGGGCCTGCACAAACAGTTGTTCTGCGAGCCGAGCCCGGCGCCGACCAAATGGGCGCTGCAACGCCTCGGTCGCTGCCATGCCGCATTGCGCTTGCCGATCACGCCGCTGACCGCCGCGGGCCAGGCCAGCGTCGAACACGCAATGCTTGAAGCCGGAGTGATCCAGTCCATTCTGCTCTAATCCCCCTAGCGAAGTTCAAGTCGCCGGCATTGCTGCCTGGCTGTGAACGACGCAATTCTGACCTTCGGAGATGTTTCGCGTGACTCGATTCTCAATTGATTCTTCCAAAGCCACTTCGGTGCGCATGGCATGTTTGCTGCTGGCAGCTTCGCTGGCGGGCTGTACTTCGATCGAGAAAATGTTCTCGTCCGAAAAAGTCGACTACCGCAGTTCGGCACGACAAACCGGCGGCCTCGAGGTGCCCCCCGATCTGACCCAGTTGGCGCGCGATAACCGCGCCCAAGTGCAGGGCGGTGTGGTCAGCGCTTCGTCGCTGCAGAGCGGCTCTGGGGCGAAATCGAATGCAGCGGCCAATGTCATTGCTGCTACCGCGATCGCCCTGAATTCATCGGGCGAATTGAATTTGCAGCGCAATGCTGGCTCGCGCTGGCTGACCAGCTCGCTGACTCCCGAGCAGCTGTGGCCGCAACTGCGCGCTTTCTGGGTCGACAGCGGTTTCGAAATCGACAAGGAAGAGACCGAAGTCGGCTTGATGCAAACCAGCTGGCATGAGAATCGCGCCAAATTGCCGCAGGACTTCGTCCGCGCGGCAATTGGGAAGGTGTTTGACAGTCTGTACTCGACCGGTGAGCGCGATATGTTCCGTACCCGCGTAGAGCGCGTCGGCACCGGTACCGAGATCTACATCAGCCATCGCGGCATGCAAGAGGTCTATTCGACCCAGCAAAAGGATCAAACAACCTGGACCGGGCGCCCGAGCGACCCGCAACTTGAAGCCGAGATGTTGTCACGGCTGATGCTCAAACTGGGCGCCAAGGAAGAGGCGGCCAAGGCCGCGCTGGCGGCAGCGCCGGCAGCAGTGGTGGCTGGCTCGAAGAATGTTGCCACGGCGCGTTCCAGAGCGTTTGCCGAAGTGCCCAACAGCCTGCAAGTCAACGAGGATTTTGAGCGCGCCTGGCGCCGCGTCGGTCAATCGCTCGACCGCCATGGCTTCACGGTTGAAGACCGCGATCGCAAGCAAGGGCTGTTCTTCCTGCGTTATTCAGATCCGAACCAGGCTGGCAAAGAGGAACCGAACTTCTTTGAGCGCCTGTTCACCAGCGACAAGGGCTTGGCGGCAATGCGCTATCGCGTCTCGGTGAAATCCGAAGGCGAACGCAGCACGGTCATGGTGCTGGACGACAAGGGTCAGCAACAGACCAATGAAATCGCCAAACGGATCCTGAATTTATTGATGGACGATTTGCGCTGAATCCTGCCGACCCGTTAAACGGCGGTTGAATTGATGCGCTTTTGCAGCCTGGGCAGCGGCAGCGCTGGCAATGCCACCCTGATCGAGGCCAGCCAGGGCATCACCAGCACCCAGGTGCTCATTGACTGCGGTTTGAGTTTGCGCGAGCTGACCCGCCGCTTGTTGCGCGCCGGTAGCGCGCCGCAGGCCTTGAGCGCCGTCTTCATCACCCATGAGCATGGTGACCATGTCGGTTGCGCCTTGACCTTGGCGATGCGCCATCGCGTGCCACTCTGGACCAGTCGCGGTACCTGGCGCGCCATCGGCAAGCCCGACTTCGACCCGGCATTGCTCAACTTTGCCCGAGACGGTGCAGCCTTGCCTCTGGGCGACCTTGAACTGCTACCCTTTGCTGTGCCGCATGATGCGAACGAACCGTTGCAACTGACCTGCCATGACGGTCTGCACCGCCTGGGACTGATCACCGATACAGGATCGTTGACACCAAGCCTGGTCCAATCGTTACAAGGGTGCAATGCCTTGCTGCTCGAATGCAATCACGACGAGGACCTGCTGCGCGCATCGAGCTATCCGGCAGGTCTGAAGCGCCGCATCCTGGGAAGCCATGGTCATCTGTCGAACAGTTGCGCTGCCAAATTGCTGGCGCAATGCCGGCATCCGCACCTGCGACATGTGCTGGCCGCACATCTGAGCGAACGCAACAATTCACCCGCTCTGGCCGCCGCAGCGCTCGCCGGCCTGCTGGACTCAGCTCAGCTTTCGGTGGCGAGTCAGGCCATGGGCAGCGCCTGGCTGGATCTCGGTCGGTCGGACGTTTGAACGAGCAAATCGGCATAGGGGTGGCTGCAAATATCGCAGCCACCCCTGCC
Organism: uncultured Burkholderiales bacterium; assembly: GCA_903820745.1. Taxonomy (GTDB): domain Bacteria; phylum Pseudomonadota; class Gammaproteobacteria; order Burkholderiales; family Burkholderiaceae_C; genus Paucibacter_A. The sequence goes on from CAIJIT010000318.1 coordinate 91,966, forward strand.
ACACCACCGGGCATGCGGGTCCGCACCCGGCGGTTCGAGAGTTTGAGTTCACGACAGCCTTGGCACTCCCATCCCATCAAAGTACGCAATGGTCAGCACCGTCTTGAGCAACCGGTCACTGTTTCGCCAGCAGCGACGGCTGTTCGCCGCCACTTGCCTGGCCACGTTCTCCTTCGCTCCCAATGCCTTCAGTTCCCTATAGATCGCCCGGGGCCGCTTCCAGTGTTTGAGCTGGATGGCTCTGAGCCGATGACGCAGCCACTCGTCCAGCTCGCGCCAGACCCTGGGCGTTTGCGCCATCCCAAAGTACGCCTTCCAGCCCAGCATGTAGGGCCTCAGCTTCTCCACCCCCTGTGCCATGCTGCGCCCTCCCGAGCGGCGCGTGAGTTGCCGGATTCTGGCTTTGAAGTTTTGCAGCGGCTTGTCGGCCACCTTGCATTTGACCTCTTTGCACTTGGCCACCCACAGCGCATACCCCAGAAACTTGCGCCCAAGGGCGCTGGCCACCGCACTTTTGACTTCATTGATCTGAAGCTTCAAGCCCGTGTACAGTTTTCTGAGGTAGCCCATCACCCGCTCGCCAGCCTTGATGCTGCCCACGTAGACGTTGCAGTCGTCAGCGTAGCGCGCGAAGCTGTAGCCGCGCCGCTTTCACCGCGTCGTGCGCACGCCTGCCCGGTCTAAACCCGTGGTTGTGGTCGCTGAAGGTGGGGTCAATCAGCGGTTGCAGCACTTGAAGCAGTGCTTGCTGGAGCAGCCGATCTGTAACCGTCGGAATGCCCAGCTCTCGCTGGCTGCCGTCCGGTTTGGGAATCATCACCTTGCGTACCGGACTGGGCCGGTAGCGTCCTGCCAGCAACGCTTGGCGGATGTCGGGCCAGCTCGTGCGCAGCACCTGGGCGGTTTGCTCAATATTGAGCCCGTCCACCCCAGCCGCGCCCTTGTTGGCTTTGACCCGCTTCCACGCGATTTGCAGGTTCTGTCTCGTCAGCGCCGCCTCTAGCAGGCCACCTGTGCCTGCCATCTGCTTTGCCGACCCTGTGCGCGGGTGCTCAAGAGGCGGGCCGCAGGCTTCGTCGCTGGCAAGATCACACCGGGCTTCACCCCGCGCTACGCTTGCCTGCCCGGATTGCTCCGGCATCTGACGCGTGGCCTTTGACATCCTCTTGTCCTCGCTCACTCACTCTCGTTCGGCCCTTCGCTTTTGCCTTGTGGCCTCATCGGCCCCGGCTTGCAGCTGCGACGACCTTTGCTGACTTCTCGCTCCGGTATAGCCGTCGTCCTTTCAGACATGAGGCGAGATATCCCCGAGTAAGAACACATACCTTTACCACACAACCGCCGCATCTACGCCACCTCGCCTTGGTCACAAGAGCTTCGCGGTTCCTGGCCCGCTCGCCCTGCTCGGCCTCGCCTTCTATGCAGTTCTTGTTCATCAGCTCGTGGTTTGCGCTCTACGCTTCCTCCCCACGCTCGGTCGCCCTCACGCAGTTGCGCTTCACTTTGCTCACTGTGACCAGCTCGCAGCGGGACTTGCACCCGCAGGTATGCGCCCATGTCGGGCACACCAGGTGTGCGCCCATGCTGGGC
>CAIJIT010000319.1 GCA_903820745.1 uncultured Burkholderiales bacterium
CCCCGACATTGCGTCGAAATACTGGAAAGGCGTGCTGTGGTCGCCTTCGTACTTCGTCGTCAGCGCAGGCGGTGCGCCACTGGAAACCATCAAGGCGTACGTCGAGGCGCAGCGCGCTTGCTCTGCACCGTCAGCAGCCCTCACGGGCTGCCCCTCTACCTCCCCGCCATGAATGGCGGGGTTTCTCGGGAATTCCGATGAAGTTCATAGACGAAGCCACCATCGATATCGTGGCCGGCAATGGTGGTGCCGGTTGTGCGAGCTTTCGCCGCGAAAAATTCATTCCATTCGGCGGGCCTGACGGCGGCGACGGTGGTCGCGGTGGTAGCGTGTTCGCTGTCGCCGACAGCAACCTCAATACCCTGATCGATTACCGCTACGCAAGGCGTCACGAGGCACGCAATGGTGAATCGGGACGTGGGTCCGACTGCTATGGCGCAGCCTCGGATGACATTTTGCTGCGTATGCCGGTCGGCACGATCGTGCGCGATGTCGAGACCGACACGGTAATCGCTGAGTTGCTCGAGCCGGGCGAGAAGATCATGCTGGCCAAAGGCGGCGATGGCGGTTTCGGCAACCTGCATTTCAAGACCAGCACCAACCGTGCGCCGCGCCAGAAGACGGCTGGCTGGCCGGGTGAGGCGAAAAAACTCAAGCTCGAACTGCGCGTGCTCGCCGATGTCGGCCTGCTGGGGCAGCCCAATGCCGGCAAGTCGACGCTGATTTCGGCGATCTCGAACGCGCGGCCGAAGATCGCCGACTATCCGTTCACGACCCTGCACCCCAATCTTGGCGTGGTGCGGGTCGCTCCCGAGAAGAGTTTTGTCGTCGCTGATATTCCCGGGCTGATCGAAGGCGCAGCTGAAGGCGCAGGTCTTGGGCATCAGTTCTTGCGCCATCTGCAACGTACCCGGCTGCTGCTGCATGTCGTCGATCTGGCGCCGTTTGACCCTGAGGTCGATCCGGTCCGCGAAGCGCGTGCAATCGTTGCCGAATTGAAGAAATATGACCAGGCGCTGTTCGACAAGCCGCGCTGGCTGGTGTTGAACAAGCTTGACATGGTGCCGGTGGAATTGCGCGCCAAGCGCGTCAAGGATTTCGTCAAGCGCTACAAATGGACCGGACCGGTCTTCGAGATCTCGGCCCTGACTCGCGAAGGCTGCCAGCCCCTGATCCACGCGATCTTCGACCATGTGGCCGCCGCCCAGCGCGTCATTGTCGACATCGATCCGCGTTTCCCGGTGGCATCCGAGGCGTCAGACGACAGCATGCCATGAGCAGCGCGCTCAAGGGCGCCCGTCGCATCGTCATCAAGGTCGGCTCCAGCCTGGTGACGAATGAGGGGCGGGGCGTTGACGCCGAAGCGATCGGCAATTGGTGCCGGCAACTGGCGGCGCTGGCGGCTGAGGGGCGCGAATTGGTGATGGTGTCGAGTGGAGCGATTGCCGAAGGCATGAAGCGACTCGGCTGGGCCAGTCGACCGAAGGAATTGAACAAACTGCAGGCTGCCGCTGCGGTCGGGCAGATGGGCTTGGCCCAAATGTACGAAACCAAATTGCGCGAATACGGCATGGGCAGCGCGCAAGTGCTGTTGACTCACGCCGACCTGGCCGACCGCGAGCGCTATTTGAATGCCCGCTCGACCTTGTTGACGCTGCTGCAGCACCATGTGCTGCCGGTCATCAACGAGAACGATACCGTCGTCAATGACGAGATCAAGTTCGGCGACAACGACACCCTCGGCGCCCTGGTCGCCAACCTGGTCGAAGCCGATGCGCTGGTCATCCTGACCGACCAAAGGGGTCTTTATTCCGCTGACCCCCGCACCGATCCAACTGCCCAGTTCATCGCCAATGCGGTGGCGGGTGCACCCGAGCTTGAATTGATGGCAGGCGGCGCCGGCTCCAGCCTGGGTCGCGGCGGCATGATCACCAAGATTCTTGCCGCCAAGCGCGCGGCTGGCAGCGGCGCCAGCACCGTGATCGCTTGGGGCCGCGAACCCGATGTCTTGCTGCGACTGGCCGCTGGCGAGGCGATCGGCACGGAGCTGTCAGCCAGCACGCCCAAACTTGCAGCCCGCAAGCAATGGATGGTCGACCATCTGCAATTGCGCGGCGCGGTCAGCATCGATGCGGGTGCAGTCGTCAAGCTGCAGCGCGAGGGCAAGAGCCTGCTGCCGATCGGCGTCCATTCTGTACAAGGCGAATTCCACCGGGGCGATGTGATCGCTGTGCGCAATGCTGCCGGGCAGGAGTTGGCGCGGGGGTTGACCAACTATTCCAGCGCCGAGGCCCGACTGATCGCGCGCAAGCCCTCGGCCGAATTCGAACGCCTGCTCGGCTATGCCGCCGAACCCGAATTGATCCATCGCGACAACCTGGTGCTGAGCTGAAGGCGGCCCCCAGCCGCCCGCACAGCGTTAAACCCCACTGAGGTCAGTCGGATCCTTGTCTGCCACGGGCTCGACAGCAGGCTGCGCATCGGGCGGCGGCTGAGCCTCTTCATGCCGCATTGCCGGCCTCATGCCGGAGCGAAGAAAGCGGTTGTGATGGTTCAGCCTTGGCAGATAGCGCGCCAGTTCGGTCAAGGCCATCTCATAGACGCCGCGCTTGAATTCGATCACCGACTCAAGCGGCACCCAATAATCGTTCCAGCGCCAGGCGTCGAACTCGGGGTGATCGGTGGCACGCAAATTCATGTCGCAGTCTCGTGCTGTCAACTGCAATAAAAACCAGATCTGCTTTTGCCCACGGTAATGGCCGCGAGCGTCGCGCCGGATGAAATGGTCGGGCACCTCATAGCGCAGCCAATCCCTTGTCCGCCCGACGATGCGGACATATTCAGGAATCAAGCCGACTTCTTCATGCAGTTCTCGAAACATCGCCTGCTCTGGCGTTTCGCCGTACTTGATGCCCCCTTGCGGGAACTGCCAGGAATGCGTCCGGATGCGCTTGCCCCAGAACACTTCATTCCTGTGGTTGAGCAGGATGATGCCGACGTTGGGCCTGAAGCCTTCACGGTCGAGCATAATCAACCTCGAATCTTAGTTAGTTGGGGACAGAATCACTCACGCTGTTTGGTCAGCAAGGCCCGCAAGGTCTGGCTTGATCCGGGCAATGCTGATCACTTCGTTCGTTAGGTCCCGCGTCATGCCATGGTTGAAGCAATTATTGCATCCGGAAGCACCCTCGGCCTTGTCCTCGCTTACCCTCATTACTTCTGACCCCGCCTGGCCTTGCTGCCAGTCCTAGCCACGCCATGAAAGCCAGCCAGTTCTTTATTTCCACGCTCAAAGAAGCGCCCGCCGATGCCGAGGTCGTCAGCCATCAGTTGATGATGCGTGCTGGCATGATCAAGCGCCTTGGCGCCGGGATTTACAACTACATGCCGATGGGATTGCGGGTGATCCGCAAGGTCGAGGCCATCGTCCGCGAAGAGATGAACCGCGCCGGCGCAGTCGAGCTCTTGATGCCGGCGGTGCAACCGGCCGAGCTGTGGCAGGAAACCGGCCGCTTCGAAAAGATGGGTCCCGAGCTGCTGCGGGTGAAAGATCGCCATGGCCGCGACTTCATCATCCAGCCGACTTCGGAAGAGGTGATCACCGACATCGCCCGCCAGGAATTGCGCAGCTACAAGCAGTTGCCGAGGAATTTCTACCAAATCCAGACCAAATTCCGCGACGAGCGCCGGCCCCGTTTCGGCATCATGCGCGGTCGCGAATTCACGATGAAGGATGCCTATTCCTTTGACCGTGATGTGGCTGCGGCGACGCTCAGTTACCAAGGCATGTTCGCCGCCTATCAGCGCATCTTCGACCGCTTCGGCCTGCAGTACCGCGCCGTCGCGGCCGACACCGGCGCGATCGGGGGCGAGCTGTCGCATGAGTTCCAGGTCATCGCCGACACCGGCGAGGATGCGATCGTTTACTGCCCGGACAGCGATTACGCTGCCAATATCGAGCTGGCTGAAGCGCTGGCATCGACCGGCGCGCGAGCTGACGCCTTGCAGGCGCTGGCCTTGACGCCGACACCCGGCCAGGCCACTTGTGAAGCCGTGGCCGCGATGCTGGGTCTGCCGCTGACCCAGACGGTCAAGTCGTTGGTGCTGGCCAGCGATCAACTGGATCCGCATGGGGCGATCGTCAAGTCGACGGTCTGGCTGTTGCTGCTGCGCGGCGACCATGAACTGAACGAGGTCAAGGCCGGCAAGATCGAGGGCCTCAAGTCGGGCTTCCGCTTTGCCACCCATGCCGAGATCGACGAGTATTTTGGCTGCAAGCCCGGCTATCTCGGCCCGATCCAGACTTTGAAGCCGGTCAAGGTCATCGCCGACCGCAGCGTTGCCTTGATGAGCGACTTCGTCTGCGGCGCCAATACCGCCGACCACCATTTCACCGGTGCCAATTGGGGCCGGGATCTGCCCGAGCCCGATCTTGTCGCCGACCTCCGCAATGTCGTTGCCGGCGATGCGTCGCCGGACGGCAAGGGTCTGCTGGCCATCCAGCGCGGCATCGAAGTCGGCCATGTCTTTCTGCTGGGGACCAAATACTCGAAGGACATGAATGCGACCTTCCTCGACGAGAACGGCAAACCGCAGTTCCTGGTGATGGGTTGCTACGGCATCGGCGTGACCCGAATCCTCGGGGCCGCCATCGAGCAGAACCATGATGCCCGCGGCATCATCTGGCCCGAGTCGATCGCCCCGTTCAGCGTGGTGATTTGCCCGATCGGCATGGACCGCAGCGAAGAGGTCAAGGCAGCCGCCCACAAACTGCACGACGATTTGCTGTTGCTCGGTGTCGACGTGCTGCTCGACGACCGCGGCGAGCGCCCCGGCGCGATGTTCGCTGACTGGGAGCTCGTTGGCTTGCCGCACCGGGTCGTGCTGTCTGACCGCGGCCTGAAGGAAGGCCAGGTTGAATACCAGGGCCGCCGCGATGCTGAAGCCACCAAGCTGCCCTTGACCGAACTGCTTGCGCATCTGAAAGCCAAGCTAGAACTTTGAGCAAGGCAAGCCCGAGCCGACGCATGGCGCTGGCGGCTGTCGCCGGGCTGGTCATACCGCGCTGGGCTTGCGCCGGGGCGCAACTGGAAGAGCCGCTGGCCGATGCGGCGCGCTCGGCCTTGGCCGCGGCGCTGCGTCACAGCGCTCCGCCCAAACCCCAGTTCGACAATATCGATTCGCGCCTGGCTTACCTGCGTTGGCTCGGTGCGATGAGCGAGAAGCTGAAAAGCCGCAAGAACGAAACCCAAACCCGCATCGAATTTCTGGAAACCGCCTGGTACGAGAGCAAACGTGCTGGGCTCGAGCCCGGCCTGGTGTTGGGTCTGGTGCAGGTCGAGAGCGGCTTCCGGAAATATGCGATCAGCAGCGCCGGCGCGCGCGGCTATATGCAGGTGATGCCGTTCTGGACCCGCTTGATCGGTGACGGGCGGGCCTCAGCGCTGTTCCATATGCAGACGAATCTGCGCTTCGGTTGCCTGATCCTGCGCCATTACCTCGACCTCGAGCAGGGCGATCTGTTCATGGCCCTGGGTCGCTACAACGGCAGCCGCGGCCGCCCGGAATATCCTCAGGCAGTGCTCGCAGCAAGGCAGCAATGGCTGCTGTCGGGTGAAATCTAGGCGCGAGTCGAACTCAAGGCCGAAGCCCGGCCCAGACTTTCGGTTCGGCGCCGACGACGCCAGCCAACTCCAGCACCCGTTCGGCGCTCTCGTTGATCAGTTCGTCGATGCTTTTCGGGTGGTGATAAAAAGCCGGCAAGGGCGGGAAGATGATTGCGCCCATTTCGGTGGCCGCCACCATATTGCGTAGATGGGCCAGATTGAACGGCGTTTCACGCACCATCAGGATCAGCCTGCGCCGCTCTTTGAGCGTCACATCGGCCGCACGGGTCAGCAGGTTGTCGCCGAAGCCATGGGCGACCGATGCCAGCGTCTTCATCGAGCAGGGCGCCACGATCATCGCTGCGGTAGCGAAACTACCGCTCGCCACGCAGGCGCCAACATCGCCAGGCGCATAGGCGTAGCTGGCTTCACGCTCGAGTTGATGCCGATCGAGTCCGAGTTCATGGTGCGCGTTCATCACCCCGGCCGGGGTGATGATCAGATGCGTTTCCAGTCCCAGCTCACGGCCTCGGCGCAGCAGGCGCAAGCTGTAGGCTGCCCCTGTGGCGCCGGTGATGCCGACGACCAGTCTTTGTGCCACGCTGCTCTAGATCAGTGGGAGGTCAGGACCTGCTGCAATTCGCCCGATTCGTACATCTCCATCATGATGTCCGAACCGCCGACGAATTCGCCGTTGACATAGAGCTGCGGGATCGTCGGCCAGCTGGCGTAGTCCTTGATGCCCTGGCGAACGCCATCGTCTTCGAGCACATTGAAGGTCTTCAGATCGGCTGCGCCACAGGCCTTCAGAATCTGGATCGCCCGGCCTGAGAAGCCGCACATCGGAAATTGTGCAGTTCCCTTCATGAAGAGCACCACGCGGTTGCCCTTGACCAGGTCGTCAATACGTTGTTGAACTTCGTTCATTCTTGTTTCGCCCAAAGTGGATTTCCGGGCTCGATTATCAGCGAGTCGGCAGGACCCCGTCTAATAGGAATATGACAAGCCGAGTTGCAGCACGGGTTTGTAGCGCATATCGCGCAGCACATCTTCCATTCCGGACATATTGCTGGTACCTAGACGGAGGCCTCCGGCCGAAGCCTTGTTGAGCAGCCCCAGGTCGGCGCTGAAGCCCCAGCCCCCATGTAGCGATTGCCCGCTATAGCCGATGCCCAGATAGGACATCGACGCGCCTGGGTCACTCGCGTCGACGCCCGGTATCAGCAGATTGCGCCGACCGATCGCCAGATTCTGGCCGAGCTGGAAATTGCTCGCCCCGAGCGCCAAGCCGGAGCCGCTCAAAGACAGCGGACCCATCAACATGCCGCCGGTGGCGCGCAGACCACCGCGTACATTGTCCAGGCCCGAGCCGGTGAGGTAATAGTCGCCGAGCAGATTGGCGCTCAATAGCCTGGAGCTGCTGTAGCGCCGGCCTTCAGTCCAGCCGACCGTGCTGCTGTCGATGCTGCCGAGTTGCAATCTTGCCTGCCAGCGCGGTGCCTCGTTGATCTGCAAACCATCGGCCATTGCGGGCGTTGCTGCAAATTGGAACAGCAAGCTGCTACCGATCAATGCGGCACGAAATGCCTTGTATGCGAGCGTCATGGCAGTCTCCTGATGGTGCATCAGTTGGCACCCGTCAGTTGATGCTACGCCTGAAGTTCCCGCTGTGGTGCGATAGTGATCCCAAATCAAGATTTTTTGGCAAGGTAACCATCAATCAAGCCACCGCGCTCCGCTGACTCTGGTCTGGCCGCCCAAGTCCAGGCGCCGGGTTGGCTCTGTAAAGCCACGTAAACGTAGCGCTGCAGCCACAGCTTCGGCCTGGTCATAGCCGTGTTCGAGCAGCAACCAGCCGCCGGGCCGCAGGTGATCGGGTGCGCCATCGATCAAAGTCAGCAAGGCTTTCATGCCGTCGCCGCCCGGGGTCAGGGCATTGATCGGTTCAAATCGAAGTGCTGGCAGGTGCGGGTCGGTCCCGGCGATATAGGGCGGATTGCTGACGATCAGATCAAAACGCTGGCCGGTCAAGGGCTGCCACCAGTCTCCCTGGTGAAAACGCACAGACAGGCCGAGGCGCCGGGCGTTGTCCTGTGCCACCGCCAACGCCGCTGCGCTGAGTTCAACCGCCTGGACCGAAGCGCAAGGGTGCCGATGCTTGATCGCCAAGGCGATCGCGCCGCTGCCGGTGCCCAGGTCAACCACCGCAGGCTCGCCGGGCAGCGGTTGCAGGATTTCCAGCGCCCAGTCGACCAGGGTCTCGGTGTCAGGCCGTGGCACCAAGGTGTCGGGCGTGACCTTGAGCAGCAGGCCGTGGAATTCCTTTTCGCCAACGATATAGGCCAGCGGCATGCCTGCAGCGCGCTGCGCAATCTGCGCTGCGATGCGCTCGGCGAGGTGCTTGCTCAGCGGTTCATCGTCATGGCCGAGCAGCCAGGCCCGGCTCTGCTGCAGGGCCGCAGCCAGCAGCAGTTGTGCATCGAGGCGCTCAAGACCTGAAGCGTGCGCCAATGCCAGCGCAGCGCCGACATCGGCAGGCAGCTTCATGTGCGCCCTTCCAGCAGCGCCAGTTGTTCGGCTGCCTGCGCAGCCTGCAGGCCGGCAGCGACATCGTCGAGATCGCCGTCCATGATCGCGCCGAGCTTGTAAAGCGTCAGATTGATCCGGTGGTCGGTCAGCCTGCCTTGCGGGAAGTTGTAGGTGCGGATGCGGTCGCTGCGGTCACCGCTGCCGATCAGGCCCTTGCGGTTGGCGGCGTCGCGGGCCTCGCGTTCATGGCGGTCCTTGTCGCGCAGCCTGGCGGCCAGCACCAGCATGGCCTTGGCCTTGTTGCGGTGCTGGCTGCGGTCGTCCTGGCATTCGGCCACCAGTCCGGTCGGCACATGGGTGATGCGCACGGCGCTGTCCGTCTTGTTGATATGCTGGCCGCCGGCGCCGCTGGCCCGGAAGGTGTCGATGCGCAAATCAGCCGGGTTCAGCTGGATCTCCTCAGCCGCATCGGGTTCGGCAATCACCGCCACCGTGCAGGCGCTGGTATGGATGCGACCCTGGCTTTCGGTCGCCGGTACCCGCTGCACCCGGTGGCCGCCAGATTCGAACTTCAGCCGGCCATAGACATGGTCGCCCTCGATGCGCAGCACCAGTTCCTTGTAGCCGCCGAGATCAGAGTCGCTGGACGAGAGGATCTCGGTCTTCCAGCCCTGGCGTTCGGCATAACGCAGATACATGCGCGCGAGATCGGCGGCGAACAAGGCCGATTCATCGCCACCGGTGCCGGCGCGAATTTCCAGAAACGCCGGCCGCTCGTCATCCGGGTCGACCGGCAGCAACGCCAGCTGCAACTCCTGATGCAGCCTGGTGATGTCGCTTTCGGCAGCGCTGATTTCTTCGCGCGCCATCCCGGCCATGTCGGGGTCGTCCAGCAGTTCGCGCGCCTCGGTCAGATCGATTTCGCGCTGCAGGTATTGGCGGTATTTCGAGACCAGGGCCGAGGCTTCGGCCTGTTCCTTCGACAAGGCGCGATAGCGCTTCATGTCGGCGGCGATCGAGCCTTCGGCCAGGATATTGTCGAGCTCGCTCAAACGATAGGCGAGGCGCTCGAATTGCTGACGTAGCGATTCATTCATGGAAGGCAAATGGTTGAACTGAGGGCCGGCGCCAGGCTGGCGCTGTGGAGGCAGGAAAGCCCTTGGCGGCGCTAATGTTCGGCCGGGTCGCGCGGGCTGTTGCGCAGGAACAGCCGCGATACCGTTTGTGCCAGTTGCAAGCGCTGCTCGCCGTCGCTGGCATGCAGTTCGGCCAGGGTGCCGTGCAGGATCTTGTGCGTCAGGCCGAGCGACAACGCTTCCAGCACTTCGTTCAGATCGGCGCCGCGTGCCAGTTGCTTGCGGGCACGGGCCAGCTCATGTTCGCGCCAGCTGTCGGTCTGTGCATTCAGCGCCTGGATCAGCGGCACCGTATGGCGCTGGCCGAGCCAATGGGCAAAGCTCTGCACACCGGTTTCGATGATCGCTTCGGCCTGCTCGACCGCCGCGAGGCGCTTTTCACCAGCGGACTGGACCAGTGAAGCCAGTTCGTCGACGGTGTACAGATAGACATCGTCGAGCTTGCCGACTTCGGGTTCGATGTCGCGCGGTACAGCCAGATCGACCATGAACATCGGCCGGCGCCGGCGCAATTTCAAGGCCCGCTCGACTGCGCCCAGGCCGATCAAGGGCAGGCTGCTGGCGGTGCAGGAAATGACCGCGTCGAATTCATGCAGGCGCTGCGGCAGGTCGGCCAGCCGCACGGCTTCGGCACCGAGCCTGCCGGCGAGTTTTTCACCGCGCTCAAGCGTCCGGTTCGCAACCGCCATCGCCATCGGCGCCTTGGCGGCAAAATGGGTGGCCACCAGCTCGATCATCTCGCCGGCACCGACAAAGAGCACCTTGATCTTGGTCAGGTCCTCGAACAACTGCCCGGCCAGGCGTACTGAGGCAGCGGCCATGCTGATCGAATGGGCACCGATCTCGGTCGAGGTGCGGACTTCCTTGGCGACTGAAAAACTGCGCTGGAACAGCTGGTGCAGCGTCGATCCCAATGTGCCGGCCTGATCGGCCTCACGCACTGCCTGCTTCATCTGGCCGAGGATCTGCGGCTCGCCCAGCACCATTGAATCGAGGCCGCTGGCGACCCGGAAAGCATGCCGTGCGGCAGCGCTGCCTTCGCGCACATAGGCGTGATGCATCAAGGCCTTGCTCTCGATGCCGCCGATGGTGGCCAGCCAGTCAAACGCAGGCTGCACCATCGCGGCACTGCCGGCCATATACAGCTCGGTGCGGTTGCAAGTGGACAAGAGGGCCGCTTCGGCTAAGTCAGCGGTTTGGCGCGGTGCCCGCAGCTGCATCAGCTCGCGAAAGTTCAACAGCGTCGGCGCCAATTGCTCAAGCGTGAATGCAAATCGCCCGCGCAAATCAAGCGGGGCGGAGTTGTGATTCAGGCCAAGGGTGAACACCGTCATCTGAACATTATAAAATTTGTGGGTGCCGGGCAGGAACGACAGCGAATTTCCAAGTCCCGTGACGCAAATTATCCCGGATCAGTCGGCGCAGGAACTTGCGAACTGTTCGCTGCAATTGACATTCATCAAGCCTGACGCAAGTTCAACCATGAAGCAGATTCCTTGAGCCCGCTCGACGCCTTCTGGCATATCGCCAATTTTTTTGCCCCGGCCTGGGCGGTGGCCGCCATGATTGCCTTGGTCGCCAAACTGCTTTGGCGGCGGCAATTGGCCGGTACTGCCTGGACCCGCTTGACTCTGGCGGGTGCACTGGGTGGCAGCGCTGGTCTGATTGGCGCGATCTGGCTGCTCGGACATGACGGAACCATCGCCGGCTATGGCTTGCTGTTGCTCGGCGTGAGTCTGCCGCAATGGTGGATGACGCTCAAGCCGGGACGCTGACCTCGTCGAGGGTCAGCACTTCGGCGCGCAGCGAATGGGCCAACGCCTGGGTGATGGTGACGTCGACCAACTGATTCATCAAACGCGGTTGGCCCTTGAAATTGACGATCCGGTTGCATTCGGTGCGACCCATCAATTCGCTCGCATCCTTGCGTGCATTGCCCACCACCAGGATTTTCTGGGTCGACCCGACCATGGTCTGGCTGATTGCCAGGCTGTTGGCTTCGATCGCGGCCTGCAATTCCTGCAGCCGCGCGACCTTGGTCTCGTAAGGGGTCAGGTCTTCCAGTGCCGCCGCAGGCGTTCCCGGACGCGGGCTGAAGATGAAGCTGTAGGACGCGTCAAAGCCGACCTCGTCGACCAGCTTCATCAGCTTGGCATGGTCTTCCGCAGTCTCGCCCGGAAAGCCGACGATGAAGTCGCTGGCGATGCGGATGTCAGGCCGGATCAGGCGCAGCTTGCGGATCGTGCTCTTGAACTCGAGCGCGGTGTAACCACGCTTCATCGCCATCAGGATGCGGTCGCTGCCATGCTGGACCGGCAGATGCAGATGGTTGACCAATTGCGGGATCTTGCCGTAGGCCTCGATCAGACGCTGGCTGAACTCATTCGGGTGGCTGGTGGTGAAACGCAGGCGTTGGATGCCGGGGATTTCAGCTGCATATTCGAGCAGCAATGCCAGGTCGGCATATTCGCCGCTGTCACCCATCTTGCCACGGTAGGCATTGACGTTCTGGCCGAGCAGGTTGATTTCCAGCACGCCCTGGTCAGCCAGCCCGGCGATCTCGGTCAGTACATCGTCGAACGGACGCGAGACTTCTTCACCGCGCGTGTAGGGCACGACGCAGTAGGAGCAATATTTTGAACAGCCCTCCATGACCGAGACGAAGGCCGATGCGCCTTCAACCTTGGCTGGCGGCAGATTGTCGAATTTCTCGATCTCGGGGAAGCTGATGTCGACCTGCGGACGACGTTCGGCCAGGCGCGCTTTGAGCATCTGCGGCAACCGGTGCAAGGTCTGCGGGCCGAACACCAGATCGACATAAGGCGCGCGGTCGATGATCGCTGCACCCTCCTGGCTGGCGACACAGCCGCCGACACCGATCAGCACGCCCTTGGCTTTCAGGTGCTTGACCCGGCCCAGGTCCGAGAAGACCTTTTCCTGCGCTTTCTCGCGCACCGAGCAGGTGTTGAACAGAATCAGGTCAGCTTGCTCGACATCGTCGGTCTTCTCATAGCCTTGCGCTGCGCCAAGCACATCGGCCATCTTGCCCGAGTCGTACTCGTTCATCTGGCAGCCGAAGGTCTTGATGAATACTTTTTTGCTCATGGGTTGTTTCTGCGTAGGTTCAGCGTCGGGCCCAGGTCTGGGCGGCCGGGTCAAAAGTCCAGGCAGCGGCTTCTTGCGGTTTGCCCGGCCAAGACTGGTTGGCCCTCTCCGTCGGGGTAAGCAGCCAGACTTCCTGGATCAAACCTTCGCGGTCGACGGTGTGATTGACGGTCAATTGCTGGCCGGTCAGGCTGGCTGACAGCTGCAGCAAGTTGCTCTGGCCGTGGATGCGGCTGCCGGGTGAGAGTCGAGCGGGCAGGCCGTTCAGGCTCACCGCGGGCGCCTGCACAACGACCATCTCGCCACGCAAGGCCTGGGCCGGAAACAGGCGCTGGGCCTGCGCGGCCAGGCTCAGCGCGAGGGCTGCAATAAAAAATGCACAGCGGTTCATGGTGTTTTCCAGGGGCTGCGTTGATCGAATCAAACTGGCTGAAATGAAAACGGCCTGAGTTGCCTCAGGCCGCGCCAGCGCTTTGCTTCTATGAGATCGTGATTGTAGGTCACTGCCAGCCGAAACGCCTGATGTAGCTGCGTTTCATCAAGGTGGTGAGCAAGCTGTATCCAGTCAGCAGCATCAGCAGCCAGGGGAAAAAGGCCAGCGGCAGCGCTTGCAGTTTGAAGTAGCCTGCCAGTGGCCCCATCGGCAGCCAGAGGCCAAAGGCCATGATGGCCAGGCTCATCAGCAACAACTGTGGCGCGGCCCGGCTTTCAATCAAGGGCAGCTTCGGTGTCCGCAGCATCTGCACGACCAGCGTCTGCGTCAGCAAACCGACAACGAACCAGCCGCTCTGGAACAGCGCTTGGTTGGCCAGATTGTTGGCGCTGAAAACCGACCACATCAGGGCAAAAGTGGCGAGGTCAAAGAGCGAGCTGATCGGACCAAAAAACAGCATGAAGCGGCCGATGTCGGCGGGATTCCATTTGAGCGGCTTGCTGACCAGTTCGGTGTCAACATGGTCGAAAGGGATGCCGGTCTGGGAGATGTCGTAAAGCAGGTTTTGCAGCAGCAACTGCAGCGGCAGCATCGGCAAGAAGGGCAAAAATGCGCTCGCCACCAGCACCGACAGAACATTGCCGAAGTTGCTGCTCGCCGTCATGCGGATGTACTTCAACATATTACAGAAGGTGCGGCGGCCTTCGACCACGCCTTCGTCGAGCACCAGCAGGCTTTTTTCGAGCAGGATGATGTCGGCGGCTTCCTTGGCGATGTCGACTGCCGTATCGACCGAGATGCCGATGTCGGCTGCGCGCAGCGCCGGTGCATCGTTGATGCCGTCGCCCATGAAGCCGACCACATGGCCATTGGCCCGCAAGGCGCGCACGACGCGTTCCTTGTGCAGCGGCGCCAGCTTGGCAAAGACGTCGTTGTTTTCGACCGCCAGCGCCAGCGTTGCAGCGTCCATCTGCTCGACCTGTGCGCCCAGCAATGCGCCCTGTACCGCCAAGCCGACATCGCGGCAGACCCGCACGGTGACCAACTCGTTGTCACCGGTCAGCACCTTGACCCGGATGCCATGCGCAGCCAGCGCTTGCAGGGCAGGTGCCGCCGAGTCCTTTGGCGGGTCGAGGAAGGCGATGTAGCCGATCAAGGTCAGGCCGTTCTCGTCGGTCACCGAGTAGCGGCTCTGCTCCGCCGGCAGCGACTTCATCGCCACGGCGACCACGCGCAAACCTTGCTGGTTCAAGTCGCGTGTGACTTGCTGGACGCGAGCCAGCAGCTTGGCATCGAGCGGCAGGTCTTCAGCGCCGTCCTTGCCGGCGATGCGTGCCTGCGTGCATGCCGCCAACACCTCCTCCACCGCGCCCTTGCAGATCAACTGATGCTGCTGATCCCCTGCGCAGACTACGACCGACATACGGCGGCGCTCGAAGTCGAACGGAATCTCATCGACCTTGGCGTAGTCCTGCTCGAGCTTGAGCTCGGTGGCAAGTTCAACATGTTCGAGCACCGCATGGTCGAGCAGGTTTTTCAAGCCGGTCTGGTAATGGCTGTTCAGGTAGGCAAAATTCAATACTTCGTCCGAGGGAATGCCGAAAATGTCGGCATGCAGCGCCAGTGCAATCTTGTCCTGTGTCAGCGTGCCGGTTTTGTCAGTGCAAAGCACATCCATCGCGCCGAAGTTCTGGATCGCGTCGAGTCGTTTGACGACGACCTTCTTGCGCGACAGCAGAACCGCCCCCTTGGCCAGCGTCGTTGTCACCACCATCGGCAGCATTTCCGGCGTCAGCCCGACCGCGACCGACAGCGCAAACAGCGAAGCCTCGATCCAGTCGCCCTTGGTGAAGCCGTTCACCAGCAGCACGATCGGCACCATCACCAGCGCGAAGCGGATCAGCAGCCAGCTGACGCTGTTGACCCCGGTCTGGAACGCATTCGGTGCCGGGTCGCTGGCCATGGCGCTCGATGCCAGTGAACCGAAATAGCTGCGCCTGCCGGTGGCCAGCACCAGCGCAGTGGCCGTTCCAGAGACCACGTTGGTGCCCATGAAAACCAGATTGTTCCGTTGCAGCGGGTCGTCCGCAGCCGCCTTGTCCTGATGCAGGATCGTCAGTGCGAACTTCTCCACCGGCAGCGATTCACCGGTCAATGCGGACTGGGCGATATGCAAGCCGCGCGCGCTCAGCAAGCGACAGTCAGCAGGAATCATGTCACCCGCCGACAGCGCCACCAGGTCGCCCGGTACCAACTCGCGCAGTGGGATGTCAGTGGGCGCTGACGGGTCTTGGTCGGCACTGCCTGTCCGCCGGATCACCGTGGCCCGGTTGCCGACCAATGCTTTGAGGCTCTCTGCCGCTCGGTGCGAACGGCCTTCCTGGACGAAGCGGATGACGGTACTCAGTCCGACCATGCAGCCGATAACAATCGTTGCCTTGGCGTCGGCGCTCAAGTAGGACAGCAATGCCAGCGCGCTGAGCAGCAGGTTGAACGGGTTCTTGTAGCAAAGCCAGAGATGCAGCCAGGCCGGCAGCGGCTTTTCATGCTCGACCTCGTTGGGACCGATACGGGTGAGCCGCTTGCGGGCTTCGGCCGAAGTCAAACCTTCGGCATGCGACTGCAAGCGGGCGATCGCCTCATCCGGGGCTTGCTCCGACGCGCGCTGCAATTCACGCGCCAAATGCGGCGCTGCTGGCTGCGCCGGCCCTTGCCTGGCCAGTGCATCGGCGAACAGATGACGCCCGAAATGCCTGAGTCGCTGCCGCTGGCGCAGGAAGCGGCTGAACCATTGGCGCAGGATTGTCAGCATCAGTGGACTGTCAACGGACGGGTCACAAGTCGTCTTGCACAGTATCAACAAAAGCCGAGCTTCATGTCGCCAGACGACAGAGGGTTCGCTGGTCGATCCCCAGACAGCCTTCGTCAAAAGGCAGGGCCCGCAACGCCCGCAAGCCAATGAGTGCAAAATCGGCGCCTCCGACCCTCAACAGGAAGCGCCGTGATCAAGTTTTATTACCACCCATCCCCCAATCCCGCCAAGGTGGCGTTGTTTCTTGAAGAATGCGGCTTGCCTTATGACTTGGTGCCGGTAGATACCCGCAGGGGCGATCAGCATCTTCCGGAGTTTCTGGCCATCAATCCGAATGCCAAGACGCCGGCCCTTGTCGATGGCGATGTCGTGATCTTTGACAGCACCGCCATCCTTTTCTACCTGGCCGAGAAGACCGGTCGTTTCCTGCCGGCCAATACGCCTGAGGCGCGGGCCCAGATGCTGTCCTGGATGATGCTGGTCGCCACTGGTATCGGCCCCTATTCCGGCCAGGCCGTGCACTTCAAGCATTTCGCGCCCGAGCCCAAGGTCTACGCATTGAACCGCTACGACTTCGAAGCCTGGCGGCATTGGGACCTGATCGACGCACAACTCGCCAAGCACCGCTATATGCTCGGCGACAGTTACACGCTGGTGGACATCGCGGTCTGGGGTTGGGCCCGTGCCGTACCTTTCATCCTTGGCGCCGAGGCTTGGCAGAAGCTGCCTAACGTGAAACGCTTGTTCGACGAAATCAACCTGCGCCCGGCCGCACAGCGCGCTGATGCACTGAAGACAAGTCATGCTTTCAAGACCGAGATGGACGAGGCCGCTCGAAAAATCATCTTCCCGCAAAACGCCCGGCTGGAAAGTTGACCGGAACAGCCATGATCGACCTCTATTACTGGACTACACCGAACGGCCACAAGATCACGATGTTCCTCGAGGAGGCCGGCCTGCCTTGTCGAATCTTGCCCATCAATATCGGCCGCGGCGAGCAGTTTGCGACGGAGTTTCTGCGCATTGCTCCGAACAACCGCATTCCTGCGATCGTCGACCATGCGCCGGCAGATGGAGGAGATCCCTTGTCGATCTTCGAATCGGGTGCGATCTTGCAATATCTGGCCGACAAGACCGGGCAATTCATTCCGCAGGACCTGCGCGGCCGCAACCTGGCGCTGCAATGGCTCTACTGGCAGATGGGCGGGCTCGGCCCGATGGCAGGCCAAACCCACCATTTCACCCAAGCCGCGCCCGAGCCGGTTCCTTATGCGATTGAGCGTTACGTCAAGGAAACGGCGCGCCTGTATGCCGTGTTGAACAAACAGCTCGGAGAAATGGAACAGCAAGGTCTTGACTACATCGCCGGCGCCTATTCAATCGCCGACATGGCCTGCTACCCCTGGATCTTTTCTCATCAGCGCCAGCGCCAGAAGCTGGAGGATTTCCCACATGTGGCGAACTGGTTCGAACGCATCCGGTCGCGCCCTGCGACAGTGCGCGCCTATGCCAGGGCGGCGGCAATCAGCAACGCGCCAGTCGTCGATGAAGCGGCCAAACGAATTCTGCTCGGACAGGATGCGGCAACGGTGCGCTGACGCCGCAGCTTCCAGATGATGCGGCTCCAAATCCTTCTTGGCGCCATCCTGGCGCTGTTCGCGGTCAGCATTGCAGCACAGCAGCCCGATGGACTGACGCGTCACGACGGCAAGCCAGTCCAGATCAAGGTCTACGCACCGCCGGCGGGTGACAACTGCCTTGGCCTGGCGATCATTTCGCCAGGCGCTGGCGGCAGTGAAAGCGGCTATGCCTATCTCGGCCAAGCGCTGTCTTCGCTGCGTTATTTCACCGTCGTCGTGGGTCATCAGGAAAGCGGCCGGCAAGCGCTCAGGCAGCAGATGCAAGGCCAGGGCCTGCGCGAAGGCCTGGCCAGATTGATCACCGATCCGCGAGCTTACGAAGGGCGCTTCATGGACATTGCCGCGGCCAAGCATTGGGCCGCGCAGCATTGCAATGCCGGCGAGGCGATCCTGCTCGGGCATTCGATGGGTGCGGCGACGACGGTGATCGAGGCCGGCGCGAAAAACAAGCTCGGGCTGAGCGTTGCGGATGTCTTTGACATCTATATCGCCCTGTCACCGCAAGGATCGGGAACGATTTTCCCGGTGGGCGCATGGCAGGGAATTTCTAAGCCCTTGCTGTCGATCACCGGTACCAAGGACGATGAACTCGGCGGTGGCAGTAGGGAAACCAGGCGCGAGCCGTTCGAGAACATGGCCCCGGGGTGCAAGTGGTTTGCCGTCATCGAAGGCGCGACGCATATGAACTTGGCCGGCCATGGCATGTCGCGGCGCAGCCAGGCGCTGACGACCCAGACAATCGAGCAGTTTCTGCTTGCGGTTCACCAGGGGGAGTGCAAACCCCCGGCGCCGCAGCGGGGCATCCAGATTCTGGCCAAATGAACGAGGTATTTCCGGCCGAGGCTGGTCGGCGGAGTCAGCTGAGGCTGATTGACTCCGGAAATATTTGCGGCTGGTGTCTTGAATAGAGGTTCCTGGAAAAAATGAATGCGAACAAGCAAATCAACGCGGGTGTTTTAAGCATCAGCTACGCAGAGGCAGGCCCTTCAGATGGCACACCGGTGTTTTTGATGCATGGGTTCCCTTATGACATTCAGGCCTACGCTGAAGTTGCACCGATGCTGGCGGCTGCGGGCTGCCGGGTGATCGTTCCCTACCTGCGCGGCTATGGGCAGACAAGATTCCTGGATGCATCCACGCCGCGCTCGGGTGAACAAGCAGCTCTTGGTGCAGATCTGCTGGCGCTGATGGACGCCCTGGACATCCCCGAGGCCATCCTGGCCGGTTACGACTGGGGAGGGCGTGCTGCCTGTGTGGTCGCGGCCTTGTGGCCCGAACGCTGCAAGGGTCTGGTCTCTTTCAACAGCTACAACATCCAGAACATCGCTCAAGCCAGGGTGCCCGACACGCCCGAAAATGAGCATCGCCTTTGGTACCAGTATTACTTTCACAGCGAACGCGGCCAGGCGGGACTGCAAAAAGACCGGCAAGCCATCGCTCGACTGCTCTGGGAGCTCTGGTCTCCAAGCTGGAAATTTGACGCGTCGACCTTCGCCAAGACCGCACCTTCTTTCGACAACCCTGACTTTGTCGAGGTGGTGATTCAATCCTACCGTCACCGCTTTGGCCTGGTGGCTGGCGACCCGGCTTATGCGGAAATTGAAAGAAGACTGGCGGCTCAACCGGCCATCACGGTGCCGACGATTACCTTCGATGGCGCGGCTGATGGTGTCCGGCCCCCGTCGACCGCCAGCGCCCACGGCCATCGATTTACCAGTTCACGTTCGCACCGCGTGGCGCCCGGTGTGGGGCACAACATGCCGCAGGAATCACCGGGCTTGTTCGCTCAGGCCGTACTTGAGCTGGTCGCTTTGTCGTCGCAGTAGCGGTCAATCCCTGGGGATAAATCGCCGGGCGCTGCGCAAAGCACAATCGGCATCTGCACATTCAAGGAAAGGTTTGCATGAACGGCGCCAGAAGCTTGGTCGAAACGCTGCTTGCCGCGGGTGTTGATACCTGTTTTGCCAATCCCGGCACCAGCGAGATGCATTTCGTGGCGGCTTTGGATCAGGCTGTCGGCATGCGTTGCGTGCTTGGTCTGCAGGAGAACGTGGTCACCGGCATGGCCGATGGCTACTGGCGCATGGCCGGCAAGCCGGCCTGCACACTGTTGCATTGCGGTCCGGGTTTGGCCAATGGCCTGGCGAACCTGCACAACGCGCGCCGGGCCCACAGCGGCATTGTCAATATCGTCGGCGACCATGCCACCTGGCACAGGCCGTACGATCCGCCGCTGGCCACCGACACCGAAGCCCTGGCGCGCACTGTGTCGGCCTGGGTTCGCACTTGCACCGATGCGCGTGAAGTGGGGTGCGATGCCGCCGCTGCGGTGCAGGCGGCGCTCGCCTGCCAGGGCCAGATTGCGACATTGATATTGCCTTCGGATGCGTCCTGGGACGACGGTGGCCGCGTCGGGCAAGCTTTGGCTTTGCCTGCTGCGCCGCCGATCGACGCTGCAGCGGTGGACCAAGCCGCCCGCGTGCTGCGTTCAGGCGCGAACACCTTGCTGTTGTTGGCCGGTGGCGCCGTGCTGGAGTCGGCTCAGCATCTGGCCTGGCGCATCGCTTTTGCCACCGGCTGCGGCCTGATGGCCGACTACGTCAATGGGCGTGTGGCGCGGGGTCGTGGCCGCCTCGCGCTGGAGCGCGTGCCCTACAACACCGAGCTGGCGCAGGCTGCGCTGGCGAAATACGACCACATCATCTTGGTGAATGCGAAGGCCCCGGTGAGTTTCTTTGCCTACCCGGGCAAGCCTTCCTTGCAGTCGGCGGCGCATGCCCAAATTCATGTGCTGTCGTCTCCGGAACAGGACCCGTTGGCGGCGTTGCAAGTCCTGGTCGAGGCCTTGGGCGCACCACCCGCGGCGCTGCCTGAAGCTGGGCTGCGGCCGGTAGCGGCCGAAGGTGAGCCGAGCCCCGAGAAGCTGGCGCAGACGCTGGCCGCCCTGATGCCGCAGGACGCAATCGTCTCCGATGAAAGCGTTTCCTATGGCCGCGGCTTTTATCGCTTCACCCACAATGCCGCCCCGCATGACTGGCTGCATCTGGCGGGTGGTGCCATCGGCGACGGAATGCCGGTGGCGGCTGGCGCAGCCATGGGCAGCGGAAGCTTGCGGCGGGTGCTGAGCCTGCAAGCCGACGGCTCGGCCATGTATTCGCTGCAGGCCTTGTGGACCCAGGCGCGCGAGCGCCTTCCCGTGACGACCGTCCTGCTGAACAACCGCAAATACGCGATCCTGCAGAACGAATACCGCGCGGTTGGTGCCGAACCCGGACCTACCGCCATGCGCATGCTGGACCTGGGCGATCCGGACCTGCGCTGGGTGGATCTGGCGCGCGGCATGGGGGTGGAAGCAGCCCGGGCGACGACGATGGAGCAATGCGCGGACCTGATGCAGCAGAGCTTTGGCCTGGCGCGGCCATTCCTGATCGAGTTGATGGTCTAGGGATGCGGGGCAGCTTGGATGCCTCGGCCAATGTATAGCCAGCGTTGTCCCAACTGAAATGATGCAACTGATCGCCACCAAGCGCCCGGCCGCCGAAAAATACGACCGCTTGAACTTCGTCCGCGACGACGGCAGCAGCGCGGCCATCGACATGCCGCGTCAGGGCATCCTGCCCCATGATCTGCTGCATTACCTGGTCGAAGCAGGCCTTGGGCTGAGCGGCGGATTCCTCAGCTTGGTCGCCGCTGGTCAGGATGCGCACTATGTGATGGATCTGGTCCATGCGCTGGACCGCCGCGACATCTTGCACGACGCCGTCCATGCCGAGGCCTTGGTAGAGGCGATGCAAACGCAGTTGTGGAGCGGCTGTTATGACCACCAGGCTTTTCTCTACGGCGTGCAAACAGCCTCCGAGTCCAGAGGCATTGAGTCGCCATTGGTGCCTTCGCAAGACCGGGGTATGGCGCTGTTCGAGGCCGCAATTGCGCTGAATCGTCAATGGGCCGCGTTGTCTGCGTATCAGACCCTGGTGCTGGAATTTCCGCCGGCCAGCGCCAAGCAAGCCAAGCGTTGACATCCTCCCCGCCCTAAAGGGCGGGGATTCCCTCTACAGGGGCTGCATGTCCGCAGCCGGCTCTGAACTTTGACAGGATATTGCGAGCAGCGTTCACATCACGATCATGCAAACTCTCACACCCCCAGCAGGTCCA
>CAIJIT010000320.1 GCA_903820745.1 uncultured Burkholderiales bacterium
ATGCGAATATAACGAGGAAAGACCGAAGAAAGCACTTGGCGGTATGACCCCTGCCGAGTACGCGAGACAAATGACCAAAAGAGCAGATATATTAACCGTCAGACTCTAGATGCCCTCAGGACTCAAACAGGGGGGACGTCGGGGTGATCTTAGTAGTTATCAACCTTTATTAAAAATAAAGCTTTAGTCGCCGCAAAATATGCGCAAACCGCTATAGCAATAGTAGTAGTTATTATGAACCAACCCATCTACGTCACTCAACCCTATCTTCCCCCCCTAGAGGAGTTCATTCCCTACCTGCAAGAGATATGGGTCAACAAAATCCTCACCAACGGCGGCCCATTCCACCAACAGTTGGAAAAAGAGCTGTGTGACTACCTGGGTGTCAAGCACATCAGCCTGTTCACCAACGGCACCATCGCACTGGTCACTGCGTTGCAGGCCTTGCGCATCACGGGCGAGGTCATCACCACGCCATATTCTTTCGTGGCCACAGCGCACTCGCTTCTGTGGAACGGCATCAAGCCAGTATTCGTCGATGTGGACCCCAAAACCCTCAATCTCGACCCAGCCAGGATCGAGGCCGCTATCACCCCGCAGACCACCGCGATCATGCCGGTCCATGTGTACGGGCACCCTTGTGATGTGGATGCCATCCAGAAGATTGCTGACAACTACAACCTGAAAGTGATCTACGATGCCGCCCACGCTTTTGGCGTGCAGTGCCACTGTGGCAGCGTGCTTAACCATGGCGACCTGTCGGTGCTGAGCTTTCATGCCACCAAGGTGTTCAACACCTTTGAGGGAGGCGCCATAGTCTGCCCTGACGAAAAGACCAAGCAGCGCATCGATCACCTCAAGAACTTCGGCTTTGTGGATGAAGTGACGGTGGTGGCCCCCGGCATCAACGGCAAGATGAGTGAGTTCAACGCCGCCCTCGGTCTGCTGCAGCTCAAGCACATTGACAGTGCACTGGCCCGCCGCAAGCAAATCGACGCGACCTATCGCGAGCAACTTGCCGGTGTGAAAGGAATTCACTGCCTGGGCGATGCGGGCGAGGCGCAATCTAACCACGCTTACTTTCCAATCCTGGTGCAACCCGACTACCCGTTGAGTCGAGATGCGCTGTACCAGAAGCTCAAGGACAACGGCATTCATGGCCGCCGTTACTTTTACCCGCTGATTTCCGATTTCCCGATGTACCGGGGGATGCTCTCTGCCCAGCGGGGTAACCTGCCGGTTGCCGCTGCCGCAGCGGCCACTGTGCTGTGCCTGCCAATCTACCCTGCCTTAACGCCTGAAGCGCAGAAGCGTGTCATTGACATCATTCGAGGTGCCTGACATGGCGATGCTGAGTCAAGAGGCTATCGAGCAGATGGGTTTTGCATCGGTAGGCAAGAATGTACAAATTTCGGACCGGGCGTCGTTTTATGGGGCTTCAAGAATTTCAATTGGCAGCAATGTCCGCATTGATGACTTCTGTGTACTCTCAGCCGGGGTGGGCGGCATCAGTATCGGGCAGCACGTGCACATCGCTGTTTATTCATCCATGATCGGCGCGGGAGAGATCACGCTTAGTGATTTCTGCAATATTTCGTCGCGCGTTTCGATCTTCTCCAGCAACGACGATTATTCCGGTGCCACCATGACCAACCCCACCGTGCCCAGCGAATACACCGGCGTGACGCACGCTGATGTGTTCCTGGGAAGACATGTCATCGTCGGCAGTGGCTGCGTCATCCTGCCTGGCGTCACGTTGGAGGAGGGCGTGGCAGCGGGTGCGCTGAGTCTGGTAACCAGGAACTGCATGGCTTTTGGCATTTATGCCGGCAACCCTGCGCGGCGTATCAGTGAACGAAAGCGTGACCTGCTCGAACTTGAAAGAGTCTTTCTGTCAGGCGTGGCAAATGCGAAATGAAGTGCCAATGCGCAGCATGGTTTCCCAATGAAACTGGTATTGGTCTTTCGTAAACAACGCCCAGATGCGTTCAGCATCGAAGAGCTTTTCAGGACGATTGCCCGTGAGCTACGAAAACAGATTGAAGTGATCGAATACGAGGTTGGCCAACGCACTGACATTGTTCGCGATGTGCGCGAACTGCGGGCCCTGAAAGCAGACGTGTATCACGTGACGGGTGACATCAATTATTTGGTCCCGCTGCTGCCAAGGGGTCGCACGGTGCTGACGGTGCACGACATTGGCCACTACCTTGTCGGCTTGTCAGGCATCAAACGCCAGATCTACAAATGGCTCTGGCTGATCTGGCCAATAAGCACGGCTACCGCAGTGACCTGTGTGTCTGAAGAGACCCAAAGAAATATCTGCGAGCATCTCAAGGTACCGGCTGATCGCCTTGTCGTCATCCAGAACTGCTACAGCCCACTGTTTCAACCCGTGGCCAAGGTGTTTAATGCGGTGCGGCCAACGATTCTGCAGGTGGGCACGAAGTCATACAAGAATGTCAACAGGCTGGCGCGGGCATTGAAGGGCATCAGCTGCCAACTCGTCCTGATCGGAAAAATTGACCTTGAACTTGCCGCGGCGCTGGCGGACGCGGGTATTGACCACGTGAATCATGTCAATCTCAGCCATGAAGAGCTTGTGCGCGAATACGTTGCGTGCGATATGGTGACATTTGCGTCCATTGGGGAAGGTTTTGGCGTGCCAATTATCGAAGCACAGGCAGTCGGCCGCCCGCTGGTGACTTCGGACGTTTCGCCTTTGCGCGAGGTGGCCGGGCCAGGCGCATGTCTGGTGGACCCGTTGCGCGTGGAGGCAATACGTGCAGGGGTTCGCCATGTGATCGATGACCCCGCCTACCGGGCCGATCTGGTGGCCATGGGTCTGCTCAATGCGCAACGTTTTTCAGCGTCATCAGTCGCCGAGCGGTATATGGGCGTCTATAAACGGCTACTTGCGAAGGACTGCTTGAAGAGCAGAATCTGTGAGACCGGCGGTGCCCAGTGACGAAGCAAAAGCTACTTTTCCTGAGTTCCATTTCTGCACCGCATCAAATCAAGTTTTGCGAGGCACTGCAGGCGCATTTCGACGCTGAGTTCTGGTTTTATGAGCCTGCCGCGCGAACGCGTGGCAATTGGTGGCAAATCGACATGGGTGCGCATTGCCGGATTCTCCCCAATGTGTCTTGTCCAACTTCCGGGCCTTTTGAAACTCGGTACTGGGCGCGCGGTCTGACGCAGCAGCTCGACCAATTCAATCCAGATATCGTCATGCTCGGCGGCTTTTCGATCCCCAGCAATCTGGTTGCATACCGATGGGCGCGGCGCCACGGCAAGAAGACCATTGTCTTCACAGAGCGATCACGCAGCAGCAACGGCGTTTTGCGCAAGCGCAGTTTCAGTTGGCGCGCACTACGCTGGCTGTACCGCCATGTGGATATGGTCATGGTGAGTGCGGACGACGCGGTAGCGCAGTTTCGCGATGAACTGGGCTTTGGGGACAAAGTCGTGGCCGGTCGCTATGCGTCTGACCTTGACGACTACTTCAGCCACCCGCAGCGCGAAGCCAAGCCTGCCTATACCTACCTGTTTGCCAACCGCATGACGGAGATCTACAACCCCATCGGGGCCGTCGACATCTTTGCTCAGGTATTTTCGAAGCACCCTGGCTCCAGGTTGGTCATGAATGCCGCGGGGGAACTGGGTGATGCGTGCCGCGCCCGCATTGCCGAGTTAGGTATTGGCGGTGCGGTGGAATTTCTGACCAATCTCAAGTCATGGAGCGATCTGAACAACGTCTATGCGCGCTGCGACATCCTGCTACTGCCCGCCAGTTTCAGCAACGGCAACTTCACCATCCTGGAGGCCATGGCCTCAGGGATGGGCTTGGTGGTGAGCGACCGCGTGCTGGGTATTGGCAAGATGGTGGCGGATGCGGAAAATGGCTTCAGCTGCGAGCCTACGACTGAAGCATTCGTTAATCGGATTGAGCGCTACATACTGCAACCAGAACTGTTCAAAGTGCATACGGCAATCAATCGCTCATTGGTTGAGCCGCTTTCAGCAGAAGGAACAGCTAAGTTTTTCAATGAGTTAATAGAAAAACTTTAGATGTTAGTTATTAGCCCTTACCCTTCAATTATCGCTATCCTGATTGCATACTTAATAGCTGTTTTGTTGTCAAAATTTGATAAAAATAATAATTACCAAATCAATCATGCGTTTCCCAGTATTGATGGATTGAGGGGTTATCTCGCTTTTGCAGTTTTTTTGCATCACGGTGTAATTTGGTATTATTATCTCAGAACAGGTAAATGGGCGATACCACCATCCAATTTGTACGCCAATTTCGGTCGTGACGGCGTCTCATTGTTTTTTATGATTACTGGTTTGTTATTTGGTCGAAAAATACTTGATGGGCGCGAAAGGGAAATTGACTGGTTTCGCTTGTATATTGGACGATTTTTTAGGTTGTTTCCCCTATATCTAATGGCTGTTAGTATTTTGTTCTTTATTGTTGCCTTCATGTCGAAATTTAATCTGAATGAGCCACTTTATACTATAACTATAAAAGTGTTAAGGTGGATTATGTTTGCAGCATTGGGTAATTCGGCAAACATTAACGAGATAAAGGATACTGGATTAATATTTGCCGGCGTGACGTGGACTCTGACTTATGAATGGTTTTTCTATTTCTCATTGCCGGTTATTGGGATTTTCTTTGGTGCGAAATCAAGATGGTATTATTTTCTTTGCTCGATGCTTGCCGTAGCCACATGTTTTTGGTGGAAGCCTGAAATATATTACATATTGACATTTATTCTTGGCATCTTTGCTTCCTATTTGTCAAAGATGAAAAATATTCAAAAATTTGCTAGAGCAAAGATTTCGTCAATACTTGCAATTGGATCTCTTTTGGGTATTATTACATTAAATAATTCGGCAAAAGCATTGATTGGTTTGCCTTTCCTTTTTATATTTTTTATTATTGTGGCGTCTGGCAATGATTTGTTTGGTCTTTTGCGCCAAAAGGCGTCTATTTTATTAGGGGAAATATCTTATGGGATCTATTTACTTCACGGTATTTTGATATGTTCAAGTTGCTATTGTGGGTTGAGGTTGCTCAAAAACTATCAGTGTTTGAACATTGGTCGGTATTAATAATATGCGTCCCTTTGCTAATTACTATTTCTTTTGTGGCATATTGTGGGGTTGAGAAATATTTTATTGGCATGACTGGTTTGGCTACAACGTATTTGAGAGCTAAAGGAGCTAATATTGTTTTTGGCAAACTATTAATTAAAGCGGCGAGAAAATGAATGCGAATATTGGTGAGGAGATATCTGTTTGCTTGCTCACTTACAACCACGTCGAGGTTATTGAATCAACCCTGAGAACCATACTCGACCAGACCATCGGGGGTTATGAAGTCATCGTCAGTGACGATTGCTCCACTGATGGCACTTGGGAGCGAATTCTTGAATTGGCGGCAGCGGATGCGCGGATCAGACCCGTTCGTACCCCGCACAACATGGGGATGCCCGGCAACGCCAACTTCGCCGTGGCGCAATCTGACCGACCCTACATTGCCCTGCTGCACCACGATGATCTCTATCGCCAGGATCTCCTTGAAAAATGGGTGGGCGTGCTGGATCGCCAGCACGGCGTGTCATTTGTCTTCAACCCCTATGGCGTCTACCAAAGCGACTTTGTTTATCGGGAAGCGATGCCCGGTGAATGTATTGATGGGCGCTGGCTGCTTGACACCTACCTGCTGCCACGGTGGGGTTGCGCCGTGCGTGGCACAGCCATGATTCGCCGAAGCGCGTGGGAAGAAGTTGGCGGCATGCGCGAGCAGTTCGGGCTGCTTTCCGACGTTGACCTCTGGATGCGGCTGGCTATGCGGTGGCAGGTGGGCTATGTCCCAGAGCCAGTGATTACGGTGCGCCATCAGCGCCCAGAAGACTACCCCGATGACTACAAGGGGAGCAACTGGTCGTGGAGACGGCAGAGATTTTTGTATGAAATTCATGCCGCTAACCGCTTAACTTATTTCAAGCTAAACACCCTTTCGGGTCGGCTTAAGTGGTGGGGTTTCAGGATGAAGTTGAGTGGCGAAACCGCTAAGTGGCTTGTGTACGCCGTCGTTCGCAAGAAGCCGGCCATGATCACCACAAGCCCAGAATCCGTTACGGCGTATGACCTGGTGCCCTTGCGGTTACTGCGTTGGGCGTTGCAAAACATGCAGCCTGTATGAGCCGCGGTGGCATCGAGCATCGCGCGGCCAGGGTTTCGTTGGTCACCGGGCTGTCCACGATCCTGTCGGTTGCCTTTCAGCTGATTGCCGTACCGGTTTGCCTCAAGTACTGGGGCCAAGAAGCTTATGGCAGCTGGCTTGCACTGTTTGCCGCATTCATGTTGCTGCGCTCGCTGGATGCAGGCTATGTGGCCTATGTGGGCAACAAGCTCAATCAGCTCTACCACCAGAACACGCAAGCCCTGCGCATGCACCTGTCTTCGGCCGTGACCGGCATTGCGCTGATCGGTGGCCTGCAGTTGGCATTGGTGATTGCAGCCCTTGTGTATGACCCACTCGCTACCCTGCTGGGAATGCCGGCGGGCGAGTCCGCCGTGTTAGTAGACAAGCTGGGTCTGCTGGTGCTGATGGCTTCATGGGTGCTGACTGGCTCGTACCTTGGAATCGTGCACCGCCTGCAGATCCCTGCGGGCTTGATCTATCAGGCGGCGTGGTGGTCGATGGTGTTTCAGGTCAGCCAGTTTGCATCGATCATGGTTGCTGCGCTGTTGCAATTGGGCCTGCTGCAGACCAGCATCCTTTTTGCGTTGTCGCAGTTGATCATCTACATCGCGTCAGCCGTCTATGTCCGGCAGAAACTACCCGCATACTACCCCTGGTGGCGAGGGGCGCGAGTCAGCACGGGGCTGAAAGACCTGGGCCATTCCTTGTTGCTGACGGCCAGCAACCTGATCCAGCAAGGCTCAACCAACGGCGTGGTCCTGCTCGTGTCGGCGCTGGCGGGGCCTGCGGCTGTCCCCGTTTTCACCACAGTGCGCACGCTGTCGAACTTGTGGACCAATGTGACCAACGTGCTGACCACCCCCTTGTTGCCTGACGTGGTGCGTTTTCACGCCAAGGGCGAGGCTCACAAACTGGTCGCGCTCAACGAAGCTTATTGGGTGCTGGTGGGCTCCGCCGTGAACTGGGGCGTGTTGCTGTCGTACCCGCTGTTGGCCACCCTTTACGGCTACTGGACGGGGCATGCCTTGGCGTTAGATAAAACCCTGCTGTGCCTGCTGCTGGGCAGCGTCGTGGTGACCAACGCCGGGGCCTTGATGGCCATGCACCTCAATGGTATCAACAGCCTGCGCATCGTGCTGGGCGCATCGTTGGCGCGCGGCGTTCTGGGCCTGGGCCTGGGCGCGCTGACCTATGCGCAGCTG
Source organism: uncultured Burkholderiales bacterium (assembly GCA_903820745.1). Classification (GTDB taxonomy): domain Bacteria; phylum Pseudomonadota; class Gammaproteobacteria; order Burkholderiales; family Burkholderiaceae_C; genus Paucibacter_A. The sequence continues at coordinate 7,423 of CAIJIT010000320.1, forward strand.
GGCCTGGCCGGCTTTGGCTTGGGCATTCTGGCGGGTGAGTTGGCCGCTTTGCTCATGATCGCGCGCTTCTTTGTGAAGTACGAGCTTGCGGCCAAGGGGATCAGGATGCCTGTCGCCGCCTTTGCCCCGGCCGTGTTGGGCATGGGCTCGGTGTTGCTCTTTCTTGCCGGCGAGGGATTTTCCTGGCTGTCAGCCCTGTGGGCATGGCCCATGGCGATGGCGGCTGTGGTGACGGCCACCGTGTGGGGCTGGCGCAGGCTCGACCATGACGTCAGAGCGCGTCTTGTGGGTATGGTAGCAATGCGATTCAAATGAATCGTTGAAGTTTTCATGGTTAGAAATTACTTTTTTTTGGTTATCTCATGCTTTCAAGTATCAAGAATTTAATGTTCAATCTGATGGGGCGTCGCAACACTTACAGGCTCGGTCGAGCCATGTATTTGCATGCGCGGGGTGATATTGCAAATGACATGACCAGAAATGGCGAAATGCTCATCCAGAATGGTGTTCTGTCGGGCTGGCGGGCCAGTCCTGCCGAGGACAAGAAACTTGTTATTTTTGATGTGGGTGCCAATATTGGTGAATGGTCTGCTGCACTGCTCGGGCAGTTGAAGGCGCATGCAATCGATGAGCGAGTAGATCTCTTTTCATTTGAACCGGTTCCCGCTACGGCAAGAACATTGAGGGGAAATCTGCCAAGCAACAATCCTTGCTTGCACATCGAGGAAATGGCACTGTCCTCATCCGTTGGTAGAGCAGAGATCTATGTTGCTGCGGCGAACGCTGGGACCAATTCGTTGCATGCCGACCCGGCGACCGTACACCAAACAGCAATCTCTATTCATCTCACGACCGCAGTCGATTTTTGCGAAGCCAGGGGCATACAACACGTTCACCTCTTGAAGTGCGACACCGAAGGCCATGACATGGAGGTCATTCGTGGTGCCTTGCCATTGCTTAAAGAGGAAAGAATCTCTGTCCTGCAGTTCGAATATAACCACCGTTGGGCGTTCTCCCGAAATTTCCTCAGTGATGTATTTGTCGCCATTGAGTCAATGCCATACAAAGTGGCCAAGCTACAGGCAGATCATGTTCTGGTGTTTGAGAAATGGCATCCAGAGCTCGATAAGTTCTTTGAGGGCAATTACGCATTGATTCACCATGATGCCCTGCACTGGTTCCCTGCAAAGGCTGCCACGTTTGACCGGTTTAACACGCTTTCTACGACATGAACCCGATGAACATTCTCGTCATCGGCAAGTTTTACACCGAAGGTTTCGCTCTGCACATTGCTGAAACGCTGGCTTTGATGGGGCATGCCGTTCGGCGGTTTGAGCCAGGGTTTCGTTCTGGGCGGTTGGGTGGCAAGTTGGGGCATCGCATCGACCAAGTTCGCGGGGTTCTATATACCAACAGCGACGGGATACCCGCAATCCGGGCGCGGCGGATGCGGGCCCTATGGGAGGAGGCCGAGTCCGGGCCACTCGATGCGGTGATTGTCTGTCACGATTTTCTCTGGCCAGATGAAGTCGCTGAACTCAAGCGACGCACCGGCGCGCAAATTGCGATGTGGTTCCCGGATGCTTTAGTGAATTTTGGGCGCGGTTATTTCATGAATGCACCCTACGATGGCCTGTTCTTCAAAGACCCCTACATCAAGTATGTGCTCGGTGACGTACTGCAAAGCCCAGTCCACTTTTTGCCGGAATGCTTCAACCCAGCGCAGCACTGGCTGCCAGAAGAGAGCATCGTGCAAGACCCGCAATATCAGTGCGATATCTCCACGGCTGGCAATCAGCATTCCTGGCGGGTGGCGTGCTACAAACATTTGACAGACTACAACGTCAAGTTGTGGGGCAACCCGGCGCCGCTGTGGATGAATGCTGGTGCTGTGACCAAGATGCACCAAGGTCGAGGGGTTTATAACCACGACAAAGTAAAAGCTTTTCGTGGTGCCAGTATTGTCATCAACAACTTACATTATGGTGAAATGTGGGGGTTGAATGTACGCGCATTTGAGGCGGCAGGTGCAGGTGCTTTTCAGATGGTGGATTGGCGGCCAGGCTTCGACCAGTTGTTCAACGATGGCAAAGAACTAATTAGTTTTAGCAGCATTGCGGATCTCAAGCGGAAAGTCGACTACTGGCTTCCGCGCAAAGACGAGAGGCGCGAAATTGCCGAGGCTGGCATGCGCCGAGCGCATGCCGAACACACTTACGCTTTGCGACTACAACTACTGCTTGACACCCTTGGGGGGCGTGAAACGGGTTTCCCCATGCCTAAAGTTGAATATGGAGTTGCCAATGTGGCGTAGCAAACTGTTATTGCCGCTACCTCTTGCCTTGCTGGTGGGGGCAACTGGGCTGTTGCTAGAACAGCTCAATGGTTTCGGCGCATTGGGTTCACGCGACGTTTTTTTTGCACTCACAGTGCTGGTTCTGGTGTATTTGGGCCTTGAAGTTCGGCGCCTGCGGTTGGTTCATCCGGACCGTTGGTTATTGAATCCGGTCGTGCTGTGTTCCTTTTTGACCTTTGTGCTGGGTTATGGCGTGACTAACGTTTTGTTTTCGCTGCCAAAGGAAGAACTGGAATTGGTCGGGTTGGTGCCTGAGGTAACGCCAGCCATGGTGACGCTCATGTGGCTGGTGCTAATTGGGGCTGTGGCCATGTGGTTGGGGTATTGGTCACAGTTTGCAGCACGGCTTAGCAATCGAGACGCTGTGCACAGGTTCAAGAGGCGCTTTCTGCCAAAGTCGGACGCTCTTCGATCGTGGGCACTTCCTGGGTTGTTTGCAGTCGGTCTGATGGCACGCTTAACGCAGATTCGGCTTGGCGTTTATGGTTACAGCAGCACTTATGATCAATTGATCAACTTGGGCTCGGTTACCCAATATTTGGACTTGGCCTCAGGCTTGGGTAAGGTGGCCCTGGTGCTGGCCGCCCTTCAGTTTTTCAGGCGTAAGTCCTCGCTTGCAGCGATGAGTTGGTTTTATGGCTTGCTGGCTGTTGAGGTTTTATTTGGATTTCTGAGTGGCTTTAAAAGTGCGGTGGTCATGCCATTTGTGATTGCGGCATTCTGCCAATATCTCCAAACCGGTCGCTTTTCAAAAAACTGGATCATCTTGGTGCTTGTTGGCATGTCCGTCGCTTATGCGGTCATTGAACCATTCCGCGCAGCACGCAATGAGAATGCAAACTTCAGCGGCAATTCTCTGGACAGCATCGTTAGCACCATCATCGGTGCTTCAGGCACCACTGTTGGCGGAACGACCGACCAGGTTGGCACACTTCTGTCAGTTTCTAGCCGGTCCAATCTCAGCTACATCGGCTCGTTTGGGATCGAATTTGCCGATCGCCATCCGTCGTTGCCGGCTGGCAGCCCGGATTTTTTGGGTGATCTGTTTCTGGCACCCTTGCACGCCTGGATTCCACGGCTGATATGGAACACGAAGCCACTGGGCAACTTGGGTCTTTGGTACAACCAGGTGGTGATGGGAATCAGTCATTTTTCTTCAACGTCGATGGGGCCGTTTACCTATCTGTATTTTGCTGGTGGATTTATCGCAGTCTTCTTGGGGTTTTTCTTTATCGGCGTTCTTCAACGCAGCTTGTTTTTTTTATTGCAGCCAGCTTTTTCCGTGGCGGGCGCCACTGTTTTTTTGGCGATGCTGGGCACTCTTGTCTCGATTGATTCCTCATTTAACGGGATCATCATCACGTTATGTCGGGAATTGCCGCTGCTCTTGATTCTGCAATTTTTGTTGTTCCGTCGCTCATTGCATCGATCGGCTCTCAATAACATCAGGTTTGGGCCACCTGTGCGTGGCAACACACATGCGAAAGATAGTGTCTGACATGCAATTGGCGCAGCTTTTCTTCAACAAATTTTGACTTACAAAAAAACTGCTCAAAGTGCCTGTCCAGAGGCACCATGGCTAAGGGAGAAACGTGAATGTGTGGATTTATAGCGGCTGTCGCGCGCCTTGGCACAGCTTTTGAAACAACGGCTATAAAGCGTGCTTTGGATCAAATGCACCGCCGTGGCCCCGATTCCGAGGGCATCTGGCAAGAACCTGGCGTGCAACTGGGCCACCGCCGCCTGGCCATTCTGGATCTGGACGTGCGCGCCAACCAGCCCATGCATTCCGACTGTGGCCGCTACGTCATCGTTTTTAATGGTGAGATTTACAACTTTCATGCATTGCGCAGCGACTTGATAGCCAAGGGCATTCAATTTCACACCACCTCAGACACGGAGGTGCTGCTGGCCCTGTTTGCCCGTGAGGGCGCAGCCATGCTGTCACGCCTGCGTGGCATGTTTGCCTTTGTCATTTGGGACCGCACCACGCGGCGTGCCTTTGCCGCGCGCGACCCCTATGGCATCAAGCCGCTGTATTGGGCGCAGACGGCCGATGGTGTGCTGCTGGCCTCGCAGGTGCGGGCGCTGCTGGCCACGGGGCAGGTGTCGCGAGCGCCCTGCGCGCGGGCGCAAGCCAACTTCTGGTTGTTGGGCAGCGTGCCAGAGCCGCACACCTGGTACCAGGCCATTCAAGCGTTGCCCGCAGGGCATTGCGCCTGGATTGATGAGGGCCGCATGGGTACGCCGCAGCGCTGGTGGGACGTTGCCGCTGCGTGGCGCGATGCGCCTGCCGCCCTGCCGCCCGCCGCCAAAGTGCGCGAGCGCGTTCGCACTGCCTTGCGCGCCAGCGTGGCCGCGCACCTGGTGGCGGATGTGCCGGTGGGTGTGTTCCTGTCGGGCGGCATTGATTCGGGCGCGCTGGCCGGCCTGATGGTGGAGGCTGGCGCGCAAAACCTGCAAGGCATCACCATTGCTTACGACGAATTTGCCGGCACCCACAATGACGAGGCGCCGGTGGCCGCCACCCTGGCCGCGCACTACGGCATCACCCACCATGTGCGCCGGGTAACGCGTGAAGAATTCGCGGCCGACCTGCCGCGCATCTTGGCCGCCATGGACCAGCCCAGTATTGACGGCATCAACACCTGGTATGCCACCAAGGCGGTGGCCGAACTGGGGCTAAAGGTGGTGGTCTCGGGCGTGGGCGGTGACGAACTGTTTCAGGGCTACAGCAGTTTTCAACAGTTGCCGCGCCTGGTGTTGGCTTGGGGGCCTGCATCGCGCGTGCCCGGCGCCATGCCGTTGGCCCGTGCGGCCATGGGCTGGCAGGCGCGGCGCAGCGGCAATGCGCGCTGGCGCCAAATGCCCGACTGGGCGCGCACCATGGCGGGCGCATGGTGGCTGCGGCGCGGGCTGTACGCACCGGCAGAGTTGCCCGCGTTGATGGGGCCAGACCTGGCGACCGAGGGATTGCAGGGTTTTAGCCCCGATGCCTGGGTGGGGCAAATGAGCGGCCAATTGGTGGCCGATGGCACGCTGGCCGTGGGCCAGATCGAGTCCACCACCTACCTGCGCAATCAGTTGCTGCGCGACAGCGACTGGGCCAGCATGGACCACAGCGTGGAGCTGCGCACTCCGCTGGTGGACGCTTGGTTGCTGCGCGACGTGCAGCCGCTGCTGGGTGCGTTCAGCCAGTTCCCCAACAAACGCCTGCTGGCCGAAGCGCCGGCCCGGCCGCTGCCGGAGGCATTGATCAACCGCACCAAGACCGGCTTTGGCATACCGGTGCAGACGTGGCTTAGTCAAATGGGCAAGGCCGGTGGTGAGGGCGGCCCCAGCAATGCTTGGGCGTGTGAGGTGGCGCGCGTGTATGGCGGGGGAGCGCTGTGAAGCTGGTGCATGTGGTGCCCCATATCGACCAGGAAGCCGCTGGGCCATCGTATTCCGTGCCACGTCTGTGCCAGAGCCTGTCCGCCTGCGGCAATGAGGTGGAGCTGACCTGTCTAGCTGCGCGTGGTGAGATTCCGGGTGTGACGCTTGATCTGCACTCGCAGTGGCCCATCCTCGGCCGCTTTGCCGTTTCGACCAGTCTTACTCGCGCACTGGGCCGCAAGGCGCGCGTGGTGGATGTGGTGCACAACCACAGCCTTTGGTCGATGGTGAATGTGGCTGCCGGCTGGGTGGTGCCGGGTCGTCGGGCCAAGCTGGTGACTTCACCGCGTGGCACCTTGTCGGCCTGGGCACTGGGCCGCAACAAGATACTCAAGAGCTGGTTGTGGCCGCTGCAGCGCCGGGTGCTGGCGCGCGCCGACATGCTGCACGCCACCAGCGACGTGGAACTGCAAGAGATTCGCGCCCAAGGCTTTACTGCCCCCGTGGTAGTGGTGCCCAACGGCATTGACCTGCCAGATATGTCGCTGGCTTCTGTGCGTGAAAAAGGTGGCGTGCGCACCCTGCTATATCTTGGTCGCATTCACCCCATCAAGGGGCTGGACCGGTTGTTGAGCGCGTGGGCGCAATTACAAGGACAAGGGCGCCACCCGCAGTGGCGCTTGGTGATAGCCGGCAAGGGCGAGGCAGCGCATGTCCAGGACGTGCAGGCACTGGCGGCACGGCTTGGTGTGCAGCGAGTGGAGTTTCCCGGACCGCTGTATGGCGAAGCCAAGGCGCAGGCCTACTTTGCCGCCGAGATTTTTGTGCTGCCAACTCATTCGGAGAACTTTGGCATGGTGGTGGCCGAGGCGCTGGCGCATGGCTGCCCCGCGGTGGTCAGCCGCGGCGCGCCCTGGCCGGGTCTGGTGACCGAAGGCTGCGGCTGGTGGGTGGAAAACAGCGTGGAAACCTTGGTGACGGGGTTGGATGCCGCCATGCAATTGCCGCCGGATCAGTTGACGGCCATGGGCTTGTGTGGCCGAGCCTGGATGGAGCGTGAATTTGGTTGGACGGCGATCGGGCAAAAGATGGATGCCGCCTACCATTGGCTGCTGACTGGTGGCGAGCTCCCAGCATGGGTAAGGATGGAGAGATGACAGACAACAAAAACGCATCGATTTGGCGCCCGGGCACTGCGCCTGTGGCCGTGGTGATGATCTCGCTAAACGAAGCCCACAACATGGAAGCCGTGTTGCAGAACCTGGCTGGTTGGCCGCAGCAGGTGTTTCTGGTGGACAGCTACAGCCAGGACGACACGGTGGACATAGCCTTGCGCCATGGGGTTCATGTGGTTCAGCGCAAGTTTGGTGGATTCGGTGATCAGTGGAACTTCGCGTTGCATGAACTTCCCATCACTGCACCTTGGACGATGAAGCTCGACCCGGACGAGCGGTTGGCGGACGAGTTGAAGGCCGAACTGTTGGGCATTATGCAAAAGGGTAATTCCGAGGGTGTTTCCATGGTGCGCCGCCTGTGGTTTATGGGGCGGCCGCTGCCGGTGCGGCAAACCCTGGTCAGGCTGTGGCGCACAGGCAACTGTAAATTCACCGATGTGTCTGTCAATGAACACCCGATCGTGCAGGGGCGCATCACCCACGTTACGAGTGAGATGGCCCATCATGACAGCCCAGACTTGGACCACTGGCTGGAAAAGCAGAACCGTTACACGACGGCCGAGGCCGTGATTGCCTACAACCAGTCAGAATTGGCCGCTAAGCCACGCCTGCTGGGCAATGCCTTGCAGCGTCGCATGTGGCTCAAGAAGCATTTCTACAGTGTGCCCGGGCGCTATCTGGCCTTGTTCTTTTACCACTGGCTTGTTCAGGGCGCATGGCGCGCAGGTAAGGCTGGTTTTGTCTGGGCCCGCCTGCGGGTCGTGGTGATGCGTTTGATTGAATACAAGCGGCTGGAGATGGAGTTGACCGGGCGCATGCCTGTCAAGCGCCATTACGGCCCTGGCCAGCCGGATCCTCGGGTGCGGCAATACTGATCTATGAATAGAAAAACAATAAGTGGCCATGAATCCGATTTGCCTGCGGGGGCGAAGTTTCATGAGGGCATTGCAGCTGGATGGGCGCAGGGCTACACAGGGGGAAGTTTCGGCCGGCGGCGCGCATGCTTTCGGGCCTTGCTGGATCGCAATGTGGAGCCGGGCAAAGCCTGGCTCGATCTGGGCTGTGGCTCGGGTGTATTGACCAGTGAATTGATGTTGCGAGGGGCAACTGTGGTGGCCGTGGACGGCTCGCCGGGCATGCTCCGGGAGGCGCAGGCGGGCATGGCGGACGAACATGGTTCTGTGGTGACTTGGCTGCAGAGCGATGTGCAGTCGCTTCCGCAATTGCGGAATGCTGAATTCGATGGGGTGCTATGTTCAAGCGTGATGGAATACCTTGAAAATCCAGACGCCGCACTACGCGAGGCAGCGCGCTTGCTCCGCCCTGGGGGAAAGCTGATCGTCTCCATGCCCCCAAAAGGCTCAGTAGTACGAATGGCGCAGAAATCCGTGCGTAGCGCGTCGCGGTTGTTCGGGGGCAACAAGTTCCCGTACCTGGCTGTGTCCAGATTCGAGGTCGATCCAGGGCATCTGCGGCGTAACCGGTAACTACGCGGCGTTCTGGTTCAGCACGGGAAGTTGTGCAGATCGGAGCGCAGCGGATTATCGGCGAACAGAGTCTTCCAGCGCCGCGGCGTGAGTTCGTCTACGCGACTGGCGGGATGGTCGGCGACGCG
>CAIJIT010000321.1 GCA_903820745.1 uncultured Burkholderiales bacterium
AGGTCGTCATCTCCGACATCGATGAGGAACAGTTGAACCGTACAGCGGTTGAACTCGGTGCGGCCGGCAGGGTGCTGGTGCAGCGCGCGGACGTGGCCAGAAAAAGCGATGTGGTGCAACTGATCGAGGCTGCAGTGCGGCATTTCGGGCGCCTTGACATCATGGTGAACAACGCCGGCATCGCGCCGGTGGTCGACTTTCTGGACGTCACCGAAGAACTGCTCGACCGCGTGCTGGACGTCAATCTCAAGGGCGCGTTCTACGGCACGCAGGCGGCAGGCCGGCAGATGATCAGCCAGGGCCAAGGTGGCGTGATCATCAACATGTCGTCGATCAACTCGGGCCTGGCCAACCCGAACGTCGCGCCCTACGCCATCTCCAAGGGCGGCATGAACCAGGTGACGTCGACGGCAGCGGTGGCCTTTGCGCCGCATGGCATCCGGGTCGTGGGCGTCGGGCCGGGGACCATCATGACCGACATGGTGGCTGGCGCCTTCGTCAACAGCGCGGGCAACCACGCGATCCTGTCGCGCACGCCGCTGGGCCGCTACGGCCAGGCCTCCGAGATCGCGGCAGTCGTGGCCTTCCTGGCCAGCGACGATGCGTCCTACATGACCGGCGAGACCGTCTACGTGGACGGCGGACGGCGGGTTTTGAACTATGTCGTTCCGGTCAAGGAGTGAGGCATGAGCGCGCTGTTCGAGAAGCTCCACCACATCTGCATCGTCGTGCATGACATCGACAAGGCGCAAGCCTGGTACGAGTCCATCGGCATCGCGCCCTGGGTCAGCTACCCGCCGCTGAGCGAGTACGAGGAGCTGGACATGCCGAGCCAGACGGGCTTCCTGTCGCTCAAGTACCGGATCTGCAATCTGCCCAACATACAGTTCCAGCTTTGCGAGCCTGGCCCCGAGCCCTCGCCACAACGTGCGCACCTCGACAGCAAAGGCGAAGGCGTGTTCCACATCGGCTTCGAGGTGCCGGATGCTGACGCTGCGGAGGCCCTGGCCCGCGCGCAAGGGCTGCCGGTGTTGATGCGCGGGCGGCGCGCCAACCGGACCGGCTTTACCTATTACGATTCAGCCAGCGACGGGGGTGTGAACCTGCTCACCCGCGCCACCAATCTTCCTGGCAAATGACGCATCCATGCAAATCGATCTGAACTCCGACCTCGGTGAAGGCTACGGCCCTTGGGTGCTGGGCGATGACGCGCAGATCCTGGACTGCGTCACCAGCGCCAATATCGCCTGCGGCGGCCATGCCGGCGACCCCGAGACAATGTTCAAGACGCTGCGCCTGGCGGCCGAGCGGGGCGTTCGGGTCGGCGCGCACCCGGGCTATGCCGACCGCGAGGGTTTTGGGCGCCGTGTGATCCCGATGTCGCCGGCCGAGATTGGCCGCATGGTGGTGGCGCAGGTGGGTGCCCTGGGGGCTTTGGCCCGGCTGGCTGGCACGCAGGTCCGATTCGTCAAACCGCATGGCGCGCTGGGTAATCTTGCGGCGGCGGATGCCAGCGTGGCCGGTGCGATTGTTGCTGCGGTGAAGAGTCTGGACCCGGCGCTGGCGCTGCTGGCGATCTCGGGCACGGCGCTCGAAACCGCGGCCCGGGAACAGGGCGTGGCGGTGTTCGCCGAGATCTTTGCCGATCGGGCCTACCTGCCCAACGGCCAGCTTGTGCCACGCAGCCAGGCCGGTGCCGTGCTGCATGATGTGAAGGAGGCTGCGGACCGGCTGGTCGGCTACCTGAAGACCGGACTGATGCCGGTGCAAGGCGGCAATGCGATCGCCTTGCGGGCCGATTCCATCTGTGTGCATGGAGACAGCCCCGAAGCCGCCGAGATGGCGCGCCAGATCCGCGCGCGGCTGCAGGCCGAAGGCGTTACCGTTGCGGCTTTTCTGAGCTGATCCCAGGGTGGCCGAGAGCACTCTGCCTGGCAGCGGCTGGCCCCAATTCACGCCGGTGGCCGACCATGCGCTGCTGGTGTCTTTCGGTGACCTCATCTCGGATGACAGCAGTGCGGCGGTGATTGCGCTGGACCGCGCGCTGGCCCTTGAGCC
>CAIJIT010000322.1 GCA_903820745.1 uncultured Burkholderiales bacterium
CGCCCTGGCCAGCCACTATCGCTTCGAGCCGCGCCCGGTGGCGGTGGCGCGTGGCAACGAGAAGGGGCGCGTTGAGCGCGCGATCCGCTACGTGCGCGACAGCTTCTTCGCCGCCCGCACCTTCACCGACTTGGCCGATCTCAACGCCCAGGCCCGAACTTGGGCGCAGGGAATGGCGGCGGATCGGCGCTGGCCCGAGGACAGCCGCTTGAGCGTGCGCCAGGCCTTCCAGGCCGAGAGCGCGAGCCTGCTGGCGCTGCCCCAGCAGGACTTCGCGCTGGGCGAGCGGGTGGGCGTGTCAGTCGGCAAGACACCCTATGTGCGCTTCGATCTGAACGACTACTCGGTGCCCCACACCCATGTCAGGCGTACGCTGGCGGTACTGGCTGACGAGCAATGGGTGCGCATCCTGGACGGCGCAGCAGAGGTGGCCCGCCACGCGCGGTGCTGGGACAGCCATGCACAGATCGAGGACGCAGCCCATGTGCAGCGCTTGGTCGAGCGCAAGCAGGCAGCCCGCGCCCACCGTGCCTGCGACCGCCTGAGCGTGGCCGCTCCGGCCAGTGCGACCTTGCTCGAGCGCGCCGGCGCGCGGGGCGACAACCTGGGCTCGATCACTGCCGCGTTGCTGCGCTTGCTCGAGCGCTGGGGTTCAGCGGCTCTGCAGGCGGCCATCACCGAGGCGCTCGATCGCGACGTACCTCATCCCAACGCGGTGCGCCTAGCACTCGAGCGTGCCCGCGAAGCCGCCGGCCAGCCCCCGCCGGTCGCGCTGGTGCTGCCCGAGCATGTGGCCAAGCGCGATGCGCCCGTGCGATCGCACGACCTGGGCTCCTATGACCGCATCGACCACAAGGACAAACCCGATGAATGAACCCCAGACTCCCCAGACAGAGCTGCGCGGGCATGCCAGCGATCTCAGGCTGCACGGCCTGCTCGCGCACTGGGGCGAGGTGATGGCACAGCCCGATCAGGCGCGCTGGGTGGCGCAGATGCTGGGCTGGGAGGCCGCCGAGCGCAGTCGCCGCAGCTTGGAGCGCCGCCTGCGCGAGGCCCACATCGGACGCTTCAAGCCGCTGGCCGACTTCGACTGGGCTTGGCCCAGGCAGTGCGACCGCGGGGCGCTGGAAGAGTTGATGACGCTGGACTTCCTCAAGGATGCCACCAACATCGTCCTGGTCGGCCCCAACGGGGTGGGCAAGACCATGTGCGCGTGCAACATCGCCTACCAGGCGGTACTGGCCGGTCACACTGCGTTGTTCACCACGGCCGGTCAGATGCTGGGTGAGTTAGCCGCGCTCGACAGCGACTCCGCCCTGCGCCGCAAGCTACGCCATTACGCGGCACCCGACCTCCTGGTCATCGACGAGGTCGGCTACCTGTCGTACTCGAACCGGCACGCCGACTTGCTGTTCGAGTTAGTGAGTCGGCGCTATCAGCAAAAGAGCACGGTGGTGACTACCAATCGCGCCTTCGCCGACTGGGGTGAGGTCTTCCCCACTGCGGCCTGCGTAGTTTCGTTGATCGACCGGCTGATGCACCGCGCTGAGGTGGTTCGCATCGACGGCAATTCCTACCGAGCCAAGGAGGCCGAGGAGCGGCAGGCACAGCGCCGGGCTGAGCGATCGGCCAAGGCCGCGCCGCCTCGGCCGCGCAAGGGTGACCAGTGAGCCGCCAGCCACAACCAACACCGGCGCTGCTCGTTCCGGGCCACTGGACACCCGAGCAGGCACTAGCCGTTGCCGAGTGCCTACAGGCCATGCGCCAGGCGCTATGGGCCGTCTATGGCCCCCAGATGCAGCAGGCTTGGCGTGATCAACTCATGCCCGACGGTCAAGCCCCCAAGTTCGATTCCGACGAACCGTTCTGAAGACCGCCACCAGCGGCGCCACCCGCCGCCAACGATGGCAACACCAATTGAGCGCGCCTCGCAGGCCCTAGTCGCACCGCCACTGCGCCGCTCCCGGCAAGGCCCCATCAGCCTAGCCCCAAACGCAAATCCGACACCTCACCGGCGAATGGGCGCGGATTTATACCAGCGCCAACAAGTGCATTCGACGGCCCGGAAAATGACCCGAAGGCCAGACTTGATGCAGTTTCTCACACGGAAATTCCACCCATCCCGACCCTGGGGATCCTGAGACTTCGCTAGGCGAAGTCAGTGATTCCCGAACCCGGCGAACGCCTGCGGCGTGCGTGCCGGTTGCCCGGCACGCTTCTCGCTCAGTTGGTCTCCGCCAACTGATCGAGAATCGCCGGGTTCTCCAAAGTACTGGTGTCTTGGGTGATGGCTTCGCCTTTGGCGACGGAGCGGAGCAGGCGCCGCATGATCTTGCCGCTACGGGTCTTGGGCAGGTTGTCGCCGAAACGAATGTCCTTGGGCTTGGCAATCGGGCCGATTTCCTTGGCGACCCAGTTGCGCAGCACGGTGGCGATGCGTTTGGCTTCTTCGCCGGTCGGGCGCGGGCCTTTCAGCACGACAAAGGCGCAAATCGCTTCACCCGTCGTGTCATCAGGACGACCGACCACAGCGGCTTCGGCGACCAGTTCGGTACAACTGACCAGGGCAGACTCGATTTCCATCGTACCCATGCGGTGTCCGCTGACATTCAAGACATCGTCGATACGTCCGGTGATGGTGAAGTAGCCGGTATCGGCGTCGCGGATTGCGCCGTCGCCTGCCAGGTAATAGCCCTTCAGCTCATCCGGGTAGTAGCTCTTCTTGAAACGTTCCGGATCACCATAGATGTTGCGGATCATCGAAGGCCAGGGCTTCTTCACCACCAGAATGCCGCCCTGCCCGTTCGGTACATCGTTACCCATCTCATCGACGATGGCCACGGTGACACCGGGGAAAGGCAGCGTGCAGGAACCTGGCACCAGCGGTGTGGCGCCCGGCAGCGGTGTGATCATGTGACCACCGGTTTCAGTCTGCCAGAAGGTGTCGACGATCGGGCAGCGGCCGCCGCCGATGTGCAGGTGGTACCACTCCCAAGCCGCAGGATTGATCGGCTCGCCGACCGATCCGAGCAGGCGCAGCGAGCTCAGGTCGTAGCGATCCGGATGCACGGCTTGATTGCTTTCCGCTGCCTTGATCAAGGAACGGATGGCTGTTGGTGCAGTGTAAAAAATCGAGACCTTGTGCTTCTCGATCGTCTTCCAGAAGCGGCCGGCATCCGGGTAGGTCGGTACGCCTTCAAAGACGATCTCGGTGCCGCCCAGCGCCAAAGGGCCATAGGTGATGTAGCTGTGGCCGGTGACCCAACCGATGTCGGCCGTGCACCAGAACACATCGTCCGGCTTCAGATCGAAGGTCCACTTGGTCGTCAATGCAGCATGCAGCAAATAACCACCGGTGCTGTGCTGCACGCCCTTGGGCTTGCCGGTCGAACCCGAGGTGTAGAGCAGGAACAAAGGATGTTCGGCTTCGACCCATTCAGGTTCACAAACACTTGATTGGCCCGCAGTCACGTCATGCAGCCATTGGTCGCGGCCATCGACCCAACCAATCTTGCCGCCGGTGCGCTTGTAGACGATCACGTCCTTCAGGCTCGGGCAAGCGCCATCGGCCAGCGCTTCATCGACGATCGCTTTCAGGGGCAGCGCCTTGCCGCCACGCAACTGCTCGTCGGCGGTGATCACCATCACCGCACCGGCGTCCTGCACGCGGTCGCGCAAGCTGCTGGCCGAAAAACCGCCGAAGACCACCGAGTGGATCGCACCGATACGCGCACAGGCCTGCATTGCGGCCACGCCCTCGACCGACATCGACATGTAGATGACGACACGGTCGCCCTTCTTGACGCCGCGGCTGCGCAAGGCGTTGGCCAACTGGGCCACTCTTGCCAGCATCTGGCTATAGCTGACCTTGGTGACGCTGCCGTCGTCGGCCTCGAAGATGATCGCGGTCTTGTCGCCCAGGCCAGCCTCGACATGACGGTCCAGGCAGTTGTACGAAGCGTTCAGGCGACCATCCTCGAACCACTTGAAAAATGGTGCATCGCTGTCGTTCAAGACTTTGGTAAACGGCGTCTGCCAGCTCAGGAACTCGCGCGCCAGCCTCGCCCAATAACCCTGGTAATCAGCCTCCGATTCGGCCACCAAGGCCTGGTAAGCGGGCATGCCCTTGATATGGGCTTGCTCTTGCCATTCCTGGCTGGGCAGGTAGATATGGGTCTCACTCATGGTCTCGTCTCCTCTGATGGGCCGAATTGCGGATTTGCAAATATTACCGGATGTGACTGTGACGCCTGTCTCTGACGAAGCGCTTACTCATGCACAAGTAGATCGGCTAAACCAGCAATTCCACACAATTCGGATGGCCGAGAAAGCCCTCGGGGCTGGCGCTGCGCCCATATGCGCCCGATTGGAAGACCACAACCAGGTCGCCGACTTCGGCAACCGGCAGCTCGATCCGGTCGGCCAGCAGGTCCAGCGGTGTACACAATGGCCCGACAACGGAGGCCGATTCACGCACCAGTTCGCCGGCCTTGTTGCCGATCGCCACCGGATAGTTCTTACGGATCACCTGGCCGAAATTACCGGACGCTGCCAGATGATGATTGAGCCCACCGTCGGCCACCAGGTAAAGCTGACCCCGCGACATCTTGCGGTCGATGATGCGGGTGACATAAACACCGGCCTCCGCCACCAGGTAGCGACCCAGTTCAATCACAAGGCCCGCCTGCGGCAGCTCAAATGAAGCGCGATCGATAAGGCGCTGCAGATTGTCCGCAATCGGCGCCAGATCGAGCCGCTGCTCGCCAGGAAAATAGGGAATACCAAAACCGCCGCCGAGATTCAGGAACTTGACCGGTGACGGTGCATGTTCAGCCAGACGCAGCGCCAAATGATAGGACTTGGTCTGGGCTTCGCAGATCGCCTCGGCCCGCAGATTCTGCGAACCGGCAAACAGATGAAAGCCCTCGAAAGCCAGACCGAGGCGGCCGATCCAGGCCAGGTTCTTGGGTATCTGCTCGGCGTCAATACCGAACTGCTTGGGGCCGCCACCCATCTTCATGCCCGAACCTTTCAGCTCGAAGTCAGGATTGACCCGCAAAGCCACACGCGCGGGCAGCCCCAATTCCTGCGAGGCCGATGCCAGCACCGGCAGCTCGCGCGGTGATTCAACATTGATCAACACCCCGGCCGCCACCGCTTGCAGCAGTTCGACATCGCGCTTGCCCGGGCCGGCAAAGCTGATTTCCTGCGGGTCCGCGCCAGCATCGAGCGCCAGTTTCATCTCGCCGGCCGATGCCACATCGATGCCGTCGACCAAGCCGGCCATCATCCCGACCAAGGCCGGCATCGGATTGGCTTTCATCGCGTAATGCAGCTTCAGCTGAGCCGGCATCGCCTGCCGAAGTTGCGCCACACGGACGCGCAACAACCGGCGGTCATAGGCGTAAAAAGGCGTCTGCCCGGCACGGATCGCCAGGATCGAGAGCTTTTGCCCCCCAACCAGCAACTCGCCGTCCCGCCGTTCGAACTGCGACATCGCGGCATGTACCGGCTTGCTGGCCATGGCATCGATCATGGCTGACGCTCCAGCCAGTCAGCCGCCAGCAGCTTGCGGTCGATCTTGCCATTCGGGTTGCGCGGCAAGGGCCCTTGCTGAAGCTCGACGCCCGCCGGCAACATATAGGTGGGCATCAGCTGCCGGCATTGCGATTGCAGCGCCTCCAGATCAATGCTTGATTCACCAACAGGCGCAGTGGCGATGACCTGGATGGCCTGGCCCAGCGTCGGATGATCGACACCAAAGGCGACGCATTCGCCGACCAGCCGGGTCGCGTAAAGGACTTCTTCGACTTCGGTCGGGCTGACGCGGTAGCCCGAGGTCTTCATCATTTCGTCGCGCCGACCGATGAAGTACAGAAAACCTTCGCTGTCCCGGCGCACGGTATCGCCGGAAAAGACCGCATATTCAGGCAATTGCAGCCCACCGGGCCGGGCCGCTTGCGGCAGCAGCTTGAAGCGCTCTGCGGTCTTTTCGGCATCATTCCAATAACCGCTGGCGACCAGCGGACCGCGGTGTACCAGCTCGCCCGGCTCGTCAACAGCGCAGGCACTGC
The DNA here is from genome assembly GCA_903820745.1 of uncultured Burkholderiales bacterium. GTDB lineage: Bacteria > Pseudomonadota > Gammaproteobacteria > Burkholderiales > Burkholderiaceae_C > Paucibacter_A. The sequence continues at coordinate 6,075 of CAIJIT010000322.1, forward strand.
CGTCCTCGCGCAGCACCAGGATCTCGGCGTTCGGTATCGCCTTGCCGATCGAATCGGGTCGCCGGTCGACTTCTTCGGGCGGCAGATAGGTTGAGCGGAATGCTTCGGTCAGGCCGTACATCAGATAGGGCTTGGCAGCGGGCAATTGCTGGCGAAGCAAACTCAGCGTCTCGCGCGGCATGCGCCCGCCGGTATTGGCGAAGTAGCGCAGATGCTGATGGGCACCCACCGGCCAGCGCAACTGCGCCAACTGGATGTAGAGCGGCGGCACACCGGTCAGGCCGGTGACCTGCTCGCGCTCGATCGCATTGAGCACATCGCGCGGCAGCAGATAGTTCAGGAGCACCACCGACGCGCCGCTATGGAACGCGGTGGTCAGCTGGCTGAATCCAGCGTCGAAGGACAAGGGCAAGGCGGCCAGCAGGATGTCGTCAGGCCGGTTCTGCAAATAAGCGGCCACGCTCTTGGCGCCAGCGACCAGATTGCGATGCGACAGCACCACGCCCTTGGGCCGGCCGGTGCTGCCCGAGGTATACAGGATGGCAGCGATGTCGGAGTCGATCAGTCGTGGGCCGCTGACAGGCTGTGCATCGAGCAGCTGGCCCCAGCGCAACAAATTGACGCCAGTGAGCGCGACCATCGGCTCGGGTTCATCGGTCAGGACGATATGGCGCAATGCCGGGCATGACCCGAGCGTGGCCTGCAGCAAAGCCAGCCGACCCGGCGTCGTCACCAGTACCTTCACCTCGCAGTCGCGCAGGATGAAGCCGACCTGCTCGCTCTTGAGCAGCGGATTGATCGGCACGAAGGCGAGCCCGGCCGCTGTTGCGCCAAAGCTGGCGATGACGGTCTCCGGGCGCTTTTCAAGATAGATCGCCAGGCGCTCGCCGCGCTGCAATTCGAGTGCTGCCAAGCCGGCGGCCAGGCCATCGATCGACGCCTGCAGTCCGGCGTAGCTGAGGCGCTGGTCGGCATATTTCAGCGCCACCTGATCGGGGCGTCGATCGGCCTGGCGCAGCGGCAACTCGTGCAGGAATACCGAATCATGGTGCAGGCGGGTGGCAGTCATTGGGATCGAGGCTTGGGGTCTGGACAGGCAAATGGCATCGCGACAGCGCCACGATTGGACGTCTCAGCGTAAGCGAAAGCCCGGCAAATCAATGCACAAAACGCCCCGGGGATGAGGGGCCCCATTGACTATGTGCAAGCGATTGCCGCCTTTACCATCGATTCCGCAACTGACCTGAAGCCACGTCTGAATCGAATGAAATCAAACCAAAGCATGGATACCGCAACGCAGATTCTTCGCATCGTCGATGAGGTGCTGAGCCTGAACGGACGCAGTGCCGGCTTCACGCGCAACACGCTGCTGCTGGGCGCAATACCCGAGCTCGACTCGATGGCCGTGGTCAGCCTGCTGACCGCTTTTGAAGACCGGCTGGGGCTTTTGATCGACGACGATGACATCGACGGCGCGACCTTTGCCAGCATTGGCAGCCTGACCGATTTTGTAACGGCCAGGCTGATGCCATCTCCAGCGCAATGAAAGCTTTCTTCCTCGATGCGGCCGCAGGAGGCCAGCGCTTGTGCTTGCTCCACCGCGCTCAAGGCCGGCACCTGAGGGGACGAATCGTCTACGTTCACCCGTTTGCTGAAGAGATGAACAAGACCCGACGCATGGCTGCCTTGCAGGCGCACGCCTTCGCCGCAGCGGGCTTCAGCGTGCTGCAGATCGACTTGCGAGGCTGTGGCGACAGTTCCGACGACTTTGGCCAAGCCTCTTGGCAGGACTGGGTCGATGACGTGATCAGCGCCTGCCGCTGGCTCGGGCAAGTCGACGCCTTGCACCGGGATGCTCCACTCTGGCTTTGGGGCCTGCGAGCCGGCTGTCTGGTCGCTGCCGAGGCTGCGGCGCAACTCGACGAAAGCTGCAATTTTTGTTTCTGGCAGGCGGCCGTATCAGGCAAACAAGCCTTGCAGCAGTTCCTGCGGCTCAAGCTTGCCGCTGACCTGCAGACTGCGGGCAGCAAAGGCTTGATGAAACAGCTGCAACAGGATCTGGCCGAGGGTAAATGGGTCGAGGTCGCCGGCTATCAGCTGAATCCGGCAATGGCCGAGGGCTTGGCGGCTGCGACGCTGCGGCCTAATTCCGGCGGGCAGCTTGAATGGTTCGAGCTCAGCGCTGACGGCGGCATCACAGTGACAGGGGCACAGGCCTTGGCGCAGTGGACCGGCAGCGCTTGCCGCAGCCATGTGGTGCAAGGGCCGGCGTTCTGGCAAAGCAGCGAAATCGAGCAAGCGCCGGAACTGCTTGCTGCCACCACCGCCGCGCTGCTGGCCGCAGCGGTCAGCAGGCCCGAGGCAGCAATGGCATGAACTACACCGAATCAGCAGTTCAATTCGGTTGCGCAGGCGAGTCGCTGCTGGGCATCATTGCGGCTCCGGCCCAGGGCCAGACCGCGCCGATCGGCGTCGTGATCGTCGTCGGAGGCCCGCAATACCGGGCGGGCAGTCACCGCATGTTCACTTTGCTGGCCCGCTCCTTGGCCGCTGCAGGCTACACCGCATTGCGTTTCGACTATCGCGGCATGGGCGACAGCGAGGGCCAGCCACGCGACTTTGAAAGCATCAGCCAGGACATCGGTGCAGCTGTCGATGCGCTGATGGCGCAATCCTCCAGGCTCAAGGAAGTCGTACTGTGGGGTTTATGCGATGGTGCATCGGCCGCCTTGCTTGACGTACGTTCCAGACCGGACCCTCGCGTGACCGGACTGTTCCTGATCAACCCCTGGGTGCGCTCGCCGGCCGGTCTGGCAAAAGCCCATGTCAAACATTATTACGGCCGCAGGCTGTTGCAGGCCGAATTCTGGTCGAAGCTGATGCAGGGCAAAGTTGGCAGCCATGCACTGGTCGGGTTGGCGCGCAACGCGTCGATGGCCTGGCGGAGCCGGCCGGCAGCAGCGGACCAGAAACAATCGTTCCAGGAACTCATGGCGAAGGGACTGCTGGGATTTCCCGGAACGGTGATCTTGATCCTCAGCGGACGCGATCTGGTCGCCAAGGAATTCATCGAACAGAGCAGGACCGATGCGCAATGGCGCCGGGCCCTGCAGATGCCGAACCTGCAGCGGATCGACCTTGCCGAGGCTGACCATATATTTTCCCGAACACAGGACTACAACGCATTGGTGGCTTTGACCTTGCGCCAACTGAAGCAGAACGCCATGGCGAAAGTCCTATGAAGTTGAAGCCAATAACTGCCTGGCAACTCGCGTTTGCCTGCTTGCTCACCAGTCAGGTCGCCACCGCACAAGTCGATGCGACTGTATGCGGTGATCTCGGCACACCGCGCTGGGACTATCGCTATGCGACGCAGGCCGAACACAAAGAAGTCGAGGGCGCCCACTTCGTTCCCGTGGTTGAAAACTTGATTCGCGGCAACCGAGGCTACCTTGGCGGCGATCTGTCCTACACCTTGCGTGCCTCGCCGAATCACCATCGCGCCCTGGTCTCGGTCATGAAGTGGAGCGAAAAACTCAAGTCCTCGCGGTTGCCGGACATGCTCTATCCCGCCGAATGCTATTTTGAACGTGGCATCCGCTACAAAGCCGACGACCATGTGGTGAAGCTGCTCTATGCACAGTTTCTGGTCAGCAATTCCCGGCCTGCCGATGCAGTCAAGCAGCTTGATCTGGTCGTCAAGATGGCCGGCGACAACGGTTTCACCTTGTACAACGTCGGCCTGCTCTATTCGGACATGAAAAACTTTGATCAGGCCCTGGTCTATGCCCACAAGGCAATGGCAAAAGGATTCGTCAGGCCCGAATTGCGCAATAGGCTGGAGCAAGCAGGCCGCTGGCTCGAGCCTGTCAAAGGCAGCGAGCCCGACGCAACGCAAGCCGCTGAAGAACTCCCGGCAACCTCGACCGATTCGGCCGGCGAGGCTGAAGGCTCGAAATGAGGCCGATCGCATTGATGAATTTCCCGAACCGATGAAAAAGCTGCTGATGGTGGCCTATCACTTCCCGCCCTTGGCCGGGAGCAGTGGCGTTCAACGCACCTTGCGCTTTGCCCAGCATTTGCCCGAATTCGGCTGGCAGCCCATGGTGTTGACGGCCAGTACCCGCGCCTATGAGCGTTGCAGCCCTGACCTCGACCGAGAAGTACCCGCGTCCTGTATCGTGCGTCGAGCTTTCGCTCTGGATACGTCACGCCAGTTGTCCGTTGGTGGACGCTATATCGCAGCGATGGCCAGGCCCGACCGATGGGTGTCATGGAAGTTCGGCGCCATCCGCGAAGGCCTGCGCATGATCGAAGAGTTCAAGCCTGATCTGATCTGGTCGACCTATCCGATCGCCACCGCGCATTTGATCGGCGCCGAATTGGCGCGTCGCAGCGGCCTGCCCTGGGTGGCAGACTTCCGCGATCCGATGGCGCAGCAAGGCTATCCGTCCGACCCCAAGACCTGGCTGCATTTCAGTGCCATCGAGCAAAGCGCGATGCAGCAGGCCCGGCTCAATGTCTTCGCCAGTCCGGGAGCCGCCCGCCTCTACCGGAACCGATACCCGGCTGCCGCAGCGCGGATCACCTCGATCGAAAACGGTTACGACGAAAGCAGCTTCGCCGCGGTGAAACTGCCTGCGATTTCCAGGCTCAACAAGGATGCCTTCACGCTGCTGCACAGCGGCATCGTCTACCCCAATGAGCGTGACCCCGGCGCCTTGTTCATCGCCCTGGGAAGGCTGAAACAAGCCGGGCATTTGAAACAAGGCCAGTTCAAATTGCGCTTCAGGGCGGCCATCCACGAGCAATTGCTGCGCGACCTGGCAATTTCAAACAATGTGCAGGATCTGATCGAGATCTTGCCGCCCACCGCCTATCAGCAAGCTCTGCAGGAAATGCTGCAGGCTGATGCCTTGCTGCTCATGCAGGGGGCAGGCTGCAACCAACAAACCCCTGCCAAGGTCTACGAGTACATGCGCTGCGCCAAGCCGATCCTGGGCTTGACAGACCGGGAAGGCGATACAGGTGCGCTATTGCACCGCTCCGGCATCTATTCAATCGCGCGGCTCGACAGCCCAGAGGAAATCGAACGCTTATTGCCCGATTTTATCGACCAGGTATGTGCCACAACTGCCGAATTGCCAGACCAATGCATCGTGCAGTCGGCTTCGCGCCGCAGCCGGACTGAAGCCTTGGCCTTGCAACTCAATGCCTTGACGGGCTAGAAACGAGATGAGCCAGTCATTACCCCGCAAGACCCGGATCGGTCCCTGGTTAAGGATCAAATGGGCATTTTTCCGGCAACTCGAACGCCTGAGCGATCTGCGCGGCAACAACACCCGTGGCCAACTCTCCTTGCCTAAAACAGGACCGCCCTGCCCGGCCTTGTGGGTCTTTGTGTCGACCATCGGCGAGCTCAACGCCATCGAACCCTGGCTGCGCCAGTTGACGCAACGGCTACCGACCCAGCGCCTGGTGCTGATCACCGACCATGCCCATTACCGGGCCAGCTACGAAGCCCGTTACCCCAGCGCCGTCGTCTGCGTCAGCCATGGCCATCACAGCGATGCGGCCGCACTGGGCAGGCAATATCCGCCCGACTTGCTGGTGGTGGCAGAGATTCCCTGCCTTCCATCGGATGCGCCCTGCAGGTTCTCGATGGCCTTCGTCATCGAAGCCAAACGCCGTCAAGCTGCAGCAGTCATCATCAACGGCTGGCTCTATGGCTATACGCCGGCCTGCCGTATGGATGGGCTTGAGCGCCGCTTGTTCGGGCGCGATTTTTTGCGCGCCTTCGACATGGTCTGCGTTCAGACCCGGGAAGCGGCAAATCAGTTGATCCTGGCGGGCGCCGAGCAAAGCCGCCTGGCCATCACCGGCAACATCAAGTTTGACGCGATGACGCGTACGGACTGGCGACCTGAACTCGCCCATAGCCCGCATTTGCTGAAAGCCTTGCTGGACGCTGCACGCCCGGTCGTGGTGGCAGGCTGCGTCACCAGTGAGGCCGAACAAAACGCGGTGCTCGATGCCTTCTGCATTGTCAAGACCATCCATGCCGATGCGCTGCTCGTGCTGGCCCCGCGCCATCCCGAGGTGCAGGAGCGGATGCTGTTACTGACCCAGTTGCTGGAGCAGCGCGGCTTGACCACCCAGTACCGGTCAGCGATCGGGCAGTCCGTCATTCCAGCCAATTGCGAATGCCTGGTCCTTGACACGATGGGAGATCTGCGTGATTTCTACGCTGCAGCCAAAGTCGCCCATGTGGGCGTTGACCACAACGTGCTGGAGCCGCTGGGATTCGAGCGTGCAGTCACGGTCATGCCGGGCTGGAACCACAGCTACCCCTCTTTTCCCGTCTACCAAATCCTGGTCGAAGAAGACGCATTGCTGCTCGCCACCGATGCAGCAAGTCTGGCGGCCCATTGGCTGGCCGTGATCACTGCCGGCGACATGAACCAGCCCGCCAGATCCCGGACTGCATTAAATAACGCCCGAGGTGCGGTCGAGCGCCATTTCGCTGCAATTTATCCCTGGATAAATTCATTGCGTCTAAATCCGCTCGATATTCATTGATTCAATCTATATTTATAATTAAATATCGGCCATATCTAACGCACCAAGATGCTTGCTCAAAGATTCAATGAAGTCCAAATGAAAACCGTCGGAAAATCGATGGGCCGAGGCGCCGCCTGGATGATTACCGGTCGCTTGATTGATAAAATCCTTGGCCTTGGCAGCACTGTCGTGCTGGCACGCCTGCTGCTGCCCGAGCACTTCGGTATCGTGATGATCGCCACTTCAGTCATGGCCGCGCTCGAATTGATGGGCGCCTTCAGCTTTGAAACGGTACTTATTCAATTGCAGGATGCGAAGCGCGAACATTACGACACCGTCTGGACCATAGGGATTATATTCAACGGCATTTATGCAATATTACTATCAATTGGTGCATGGCCCTTGGCAGTTTTTTACAATGATGAGCGACTTGCTCTAGCCTTTCTTGTTATAGCAATAACAAGGTTTATTGGTGGATTTGGAAATATCGGAGTCATTGATTTCAGAAAGAATCTTGAGTTTGCCAATGACTTCTATTTTGGGATTGCTAAAAAAATAACAACTGTCTTGTCTACTGCGATTGCCGCCTACTTTCTTCGCGACCACCGTGCTCTTTTATTGGGTATTTTCATTGGATCAATGTATGCGCTGGTGCTCAGTTACAAAAGGCATTCCTTCCGACCTAGATTTTCACTGCAATGCCGTCAGGATATTTTCAAATCAGCTTCCTGGTTATTCTTGCACAATATAATGTACTTCCTGAATACACGTTCGGCAGACTTTATTATAGCCAAGTTGACAGGCACATCCGGTCTGGCTATTTTCAATATCGCTAACGAAGTTGGGGCAATCCCGGTTACCGAGATTGCCGCACCAGTCAACCGAGCCGCGATGCCCGCCTATGCGAAGGTTCAAAATAACCCTGTTGAACTGTTGCGGATTTACAAGTCAACGTTGGCGGCGATGGCACTGGTACTAATCCCCTCAGCGGTAATGATTGCCAGCATCGCGAAAATTTTTGTCCCAACGATTCTTGGTAGTAGTTGGAATCAAGTGATCGATTTGATCCCGATATTAGCGATAGCGGCACTTCCTACTGCCTTGGTCAACAACAACGGGGTCGTTCTACTTTCAATGGGTGACTCAAGGATGAACGCGCTGCTGAGCGGTCTGCGCGCAGCGATCTTGCTGATCCTGCTGCTCGTTCTGGCAATGCTTTACGGCCCGATCGGCGCAGCTTATGCAATGCTGATCACCAGCCTGACATTTTATCCAATCAGCCATTTTGCCTTGACAATGAAATTTGACTTGAAATTCATGGAATGCCTGCAGACCTGCCTACGCCCAATTTCCGCATCGCTGCCGATGGGTATCTCGGTGTTTATCCTGAGCAACCGTCTGACCCCTTCACTATTTAATCTTCTAGCCACTTTGGCATGCGGAGCATTTATTTATCTGACTGTAATAATTGCACTTTGGTTAATTTCTGGAAGGCCGGATTCGCATGAAAAAATGGTCATGCTGTTTGTCATGAATAAATTCAAATAAATTTTTATTTTATTCTATGTTGATACATCATAATGATTCGTTACCAGTGATCACCGTGATCATTCCAACCTTGGCAGAAAAGGCGCGCAAGCACTCCTTGATACGTGCGATCTCCAGCATAAAAATGCAGCAAGAGGTGGCCAGCGAAGTAATTGTCCTGGTGAATGGAAATCGATTTGACTCATCACTGCTGTCAACTCTAGAAAACAGAATTGACATCCGGGTTATCCGGATTGAAACCGCATCTCTGGTTGCGGCAAGATATGCCGGTCGAGCGGCAGTTCGAACTGAGTTCTTCTCATTCCTTGACGATGACGACGAATATCTTCCTGGGTCACTTAAACATCGGCTTGACATCCTTAGAGCCAACGCCGCTTGCGTCATGATCGTATCCAGCGGCTATCGTGAAACTGGCGGCAAACGCACAGCCAGCGCTGCCAATATTGATTTGGCTCTTGCCGACCCTTATGGTGAGTTAGCCAAAAACAACTGGATGACTTCTTGTGGCGGGGTCTACAGAAGCAGCAAAGTGCCATCCCATATATTCAGTGATATTCCAAAGTACCATGAGTGGACTTATCTAGCATACAAGATATTAAACATCGGCAAGTTCTGCCATACAAACAGAGCATGTTACATAATTCACGATACAAAAAATTCACTCTCAAAAACAAATTCATATCATGAAGCCAATGTAGCTGTTTTACGAAAAATATTGAAATTAAATCTTCCAACCAAGGCAACTCGTTCCGTCAAGGAGCGCTTGGCGCGAGCCGAGCACGATCTGGCAGGCCGCGCACTGGCGCTTGGTTTGAGGGGCAAAGCACTGCGACATAATTTTCGCAGCATAATTTTGCCGGGAGGTTTTCGTTATCTTATGTTCAGCAGAAAGATTTTTCATAAATACCGAAGCCCACACCTATAAAAATATCTTTCAGAAACAGGATTTAAATTGTTTTCAAAGCAATCGGTTCTAAATAGCAAATGGGCAGTGGTCGTCGGTGCCGGGCTGAATGCACTGGGCATCGTCCGCAGTCTTGGCCGCCAAGGTGTCAGGGTGGCGGTATTGGCAAGAAGCCTTGGCGCACAGGCGATGCGCTCACGCTATGCAGTCAAGCGCAGCACGGTCGATCTCTATGCCGATCTACCCGAGCGCTTACTTGCCCTGGCGGATGAAATTGGCGGCAAGCCCGTCCTTTTTCTGACCGAGGAAGAGGCAGTCCGGGTGGTCTCGGAAGCACGCGACCGCCTGCTGCCGCGGTTTCACTTCCGGCTCGGTGACCATCCGCTGATGCTCGAGCTGACCCACAAGGAAGGGGTTCAATCCCATACCGAGCGCCATGGCCTGCCGATTCCACCTGCGGTGCGCTTGCGCAGCAACGACGACCTCGGCCTGTTGCAGACATTGCGCTATCCCTGCGTGCTCAAACCGGGTTTGAAATGCGCCGGCTACGGTGCGAGGTTCAAAAAAGCTTATGTCGTCAACTCGGCCAATGAGGCGAGATCGCTGTTTGACGAAATCTCACCGATCCTGCCGGACCTGATCGTCCAGGAGTGGATCGCTGGCGGCGACGACGCGATCTACTTTTGCCTGCAATACATTGGGGGCGAAGGCAAGGCCGTGGCCAGCTTCACCGGCCGTAAGCTACGCGCCTGGCCACCGCAGGTCGGCGGCACGGCGAGTTGTATGGCCGCGCCCGAAGCGGATGCCCAGTTGCGCGCGATGACCGAGCGCTTCTTCGCCGCGGTCGGATTCCAGGGCATGGGAAGCATGGAATACAAGCGCGATGACCGCGACGGTCTGTTCTATGTCGTCGAGCCAACGGTCGGCCGCAGCGACTTTCAGCAAGAAGTCGCCACCCTCAACGGTTGTAACCTGCCCTATCTGGCCTATTGCTATGAATGCGGCTTGCCAGCACCCGCTTCGATTGCCCGCCCGTCGACCATCTGGCGCGAACCCACCACTGACCGCTGGTCCGAACAAACCCAGGGCCCGCACCCGGCGTTTCGGCAGTTCCCGGTCAGCGACGCCTATTTTCGCTGGTATGACATGAGCCCCTGGCTGGCCCTGCAAAGGGGCAGAGTCAGCCAACGCTGGCAAAAGGTCAGGCCATGGGCTTGAGGCTCGGACTGCGCGAATGGGGACAGCGCGAGCTCTGGGCCGGGCTGAGCGGGGCGCTTGGCCTGGCCAGCCAATCGTCCAGCGAAGCGAGCCTGAGTCATTGGTTCAGCAGCAAGTTCGACACGCCAGCCTTGCTGCTCAATTCAGCCAGCAGCGGACTGCAGATCGCGCTGGAACTGCTGGCGATGCAATCACCCCATCGCGATGAAGTGGTACTGCCAGCCTTGGCCTGCCCTGCCCTGACAAAGGTGATCAAGGCCGCAGGGCTGCAGCCCGTGTACGTCGACATCGATAAAGAACTGAACATTCCGGCCCAGGCCTTGCAGCAAGGCCTGGGTCAGCGGAGTTTGGCTTTCATCATGGTGCATGCCTATGGCCACCCGGCCAACAGCGAAGGCATCCAGGCCATCTGCCAGCAACACGGCGTGGCTTTGATCGACGATTCAGCGCAAAGGATCGACCCGGACAGTGGAATGGGCAAGTCCGGCGACTTCGGTCTGTTCAGCTTTGCTCAATCGAAAAACGTGGTCTGCGGCATCGATGGCAGCGGCGGCGTCTTGCTGATCAATTCACCGGGGTACTTGCGCGCGCTCGAGACGCGCTGGCGCGATTTGCCTCAAACGCATTCGCGCCGCATGGCATGGCTGGAGTTCGCCTTGACGCCGTCGGCCCCTAAGGCCGCCTACTACGTCGGGCGAATTCGCAGCCGGCTTGCCGGCAAAATAAAGGTTCCGGCAAGGATTGGCGCCGTCGACGCGGCGATCGCGATACCTCAGCTGGCAACGCTGGAAGCCCGTCGGCGGCGACGCCAACGGCTGCTGCATCAATACCATCTGGCATTCCAGCAATTCGGCATCGACGCGCCGCAGCTGGACAGAAATACGCGTTATCTGGCACGCCTGCTTGTATGCATCCGGCCTGACGCCCGCGAGCGCTGCAGGCAAGCCCTGGCTGCCGAGAACATCGCTTCTCGCCTGCCCTATCGACTGCCAGCCTCGATCTCTGCAACCGCTTATCCCCAAGCGGCCCTCAGCGCGGCGGAGTTGCTTGAACTGCCACTGCCCGCTTGCTGGACCGTCCAGGGCATCCACCTGGCAGCCCGTACCGTTGCACCTTTTTGTGCCAGCGCAAGACTCGAACATTGACCCCTTTCTGGAGAACTGGCTTGCAACATTACTGGCAATTGATTCGCGATCGAATGAACTGGTCGTTAGGGCCTGAAAAGCCGCTCGAGCAGCATTTGCAGGCTGCCGTTGATTGGTTGCTGCGCGCCCAGGCCGCAACGCCCGACGATGGCGTGGCGCATAGCTATGACCTGAGGCGAGGTCTGTGGCATGCGTCTTATCCGGAGACCACCGGCTACGTGATCCCGACCCTGCTTGACTATGCTTCGCTGTTCAAGCAGCCTCGCTTTGCCCAAGCTGCCTTGCGCATGGCTGACTGGGAAATTGCCATGCAGTTGCCAGGAGGTGGCATCCGTGCCGGCACCGTCGCTGCCGAAGTGGTGGCACCGACCATCTTCAACACCGGGCAGGTCTTGTTCGGCTTCGCTGGCGCCTTCACTTCGAGCAAGCAGGCCCGCTATGCCGATGCGCTGCGCAGCGCAGCCGACTGGCTGGTCGAGGCCCAGGATGCCGATGGCGCCTGGCGACGCTTTCCTTCACCCTTCGCTCCCGGCGGTGAAGTCAAGGCCTACAACACCAGAACCGCATTTGGCCTGGTTCGAGCCTGGCAGGCCCTGGGTGTTTCGCGCTGGCTGGAGGCCGCCGACGCCAACGCCAACTGGGCGTTGAAATCCGCTTTGCCCAACTCCTTCCTGCCGCATAACTGCCTGACTGACAACCCGGCCCCGCTGACCCATACCCTGGCCTACTCGATGCGGGGGTTGATGGAAGTCGGCGAGGCGACCGGTCAGCAACGTTACATCCATCACGCGGTACGCATGGCCGACGCCATTGCCATGCAGCAGCTCACCGACGGCTCCTTGCCCGGTCGCCTGGATGAAAATTGGCAGCCAAAAGCAGACTGGACTTGCCTGACCGGCAACTCGCAACTAGCCATCAATTGGTTCCGGCTGGCACGCATCACCGGTGAGCAGCGTTTCAAGAAACATGCAGTGGCAGCGAATCGCTTCAATATGCGCGTCCAGGACCTGCGTCAGAAAGACCCCAGTCGTGCCGGAGCCTTGAAAGGTGCCCATCCAATCAACGGCAATTACATGACCTGGCGTTACCCCAACTGGGCAACGAAATTCTTTGCCGACGCCTTGATGTTCGAGCTCAAGCCCGAAGTCGCCAACCTGGGTTGACCCATATGCCCGACAACTCAATGCGCAAGGCCCAGGAATTTCTTCGCCAGCCCACCGGCATCAGCCCGTCGCCGAAAGCGGTCATACCAGTTCGCAGGCAGCAAGAGCTCAAATGGACCTTCCATGCCTTTGCGGCGTTGCCGAGCCATGCGATGGCTTGGGACTCAATCAATGCCCAAAGCGGCAACCTGCCCTTCCTGGAAACCCGCTTTTTGCTGCCGCTGGTTCATGAGCTTGCCGAACAAGCGCCCAGGCTGGCGCTATGCCATGACAGCAGCGGCGTTCTGCTGGCCGCCACGCTGTTGCAGCAAGCCGGTTTCGGCCGTTGGGAAACGTTTCAGCCTTCGCAACTGCCCTTGGGTGCCTGGCTGGTCGCGACGGGACAAGATGGATTGCAACTGGCGCGGGCCTTGTTGCACAGTTTGCCGGCGCTTCGCCTTGGACTGAGTCAGCAGGATCCCCGCCTGCACACGCGCCCTGCCGGTGATGCCTTGCTGGGACTCGTCGACTACATCGACACCGCCTGGATCGACGTCAGCGGGGATTTCGAAAGTTATTGGGAAGCTCGCGGCAAGAATTTGCGCAGCAATATGCGCAAGCAGCGCAGCAAGCTCGAAGCCGATGGCATCAAACTGCAGTTCGACCGGATCAAGTCACCTGAACTGCTGGATGAAGCCATGGCTGAATATGGGCGGCTGGAGACCGCCAGTTGGAAGGCCGATTCCGGCACTGCGGTCCACCCCGACAACGCCCAGGGCCGCTTCTACACCGCCATGATGCGGAACTTTCTTACTGCCGAACGAGGCGAGATATGGCGCCTGCGCTTTGACGGCAAGACGGTGGCCATGGACTTGTGCATCGGCGCAGGAGACACCCTGGTGATCCTGAAAACTGCCTATGACTCGTCCATTCACAGTATTTCGCCTGCCTTCCTGCTCAAACAAGAGGCGTTCAGTCCACTCTTCCGCGAAGGACATTGGCGCCGCATCGAGTTTTACGGCCGGGTGATGGACTGGCACCAAAAGTGGACCAACCATTCACGCACGCTGTACCACGCCAATTTCGATCGATGGCTCTGGGTCGGCCGGCTGCAAAAAATATTCGAAAAATTCAATCGAAGCATGCCGGCCAGTCCTGCCCAAAAACCCATCGGACAGGCATGAGCAAAGCCATCCAGACGGTCCAGCGCAAGGCCTCGCTAACCTATTCGCTGTTCGATCCGGCACCCTGCAATTTCCCAGTTTCACGGGTGCCGTTACTGCCTTGCCTCAGGGGAGGAGCAGGCATCAGCGATGCCAAAAATGCAAGTTTCGAGTTGGTCGGCCGGAACCGGGTATCCAGGCTCTACACCCGGGGCAGATATGCGCTTTACGAAGCCTATCGGCTCTGCGGGGTCGGGCCGGAAAGCGGGCTGCTGGCTCCGGCCTACCATTGCCGAACGATGCTGGATCCAGCCATCAGCCTGGACGCAAGAGTCTCTCTTTACCCTTTGAGCCTATCGCTGGCTCCCGACCTGAGCAAGATCGAAGGCTATCTTTCCACCTTGCAACAACGGCCGCGCGCAATGCTTCTGACCCATTACTTTGGTTTCCCGCAGGATGCGGCCAAGGTCAAGGCCTTCTGTGACCGCCACGGCATGGCCTTGATCGAAGACTGCTCGCATGCACTTTTCAACCACCGCGAAGCGCCGCAACTTGGCCAGCATGGCCGCTACACAATCGCCAGCCCCTACAAATTGCTTCCCTGCGAGGAAGGCGGACTCTTGATCGCCGCCGATGGTCAGGATTTCGACCCGAGGCATCCCAAACGACCAGGTCTCGTTACGGAAATAAAGACCTTGGCGACAGCCCTGGCCCGCATCGGCCATGACCGCAAGCGGCGCATCAGGCAAGCCGACATCGATTTGCTGCCTGAGGCGGTAACGCACCTGCAGAGCCGCAAACTTGCGAGGGGCATCGAACTCAGCAGCCGGCAGCCGCAAGTTTCAAGCCTCTACCTCCAGGCTGAGGCCTCAATGGCCGGATCGATCGCTTCCAGGCTGCTGATCAAGATCAGCAGCCTGCCGCAGGCGGTGGCAAAACGACGCGAAAACTATCTCGCCTGGCACCGCAACATGCAGAACTTGCCACATTGCAAACCCCTGTTCACGGCCTTGCCCGATGGATGCGCGCCATATATGTTCCCTCTGTTGATTGACTTTCCACAAGACCATTTTTATGCGCTCAAAACAATGGGGATGCCAATCTGGCGCTGGGACGATATGGCCTGGTCAAGCTGCAGTACGGCCCAGAAATACCGGCAGCATCTGCTCCATCTGCCCTGCCATCAGTCGCTGTCCGAGGCGGAGATGCGCTGGATGATGAGCGCCGTTACCCTGGTAATGACCCGGATTCCCCAGCGGGGAAACTCATGACCGCAGTGGTCGATTTTCTGGTCAGCGGTTCGCCGCAACTGGCTGAGAACGCCATAGACGGCTGCCAAGCCCAGTGGCGCCAACTGCTCGCAATTGATCCCCAGGGCAAACTGGCAAAGCTCTCGGGCTCATTCGCATTGGGTCTGACCATGCCAGACGGCAGCAGTTGGTTGGCCGTCGACCGCTTCGGCATCGAAACGATCTGCTACTGCATCATCGACGGCAAGCTCTGGTTCGCAGCGCGCGCCGATGCCTTCGAAAGTCAAAGGGAAATAGATCCCCAAGCCATCTTCGACTATCTGTATTTCCATTGCATCCCCTCGCCCCGCACCATCTACAAGGGCGTCTATAGGCTTCCACCGGGACATTGCGCCCAATTCAAGAACGGACAACTGACGGTCAAACGATTCTGGCAACCGGACTTTGCGCCAACCGCAACAGTCGAATCTTTCGAAGCCTTGAAAAACGACTTCAAACAACGCCTGCAAGACTCAGTCGCCCGCCAACTTGACGGAACGACGCCTGCTTGCTTCCTCAGCGGCGGCACCGACAGCTCAACCATCGCCGGCATGATCAGGGAGGTGACAGGCCAGGCCGCACACAGCTACTCGATCGGATTTGAAGCAGCGGGCTATGACGAGATGGCCTATGCGCGACTGGCGGCCAAGCATTTCAAGACTAAGCATCACGAGTATTACGTCACCCCTGACGATCTGGTGCGCAGCATTCCGGCAGTGGCGGCAGCCTATGACCAGCCGTTCGGCAACTCGTCAGCATTGCCGGCCTATTACTGCGCCAAAGTCGCGGCCCAAAACGGTATTACCCGGATGCTGGCCGGCGACGGCGGCGATGAACTTTTTGGCGGCAATAGCCGCTATGCCAAGCAAAAGCTGTTTGGCTGGTATCAGCATCTGCCAGCGACTTTACGCAGCCGTCTGCTGGAGCCCGCATTCGACAGCCGGATAGCCAACCGCCTGCCCCTGGTCCGCAAGGCCAGTAGCTATATCGAACAGGCCAGAACGCCGATGCCCAAGCGACTGCAGATGTACAACCTGCTGTTGCGACTCGGGCCCGAGCAGGTGCTGACGCCGGAATTCCTCGCACAAGTCGACCAAGCAGCACCGCTGCGCCACCAGCAGCAGGTATGGGACCAAAGTCCAGAAGCGAACGACTTGAACCGGTCGCTGGCTTTCGACTGGCGCTACACCTTGGCAGAGAGCGACCTGCCGAAAGTAAGGGTCAGCAGCGCGCTGGCTGGCATGAACGTTGGCTATCCAATGCTGGACCAAGCCATGCTGGACTTCTCGCTGAAGCTACCTGAACGACACAAACTCAAGGGCGCGCAATTGCGCTGGTTCTTCAAGGAAGCATTGCGAGGCTTCCTGCCGGGCGAGATCTTGTCAAAAAAGAAACAAGGCTTTGGCCTACCTTTTGGTGTCTGGCTGATGCGCCACAACGGCTTGATGGGCTTGGCAAGGGAATCGCTGGAACAACTAGGCGGAAGAAATATCGTTCAACCGCTATTCATAAAGGCCTTGTTCGAAAAACACCTCACTCAGCATCCGGGCTACTACGGCGAGATGGTGTGGATATTGATGATGCTGGAACAATGGCTTGCGAGGAAAGCTCCAACCCACAGAATATAAAGAGGGTATGCATCCCCAACGAGAGGTGAGTCACCCAACATGTTGGCGATTTCAAAATTGTAAATTAAAAATTAATATTTTTAATTTACAATTGATCCGTTATTTAACCCCATATGTATCACATATAATTACATCATGAAAATAGCACCTCGCCTAGGAAGGCTCTACGTTAGATATTCGCCGACAGCAGTATTCAAGAAATTTCTATGGGAACGACTGAATTGGCGCGCAACAGAATATCAATCACGCGCAAAATTTGGCGCAAAATTTTCGGGTAACTCATTGGATATGGTTCAAGGGTACATTTACTATTTTGGAGTGTGGGAACCAAACCTGTCAGCATTTATTACCAATCGCATACTAAATTGCAAAGAGAGAACGTTTGTGGATGTAGGCGCAAACATTGGATACTTTAGCCTTCTTGCAGCAACGAAAATGAATGGCGGCCAAGTGGTGGCAATTGAGGCATTCCCAAAGATCGTCGAGAAGCTCAATCATAATATTAATATTA
>CAIJIT010000323.1 GCA_903820745.1 uncultured Burkholderiales bacterium
CGGCCATCCGCGCCACATCGCCGCCGGCACAAAATGCGCCGCCCGCGCCGGTCAACACGACGGCACCGACGTCGGCATCGCTGCTGGCTTGCTGCAAGGCCTGGTGCAGCAACTCGTAGAGTTCGGGGCTCAGTGCATTGCGCCGCTCAGGGCGGTTCAAGGTCAACAGCAGCACGCCGACGCGTCGCTCTTCCAGAAGCACTGGCTGGTTCATCGTCTTGTCTCCGGTGTGGCGGTTCAAAGGCGTCATTTTGCTTGAGTATCCGGCTTGAGGCGAAGCCCGGTGCCAAGGTCGATTCAGCTACCCGGCTCCACCCCCCGGTTCGACTGGCGGCAATCTGCAAGCGACCTGGAAGGAGAGATAAATCACAGGCAGAAAAGACCTTGCGAGCTAGAGTGAATCCATCCCGCTATTGACTACCGATAGGCGACTATCGAAGCTGCTCCATGGAAACAATCCTGCTGATTTCTGTCCTGTCCTTGCTGGTGCTGCTGTTCATCCTGCACACCGAACTGAGCAATACCAAGCGTTGTCTCGAACAGATGCATACCGACATTTACAAACGCTTTCGGGACAGTTCTGAACCGATTTCGCAAATCTCGCTGCTGGAGCTGCGCCTGCAAAAAATCGAACGCGGCGAGACCGAGTGAGCGCTAGTCCCGCGCCAACTCCATCAACAGTCGGGTGCTCAGGTAGAGCCGCGGCACGATCGAGTCGAGCTCGATGTACTCGTCGCGGGCGTGGTAACCCCAGCCCGCCAGCCCCAGGCTTTCCAGCACTGCCGGCTTGCCCGAACGGTTGGCAAACCCGGCATCGGTACCGGCACCTGTGCCCGGATGCAGCATCAGCTTGCGGCCATCGAGCTCGGCATAGATCGCCTGGGCCCGCTTGGCCAGCGCCTCGGTGCGGGCACCTCCGACATAGGGTGGGCGGCCGATGTCCAGCGATACCGTCACCTCGGTGTCGGCCACATGTTGCTTGGCAGCCTGGGCCTGCAGGGCCGCCAGCAAGCGCGGCGCTGCATCGGCTGCATTGAGCCGCACATCGGCAATAACGCTGGCCTGATCGGGGATCTGGTTGCGCACCTTGCCCGACTGGATCACGGTCCAGTTCAGCTGTGCGCCTGGAATGTCCTTGGCGATGTTCTCGGTCTGCAGGATCTGGTGCGCAGCCTCGACCAACGCATTGCGACCCAGCTCTGGCGCAGCGCCAGAATGCGCCGACCGACCCTTGACCTTGATCGTCGCCGTGGCAATGCCGGCCGCCGAGAGCAGCACGCCCTCCTCCTTGGCCATTGATTTGGCCGGAGCCGGCTCATAGCTCAGCACGACATCATGTTCGGCAGCCAGCTTGGCGATCAGCTCGCCCGATCCGGCCGACTGCGATTCCTCGTCACCATTGAACAGCACGGTCAGCCTGGCATAGTCCTTCCACCCGGCGTCGCGCAGGATCGCCAACGCATGCAGCACCACCGCGATGCCGCTCTTGTCATCGGCAATGCCGGGGCCATAGAGGCGATTGCCCTCGAGCTTGATCGGCTGGCTGGCCAGGGTACCGGGCGCGTAGACGGTGTCCATATGGGCGATCAGCATCAGCTTGCGGCGGCCACTGCCTTGGGCCTGGGCCAGCAGCAGATCGCCTGTGCTGCCACCGGTCTTGCGGCGCTCGACTTGCAGGCCCAGCGCCACAAGCCTTGCTTCGGCGTAATCGGTCATGCGCAGCAGTCCAGCCGCGTCCATAGTGCCCGATTCGATCGCCACCATTTCCCGCAGCGAGCTGATCACCGCCGGCTCGGCAGCACGGGCGGCGGCCAGCAGCTTTTCATCAGTGCCGGCATGGACCGTCAGGGCCGCCGCGAAGAGGGCCGAAAAAAACGTCAACTTAGGAAAATTAGGCATCAGATCTCCAGAAAAATTATTTCAACTCGCTGCATGGTCGCCCGCCAGCCCAGCTTCAATCACCCTGTTTACCCGCAGCGCTGCTGGCCCGACGCTGGGCGAACAGCAGCGAGGTGATCGCCGCCGCGCTGATGACCAGCATCAAGCCAAGGCCGTAGACATAACCGGCCTCGCGGGTCCAGAGCAGGCCCAGCGCCAAGGGCGCGGCGGCGCGGGCCAGCGCCAGGGGAATGCCGAGAGCGCCATTCAAGCTGCCCACCTGATCGCTGTCGACATATTGCGCCACCGCTGTGCCCTTGACGATCGTCAGCATGCCGTTGCCGATGCCGTAAAGCAGCACGAACAGCAAGGCCAGACCCAGGCCCAGCGACGCGTCATGCGGCGCAACCCGGATCGCCAGCAACAGCACGACAACGCCCAAAGGCAGCAGACAGGGAATCAGCAGATTGGCAAGGTGCAAGTCGAAATGGCGTTCGAAAAAATACAGCAGGGCGCGGCCAAAAACCTGCAGCAAGCCGATCGCCGCCGGTATCGCGATGACCCAGAAAGGCGGCATGCCGCCCTCGCGCAGCAGGCTCACCATATGCGCCGGCAAGGCCGCAGTAACCGCCATCATCAGCACCACAAAGCCGCCAACCAGCAAAAATGGCGCGCTGCGCAAATGCTTTGACAGCGCCACCGCAGGCGCGCTGCCTCGCGCGGCGGCTGGTGGCGCGCCGCGCAACAGCCAGGCATGCAAGGGCACACAGACCAGCAGTTGCAAGGCCGCCAAACACCAGGTCGCATGGCGCCAGCCGAAGGCTTCAATCAGCCAGGCGGTCAGCGGCATGAAAACCGTGCTGGCCAGCCCGCCCAGAAAGGTCATGGTGATGATGGCGCGGCGGAAATCCTCTGGAAAACGCCTTGTCAACACTGAAAAAACCGGCGTGTAAAGGGTCGCGGCCAAGCCCAGGCCCAGCAAAGTCCACAGGGCATAGAAGGCGGCTTGGCTGTTGACAAAACCATGGGCCAACAGGCAAAGCCCCACCAGCAAGGAGCCTGACGTCATCACCAGCCGCTCATGGCCGCGGTCGATCCAGCGCCCGACCGGATAAGCGCCCAAGCCCTCGGCCAGCAAGGCCAGGCTGAAGGCCAGCGAGGACTCGGCACGGCTCAAACCCAGCTCGCGTTCGACCGGCTCCAGCAACAGCGCAAAGCTGTAAAAAACGCTGCCCCAACTGATCAACTGGAGCATCGAGAGCCCCAAGATCAAATTCCGGCCGGCCATGGGCGATCGCGTCATGTCGGGGATTATGGATTGACAAGCTTCACCAACAGCGGGTAATGCAATGGCGACAGTCACGCTTGACATGTATTAACGACTCTCGTTACTATTCTTCATGGCCATCGAGAGCTTCAAATGCGCCGACACCGAGCTGTTATTTCATGGGCAGCGCGTCCGTCGCTGGGTCAACATCGAGCGCTCTGCTTTGCGGAAGTTGGAGCAGTTGTCGTGGTCTTTGCTACTGGAAGACTTAAGAGCACCTCCTGGGAATCATCTGGAAGCCCTCAAAGGGAATCGAAAGGGTCAGCACAGCATCAGGATCAATGAGCAATGGCGAGTCTGTTTTATCTGGACACCCTTGGGTGCCCGAAACGTTGAAATCGTGGATTACCACTGAAGGAATTGGCAATGCGCACGCTAGCACCCGTATCTCCCGGCGAAATGCTGCAGGAGGAGTTTCTAAAGCCCTTGGGCCTGAGCAAATATCGCTTGGCCAAGGACATCGGTGTGCCCCCACAGCGAATTGGCGACATCGTGTCGGGCAAGCGAGGCATCACCGCTGACACCGATCTTCGTCTGTGCAAATACTTCGGGCAGAGTGATGGCTGGTGGTTGCGCGGTCAGGCCAGCTATGACTCGTCGATTGCACGTGAATCGATGCGCGACGTGTTGGCCCTGATTCAGCCTTGTGCCTTGATGACAGCCTGAAAAGTTCTAGTTGCGGCGAGTGAGCCGCGCCGATTCAGCGCCCGTTCAGCGGATAAGCCGGGTCGAGGAAGCCGGGGGTGGACGGGTGGCCGGGCTTGACCAACTGGTTCACCAGCGCTTCGTCTTCGGCGCTGATGACGCAGTCGAGCGCGCCTTGATAGTCCTGCCATTGACCCAGCGTGCGCGGGCCGGCGATGACGGCACTGACACCGCGGTTGGCCAGCACCCAGGCGGTGGCGAAATGCGCCAAGGCCATGCCCCGGCCTTCGCAATAGGTCTGCAGTTGCTGCGCGATCTCGAGCGACTCGGCTCGAAATTCGGTCTGTAGCATGCGCTTGTCGCCGCGTCCGGCACGGCTGTCGGTGGCAGGCGTCTGACCCGGCAGATATTTACCGGCCAGCACGCCGCGAGCCAGCGGGCTGTAGGGCACGACGCCAATGCCATGGTGGCGGCAGGCTTCCAGCACTTCCATCTCGGGCTGCCGGTTGAGCAGGTTGTAATAGGGCTGGCAGACCACCGGCCCGGGCATATTCATCTGGCGCGCCAGATGCACCAGCTCGGTGATGCGCCAACCCCGGAAATTCGAAACACCCCAGTAGCGGATCTTGCCGTCGCGCAGCAGCGCCTCAATGGCCCGCAGCGGCTCCTCGAGGTCCATGCCATTGAAGTCGCGGTGCAGGTAGTAGATGTCGATATGGTCGGTATCGAGCCTCTCCAGGCTGGCCTCACAGGCGCGGAGCATCCAGGCACGCGAGTAGCGCGCTTGGTTGACCCGCTCGGACATCGCATTGCCGAGCTTGGTCGCCAGGATCCAGTCATGGCGCCGCGGCTTGATCAACTGACCGACCATCTGCTCCGAGGCGCCGGTTGAGTAGACGTCAGCCGTGTCGATCAGGTTGACGCCCTGCTCGAATGCCTGGTCGACGATGTTCCGGGCCTCGGCCAGTTCGGTCTGGTCGCCGAACATCATCGTGCCGAGACAGAGCTCGGAAACCAGCAATGGGCTTTTACCCAGCTTGCGGTAGCGCATGGCGGTCCTTTCGAAGTCTTGTATCAGGCCGCGGTCAGTTTGCCGCTCTGGAAATCGCGTACCGCCTGCTGCAGTTCGGCCTGGGTATTCATCACGAAAGGGCCATATTGCGCGATCGGCTCATGCAAGGGCCGGCCGGCGACGAGGATCACCCGGGTCGGTTCATC
>CAIJIT010000324.1 GCA_903820745.1 uncultured Burkholderiales bacterium
GTTGTTCGCGGCGGTG
Source organism: uncultured Burkholderiales bacterium (assembly GCA_903820745.1). Lineage (GTDB taxonomy): Bacteria > Pseudomonadota > Gammaproteobacteria > Burkholderiales > Burkholderiaceae_C > Paucibacter_A. The sequence goes on from CAIJIT010000324.1 coordinate 17, forward strand.
CTGCTGTACCTGCTCATCTCGCGGACCCGGCTCGGCATGCTCATCCGCGCGGGGGCGAGCAACCGGGTGATGATTGGTGCGCTCGGCGTGAACATTAAGTTGCTCTACACTGCGGTGTTCGGCCTCGGCGCGGTGCTCGCCGCACTGTCGGGGGTGATGTCCGGGCCGATCTCTTCGGTAGAGCCTGGTATGGGCGACAAGATCCTCATCCTCTGCCTCGTGGTGATCGTGATCGGCGGCATCGGCTCGGTGCGCGGCGCGTTCATCGGTGCGCTGCTGATCGGCATCGTCGACACCTGCGGCCGTGTGTTCCTGAGCCCGCTGTTGTTCTGGCTGATGCCGGGCGCGGGCGCGAGAACGGCAGGCCCCGCGATCGCGACGATGCTGATCTACATGACGATGGCCCTGGTCCTTTTCTTCAGGCCGCGCGGGCTTTTCCCGCCCAGGCTTCGCTAGCGCTGGCCCCCCACCGATGAAATTCAACATCCGCATCGCCCTCGTGGGCCTGTGCCTCGCCCTGTTCGGGCTGCTGCCCTTGCTCGCCCAAGCGGCTGGCGCCGCCTACTTCCTCGACGTCGCGCTGCGCATCATGATCTTCGCGATCGCCGCCGTGAGCCTCGATCTCGTGCTCGGCTACGGTGGCCTCGTGAGCTTCGGCCATGCGGGTTACCTCGGCGCCGGCGCGTACGCCGTCGCTATCCTCTCGCATCATGGCATCGGCAATGGCTTCATCCATCTCGCAGCGGCCATCCTTGCCGCCGCGCTCGTCTCGCTTGTGGTGGGTTTGGTCTCACTGCGCACTGCTGGCCTGCACTTCATCATGATCACGCTCGGGTTCGGCCAGATGATCTACTTCCTGGGCACGAGTCTTGACACCTACGGGGGCGAGGACGGCACGAACATCACCTCCACGAGCAACTTCGGCTCGCTGCTCGATTTGGGCAAGGGGGCCACGCTCTATTACGTGGCGTACTGCACGCTGGTGCTCGTGCTGTTCTTGCTGGGCCGCGTCGTGCGCTCTCGCTTCGGCATGGTGCTCCGCGGCGCCAGGATGAACGAGCGGCGCATGGCCGCGATCGGCGTGCCGGTGTTTCGCTACCGCCTTGCGGCGTTCGTGATGTCGGGCACGATTTGCGGCCTCGCGGGCTTCCTGCTCGCGAACCAGAATCTCTTTGTCTCGCCCGCGATGATGCACTGGACGCGGTCCAGCGAGCTCATGATCATGGTGATCCTCGGTGGTGTGGGCTCGCTCGTCGGGCCGGTGTTCGGCGCAGCCGCGCTGCTGCTGCTCGAGGCCGGGCTCTCGCGCTTCACCGACCACTGGCAATTGCTGCTCGGCATCGTGCTGCTCGCGGTGATATTGTTCGCCAAGCGCGGCCTGTTCGGTGCCCTGGTGGCGCTTGGCGGGAGGTCGGAATGAACGCCACCGCCACGCCTGAGCTCCTTCGCATGCAGGGGCTCGTCAAGCGCTTCGACGGCATCCTCGCCACCGACCATTTAAGCCTCTCGGTGCACGAAGGCGAACTCGTCGCAGTGATCGGTCCGAACGGCGCCGGCAAGACGACGCTCATCACCCTGCTTTCGGGCGAACTTGCGCCTGACGAGGGCTCTGTCGTGTTCGCGGGCCGGGCCGTGACGCGGCTGGCGGTGCACGCGCGGGCCGAGCTCGGTTTCGCGCGTTCCTTTCAGATCACGAGCATCTTTCCCGATTTCACTGTGCTGCAGAACGTGGCGCTCGCCGTGCAGGCCGAAGCGGGGCACAGCTTCCGCTTCTGGGGCGATGCGAGCGCGGACGCCGGGCTCGCCCGCACCGCGACGGGATTTCTCGAGGAGGTCGGTCTCGCCGCACGCGCGGCCCTGCTCGCCGCGTCGCTCTCGCACGGCGAGAAGCGTGCACTCGAGATCGCGATCGCCCTGGCTGCGCGCCCGCGCCTGTTGCTGCTCGATGAGCCGATGGCGGGCATGGGTCCTGAGGAGTCCGCGCGGATGATCACGCTGCTGTCGTCGCTCAAGGGCCGCCTTTCGACTATTCTCATCGAGCACGACATGGAGGCCGTGTTCGCGCTCGCCGACCGTATCGCTGTGCTGGTGTCGGGTCGCATCATCGCGCTCGGCACACCCGACGAGATCCGCGGCAACGAAGAAGTGCGCCAAGCGTACCTCGGCGAAGGAGGCGCATGATGCTCAAGGTTCGCGGGCTCCATGCGGGCTACGGCCAGAGCCAGGTGCTGTTCGACGTCGGGTTCGACGTCGGCGCGGGCGAGGTGGTGACGCTGCTCGGCCGCAACGGCATGGGCAAAACGACCACCATCTCGTCGTTGATGGGCATCGTAAGTCCCACGGCGGGCACGATCGAGTTCGCGGGCCAGGCCATCGCGGGTCTACCCTCATACCGCATCGCGCAGCGCGGCCTCGGCCTTGTACCCGAAGGCCGGCAGGTGTTCCCCAACCTTACCGTGCGCGAGAACCTCGTAGCCACGGCGGCCAACCGTTCAGGCACCTCGAAGCCATGGGACCTCGCGGCGATCCTTGCGATGTTCCCGCGCCTGGGCGAGCGTATCGACAACCCCGCGGCGCTGCTTTCGGGCGGCGAGCAGCAGATGATGGTGATCGGTCGTGCACTCATGACCAACCCGCACCTGCTGATCCTCGACGAGGCCACCGAAGGCCTTGCGCCGCTCATCCGCAGCGAGATCTGGGCTTGTCTGGCGCGCCTGAAAGCCGCAGGCCAGTCGATCCTCGTCGTCGACAAGAACGTGGCTGCACTGAGCCGGATCGCCGACCGGCACTACATCCTCGAGAAAGGCCGTGTGGCGTGGAGCGGGAACTCCGCTGCGCTGATGGCCGACACCACGCTGAGTCGCCGCTACCTCGGCGTCTAGGCCCTTTTTAACTTCAACCTGCAAAGGCTATTCCCATGGACACCAGCCATTTCAAGGGCGTCATCCCCGCCGTTGCCACCCCCTTCAACGCCGACGAGTCGGTCGACGAGGGGCGCCTGCGCTCGCTGATTGACGACTACATCGCCAACGGCGTCGACGGCATCTCGGTTGCAGGCAGCCAGGGCGAGTTCTTCTCGCTCGAATACGACGAGCATGTGCGCCTGCTCGAGGTATCGATGGACGCGATCGCAGGCCGCGTGCCGCTGTACGCGGGCACCGGCGCCGTCACCACGCGCGGCACGATCAAGCTCACGCAGGTGGGCCAGTCGCTCGGCGTCGATCTTGCACTGCTCATCACGCCGTTCTTCGTGCAGCCCACGCAGGACGAACTGGTGGCCCACTTCACTGCAGTGGCGAAGGCGACGACGCTGCCTGTGATGCTCTACAACAACCCACCGCGCACGAGCGTGAACCTGTTGCCCGAAACGCTCAAACGCTGCATGGAGGTTGACAACATCGTGGGCGTGAAGGATTCGAGCGGCGACATCACACAGACCGTCGAGTACAAGATCGTCACTGGCCGGCGCGCGCTCGTCTTCTCGGGCCGCGACACCATTTTCCAGGCGCTGATGATGCATGGTGGCGACGGCACGATCTCGCCCGCGGCCAATGCATTCCCGCGGCTCGTGGTCGCGCAGTACAAGGCCATCCAGCGTGGCGACTGGACCGAGGCGAGCCGCATCAACGACGTGCTCGCCCCGCTGCGAGCGGCCTGGGCCTTCGGGTCTTTCCCCGTGGTGATCAAGGAAGCGATGCGCATCGTGGGCCGCGACGCGGGCCTCGCGCGCAAGCCGATCCAGGGCCTGCCGCCGGCGAAGCTCGATGCACTCAAGGCAATCTGCGCGCGCATCGGCGAAGAAGAAGCGAAGCTCTAGTCGATCTCGTGCGTTTCGGGGCCGGGGATGTTGTTCAGTCGTCTCAACTCAGACAGGATCTGCACTTCCTCGGCGATGCCGAGGAAGGCCTGCACCAACGGCGGCAGCGGGTCCCGGTCGAGCACGACCAAGCCTACCTTCTCGCGCTCGCTCGAGTCCTTGAGCGCGATGGCGACCGTGCCGCGCGGCGGGCCGAACGGGTTCAGGTAACTCTTGGGCAGCACGGTCGACCAATGCCCCGAACACACGTGCGAGCACAGCGCCAGGATCGAATCGGTCTCGATCTGCGGCTTGGGCTCGCAACCGACTGCGGTGAACTGCCGGTCGATGATCTGGCGCGTGCGGATGTTCTTCTTGAGCAGGCACAGCGGTACTGAAGCTGCTTCGGCCCAGCTGATCGAGGCCCGGTCCGAGAAGGGCCCGCCGTCGGGCGTGAGAAAGGCGTAGCTCTCGGTGTAAAGCGCGGGCGTCACGCGCAGGTTGGGCAGCACCACCGTGCTCAGTAGCGTGAAACCGATGTCGAGATCGAAGTCGAGCAACCGGCGCTGGATGTCGATCTCGGTGAGCGAGAGGGCTTCGATGGAGACCTGCGGGTAGCGCGCACACAGCACGCTGGTGAGCAGCGGCAACATCGGCATCACCGAAGGCACGACGCCGATCTTGAGCAAGCCTTCCAGTGCGGCCGAACCGAGGCGCAGTTGCTGCCGCATCGTCGTTGTTTCGTCGAGTACGCGTCTCGCGTAGTTCAGCACGATTTCACCCTGCGGCGTGAAGCCCTTGAACCGCTGCGTGCGCAGGATGATCGGCACGCCCAGGTCTTCCTCGAGCTGCCGTAGCGCGGTGGAGATGCCGGGCTGCGACATGTTGCACGCCTCCGCCGCGCGGCCGAAGTGACCTTCGCGCGATAGCGCCACGAGATAGATGAGTTGCTTCAGGACCATGGGGCGAGTGTGCCGCGAAACATCGCAGGAAAACTGGAATGGTTAAATGGACAGGAGCTCCAACCACGTGGCAACAAGTATGACACGCGCTGTGGGCCGAAAAAGCCTTTGATTCCTGTGGTCCGCAAGGGCGCAATTGATCTGCAGACCGTGCGCCGGATGCCGCCGCATTCACCCTGAATAAAACGGGTCGCGTGAGCGCAACGACTCTCAGGCGGCCAAAATATCCATCCACCTGCTGGCGCAGAACGATGCCATAGCGAACAAGCTAGGGTTTGAACTCAACGGGCAGGAACTCCCTGCCACCGACTCATGCCGTATTGCCGTCCGTCGCAGTTTGCGCATGCAGACGAATGCCCAATGCCGAAGTGACCTTCAGAATCGTCGCAAAACTAGGGTTGCCTTCGCCCGACAAAGCCTTGTAAAGGCTCTCCCGGCCCAGACCCGTGTCACGCGAAAGCTGAGACATTCCTTTCGCGCGTGCGATATTGCCCAGAGCTTTGGCGACGAAGGCGGCATCATCACCGGCCTCCTGCAAGCAGGCTTCAAAGTACTGCGCCATGTCATCATCAGTTTTGAGATGTTCGGCGCTATCCCATTTGCGAAGTTTGATGGTGTTCATTCAACAGTCCTAAAGTTGCTGCGCCAAGGCCAGGGCAGAGATGATGTCCTTGCCCTGTGTGGATTTGTCCCCGCCAGCCAGCAGAATTACGATTTCCAAGCCGCGCTGAGCGAAATAAACACGGTAGCCTGGCCCGAAGTGAATCCGCATTTCAGAGACTCCCCCGCCGACTGGCTGGCAATCACCGAAATTCCCTTCTTCAACACGGTCGATGCGGGCCTGAATTCGCCGCGCAGCCTGCCTATCACGTAGGTTGCCGAACCACGCATCGAACACCTCCGTGGTGTAGACCAATTTCATGCCAGGAGTGTATTAAATGGGATACATCCTGTCAAGCCTCACGCCGCATAAATCTTCGGCACTGTACCGACGCGGCACGGTGGTTTGACAGGGGCTCAGAATTTAGACTTGACCCTGGTGCCTCAACCACTCTTAGGCGGCCAGAACATCCATCGGCACCCTAAACCTGGCCGATAGCGCTTTGACCTGGCGCAGATTCAGCGCTCGCCTGCCTGCCAACACCTCTGACACCACGCCTTGGGAGCCCACTTCGGGCAAGTCAGTCTGCTTTAGGCCATGCTCTCGCATCAAGCTGGCCAGCACCGTTGCGGGTGTGCTGTTATTGGGCCAAGGGTAGACGCGATCTTCATAGGCCCGAATGCGCGCGGCGACCAAATCAACCAAGGAAAACACGGGATGACTGTCATCAGCCCCGAAGCGATCGAAGCACTCGTCCACAAAGCTCAATAGCTCAACGTAGTGCGCCTCGTCACCCACGCCTGCCGCCAAGCCCAAGGCCGAATTGATGGCCGCCCAAGGAGCCAAAACCTCAGTCACATTCATTTCCACGCCCCTTTGTCGTACTCGCCGTGCGTCAGCACCGCTTTGACCCACACCAGGCGGGGCGCAAACGCAATCGCCGCCACCAACCGGTACTTGTTACCGCCAATGTTGAACACATAGCGCTCGCCCACCTTATCAACCTTGGCAAAAGTGGCAAGTAGTTGCGCAAAATTAACGAACGTGCCTGCCTCTATCAAACGCCTGAAATCCTGCAAAGGCTGCGCTGCATCGGCATGCAATTCCGAAAATTCCCGCAGCGCTTTATTGGAGATCAGTTTCATCGGCTTATCGGCACGATATCTCAATTTGAGATTTAATATCACTCGTCAGAGTAGTCCTTGCTTACAGTGGAGCAGGTGTGCGAGCACGAGCGCATTGAAAAATTGTCGGTTATAGCCTACAGTTTGCCGTGATCGAAGTCATTAAAAGTGCGACCTTCGAGAGTTGGCTGGTCGGCTAGAAGGATCCTCAGGCGCGGCTGCCGGTGATATCGCGAATTGAGCGCCTGAGCGCTGGAAATCCAGGCGATGTGGAACCGGTGGGCGCCGGCGTTTCCGAATTGCGGCTCGACCACGGCCCCGGTTACCGGGTGTATTTGATGCAGCGTGGTGCGTTGGTGATCGTGCTGCTGGCGGGCGGCGGCAGGCGCACGCAGGATGCTGACATCAAACTCGCCATCAAGGTTGCGCAAGACTGGAAGGAGTGAAGCATGGCTGAAAATTTCCCCCGCTGGGACTCGGCGGATTATCTGAAAACAGACGAGGACATGGCGCTGTATTTTGAAATTTGCACCGCGGACGATCCCGGCGACGGCAGCCTGATACGCAGCGCTCTGGGCGCGATTTCCCGCGCACGTGGCATGACGCAACTGGCGCGCGATACGGGCATTTCGCGTGACGGGCTGTATACCGCGCTCTCGGCCGAAGGCAACCCGAGCTTTGCCACGATATTGAAGGTGACGCGCGCGCTGGGCTTGGCCTTGCATGGCGGGCCGCTTGCAGCGGCTGATGCAAAGTCAAATGCGTAAGGTGACCGCAGCGCAGTAACCAGCGCTGGCACATCCACTTCAGAAATTGAAGTCTCTTTGGTATCCGCCAAGGGCTTCTGTTTACTCCTCGGTGATGAAGAGGTGTTTGTCGCCGACGCTGATTCCCCCCTGGTTCAAGCAAGCCACGGTTGAGCAGGGGACGAGGCCTTTCAGGCGCTGCCATGATTGTCAAGAGCCGTCGGATTTATATGCATAAATAATCCGCTTTTCTATACATATCAAGCCTATCATGTAAAGAATTCGTTCATCGCGATACACCTCGACCCCTTCCAGGCTAGCCATGCCCGCACTCACGCCGCTTGAACAACTCAACCCCGCCCGGTTCGAGACGCCCGCCATCCTCAAAAAATTGGCCAGCAGCAGCCGCAAGCTGGCGGAACTGAAGGGCATTGCAGCGTCCATTCCCAACCAGAGCATCCTGATCAACACGTTGGCGCTGCAAGAGGCCAAGGACAGTTCCGAGATCGAAAACATCGTCACCACCCACGACGAGCTGTTCAAAGACGATGTGCTGCCCGAATCGTTTGCCAACCCTGCCGCCAACGAGGTGCTGCGATACCGCCAGGCGCTTCGGGTTGGGTTTGAGCAGGTGCGTGGCAGTGGATTGCTCACCTGCAACCACATCATCGAGATTCAGGGTGAGCTGGAGCGCAACAACGCGGGTTTTCGCAAGCTACCCGGAACGGCGCTCAAAGACGGCGCCGGCCAAACCATCTACACCCCGCCGCAAGACCCGGCGGAGATCGTGGCGCTGATGCGGGACCTGGAGCGATTCATCAACGAGGCCGGTCTGTTTGATGCCGACCCATTGATCAAAATGGCGTTGATCCACCACCAGTTCGAGAGCATCCACCCCTTCTACGATGGCAATGGCCGCACCGGCCGCATTGTGAATGTGCTGTACCTGGTGAAAGAGGGCTTGCTGGACATTCCGGTGCTGTACCTGAGCCAACACATCGTGCGCCACAAGGCCGACTACTACCGCCTGCTGCAAACCGTGCGCGACGAAGACAGCTGGGAACAATGGGTGCTGTACCTGCTGGAAGCTGTGGAACAGACCGCCGGGCAGACTATTCATACCGTGCAGGCCATCAAGGCCGTGCTGTTTGACTACGAGCAGCGCATTCGCGCAAGCTACAAGTTTTACAGCCAAGACTTGATCAACAACTTGTTCATGCACCCCTACACCAAGATCGAATTTGTGCAGCGGGACTTGGGCGTGTCACGCATCACCGCCACCAAGTATCTTGAGGCTTTGACCGCGGGCGGATTCCTGCAAAAGCAAAAAATCGGGCGTGGCAATTTCTATGTGAACCTGGCCCTGAACGCGGTGTTGCAGGGCCAAGCGCCAGTTGGGCCATGACAGGTTCCGGGTTTGGCTGCGAGCATCAGGCCTTTTCGGCGCCCTCCCGAAAAGCGCCCAGACAACGCCTGTTGGCTAGGCCCAAGTCGGCCAGATCGGCTCGAGTTGGCGAGGCTCAGGACAAAAAACGCTATACCCGTAGGGATTTTTGGCCAGCGAGCCATCTCCGGCAGCCAAGCAGGCTCACCTTCGGCAACAAGTCGCCTGCGTGACGTTGGCATACCGGCCGGGATGATCCAATCGGTGGCGCAGCGAGGCGCTGCGATCACTGACCCCAGGAGCCCAGATGCTGACCGAATATTCACCCAAGACCCTTGAGCTGATGCAGGCCCTGCAGGCTTTCTTTGATCAATATATTTACCCGAACGAGGCTCGCTATGCGCAGGAGCTCGACGCGCTGCGCCGCGCCGGCAATCCCTGGCAGCCTTCGGCGCTGGTCGAGGAGCTGAAGCTGATCGCGCGCAAAGCCGGGCTGTGGAACCTCTTCTTGCCGCATCGCTATGAAGGCGAGGGCGGCATTTCCAATCTCGATTACGCGCCCTTGTGCGAGTTGATGGGACGGGTCAGTTGGTCCGGCGAGGTGTTCAATTGCTCGGCGCCCGATACCGGCAATATGGAGACCTTCGAACGCTATGGCACCGAGGCGCAAAAGCGCCAATGGCTGGAGCCGCTGCTGGCCGGCAAGATCCGTTCGGCCTTTTTGATGACCGAGCCTGCGGTGGCCTCGTCGGATGCGACCAATATCCAATGCAGCATCCGTCGCGATGGCGATGACTATGTCATCAACGGGCGCAAATGGTACTCGTCAGGTGCGGGCAACCCGCATTGCGCGATTTTCATCGTGATGGGCAAGACCGACCCCGAGGCGCCGCGTCATGCGCAACAGTCGATGGTGCTGGTGCCGCGCGATGCGCCGGGCGTCACGGTGATCCGGCCGCTCAGCGTCTTCGGTTACGACGATGCGCCGCATGGCCATATGGAAGTACTGCTTGAGAATGTGCGTGTGCCGGCCAGCAGCATCCTGCTCGGCGAAGGTCGCGGTTTCGAGATCGCCCAGGGCCGGCTCGGCCCGGGCCGGATTCACCATTGCATGCGTTCGATCGGCGCGGCCGAGCGTGCGCTGGAGATGATGGTCGACCGGCTGCAAAGCCGCATCGCTTTCGGCAAGGCCTTGTCCGAGCAGTCGGTCTGGCATGAGCGCATCGCCGAATCGCGCTGCATGATCGATCAGGCGCGCCTGCTGACCCTGCATGCGGCCTACAAGATGGACCGCGAAGGCAACAAGGCGGCAAGGGCCGAGATCGCGATGATCAAGGTGGTGGCACCCAATGTCAGCTGCAAGGTCGTCGACTGGGCGATCCAGGCCCATGGCGCGGCCGGTGTCAGCGGTGACTTCTGGCTCGCCGAGGCCTATGCGCACCAGCGCACGGTGCGCCTGGTTGACGGTCCGGATGAAGTGCACCGCAGCGCGATTGCCAAGATCGAGTTGTCGCGGCGCAGCCGTTTGAAGAGCGCTTGAAGGCGGCTTATTTGTAGACCTTCTGCAGCAGTTGCAGCAGGGTTTGGCGCTCTGCGGCGCTGAGCCCGGTCAGCAGATTGTCTTCATGCTCTGCCGCGGTCCTTTCGGCGTCGTGCATCATGGTTTGACCGCTGAGCGTCGGGTGCAAGCCCGTCGCCCGGCCGTCACGGGGATGCGGCAGGCGGCTGATCAGCGAGCGTTTTTCCATCGCGTTGAGCATGCCGACCAGGTTGGGTGCCTGCATGCCGAGGGCTTTGCAGAGCTGGCGTGACGTGATGCCGGGGTTGTGCGTGATCAGCGAGAGCACCGAGAAATCGACCGGACGCATGCCGTAAGGGGCCATCCGCTGCATGAAATCGCCGATCACGACCAGAGCCGCGCGGCGGGCGTTGTAGCCCAGCAGACTTTCCAGGTAGCTGCAGTCCACCCGGCTGACTGCAGGCGGCAAGGCGGGGTCAGCTTGGCGCATCGCAATTGCGCTTGCCCGCAGCGCTGCATTGCGCCGTCAGGGTCTTGATCCACATGTCGAATTCAGGCAGCACCCGCTGCTGCAGTGCCGCCGGCGCTTGCCAGCGCTTGTTGTCGGCGCCGGCGGCAGCTTCGATGCGGGCCCAGGCCCAGGAAAGCAGGGCCAGCGCGAGGAGTCTCAGGTAATCGTCGGCCGCCTGATAGGGCAGCGCCGGGTCTGAGCTGGCTGCGGCGCTGATGGCCTGGGTCAATTGCTTGAGCTGGGCAAAACGATGGCGGACCTCGAGGTCGGCTGCGCGGCCTGGATCCAGTTCGGTTTCGAGTTCCTCCAGCATGCCGGCCAGCGCGACACCGCCATCGGGGAGGACCTTGCGCAGCAGCAAGTCGATCGCCTGGATCTCGTTCGTGCCTTCATAGATCATCGTCACTCGGGCATCACGCAGGATTTGCTCGATACCCCATTCGCGGATATAGCCATGGCCGCCGAAGACCTGCAGGCATTCGCTGGCGCCATAGAAGGCCTGCTGGGTCAGCGCGGCTTTCAGCACCGGCGTGATCAGGGCGCACCAGCGCTGGGCGCTGGCCCGGCGTTCCGGATCCGGATGCTGCCGGGCCAGATCGAGTTCGATCGCGGTGCGATAGGCCAGCAAGCGGCCGCCGTCGATCCAGCAGCGCTGGGTCTGCAGGATGCGTTGCATCGCCGGGTGCAGGGCAATCAGATCGGCGGGTTCGCGGCTGCTGCGGGCGCCGGGTGCGCGCATCTGGCGGCGCTCCTGCGAGTAGGCCGAAGCTTTCTGCCAGGCCGCTTCGAGCAGGCCCAGGCCCTGCAGGGCCACATGCAGGCGGGCCGCGTTCATCATCACGAACATCGCGTTCAGGCCCTGGCCGGGCAAGCCGATGATCGAGCCGATTGCGGCATCAAAGCGCATCGAGCAGGTCGGGCTGCCGTGCAGACCCATTTTTTCTTCGATACGGTCGCACAGCACCAGATTGCGGCTGGCATCGGGCAGCCATTTGGGCACCAGGAACAAGGACAGACCTTTGGGCCCGGCCGGCGCATCGGGCAGGCGCGCGAGCACCAGATGCACGATGTTGTCGCTCAGGTCATGCTCGCCGCCCGAGATGAAGATCTTGGCGCCGCTGATGCGGTAGCTGCCGTCCACCTGAGGTGTGGCCAGGGTGCGCATCAGCCCGAGGTCGCTGCCGGCATGGGCTTCGGTCATGCACATCGTGGCCAGCCATTCGCCGCTGGCGATCTTTTCCAAGTACTGTGCTTTCAGCGCTTCGCTGCCATGGTGCTTGAGGCAATCGTAAGCACCATGCAGCAGGCCCGGCGCCATCGTCCAGCCATGGTTGGCGCCGCTGAGCATTTCGTACAAGACCGCTTCGAGCAAGACCGGCAGCCCCTGGCCGCCATCCTCGCCCGCACAAGCCAGCGCCGGCCAGCCATTGCGCCAGAAGGCCTGATAAGCGTCCCTGAAGCCGGGCGGCGTGATGACCTCGCCGTCGACCCAGCGGCAACCTACTGTGTCGCCGACCTGTTGCAAGGGCGCGATCACGCTGGCGACGAACTTGCCCGCTTCATCGACCACCTGGCGCATCAGCCCGGCATCGCTGTCGGCAAAAGCGGGCAGGGGTTGCAGCTGCGCGGGCGCATTCAGGGCATCGTGGACGATGAACTGAATGTCGTCCAAAGGAGGCTGGAAGTTCATCGCTGTACCGGCTCGTTGTTGGAAGGATGGGACAACGCCTTGACTGGCAAGGCGGGCCGGAATTACTCCATCTTCCAGTCGCCGTTGACGACCTTGACGATCACGCCGGTCTCATTCGTATAGCCCCAATGGTCGTCCTTGGTCCAGTTCATCACGCCATGGGCAAACACCGTGCGGCCCATGGTTTCGAAGGCATCGCGCAGCGCCAGGCGGAATTCCTTGGTGCCGGGCTTGGCTTTCTTCAAGGCCAGCGGGAAGGCCTTTTCCATCGCCACCACGGCATCGTAGGCATGGCCGGCAAACTGGTTGCGGCTGCCCACGCCATAGACATGGTCGTATTTCTGGGCGAAGTCCAGGGCGAGCTTTTTCGACGGATGGCTGTCGGGCAGTTGTTCCGGCGCGATCACCGGGCCTGAAACGACATAAGTGCCTTCCACGCTCTTGCCGCCGATGCGCATCAAGTCGCGTGTGGCGGCGGCATGGGTCTGGTAGATCTTGCCCTTGAAGCCGCGCTCGATCACGGCCATTTCAGGCATCGCCGCGCCGCTGCCTGAGGCGACGATCAGCATCGCATCGGGGTTGGCCGCGACCAGTTTCAGCGCCTGTCCGGTGACCCCGGTATCGGTGCGGGCAAAGCGCTCGGCGGCGATCACCTTGATGCCGGCCTTTTCGGCGATCGGCGTGAAATCCTTCAGCCAGCCTTCGCCATAGGCATCGGTGTAGCCAAGAAAACCGACTGTCTTGACGCCCTGTTTTTTCATATGCTCGACGACGGCAAAAGACATCACCGAGTTCGACTGCGGCAGCCTGAAGCTCCAGGCATCCTTGCCCGGCGGCAGGCCGGCCGGTGTGGCCAACAGCTGCGGCGTTTCGGACTCGAAAGCCACATCGGCCATCGCAATGCCGACCGGCGTTGCCGCCGAGCCGACGATCAGGTCGACCTTGTCTTCGGTGGCAAAGCGACGTGCATTCTTGACACCGTTGGTCGGGTCGGTGGCATCGTCAAGCACGATGAACTTGAGCTTTTCGCCGGCAATCGACTGGGGCCAGAGCGCGATCTGGTTCTTCATCGGAATACCCAGGCCCGAAGCCGGTCCGCTCAGCGGCAAACTGACGCCGATGGTGATGTCGGCGATGACCGCCTGTGAGGCCAGGACCGCAACGGCAGCGGCAAGAATGGTTCTGCAATTTTTCATGGTTTGTCTCCTGATGGGCGAGGTGGGTAGGACGGGAAATTCAACAGCTCAGCGGCACATGGCCTTGATATCTTCGGGAACGGGAATGGCTTTGATACGGTCGGGCTCACCCGGCACGCGCACGCAAAAGACGCGGGTTTCGCTGCCTTCGCAGAGCAGTTCGTCACCCCGCATCACCACATGTTTGTGCACGAAGACTTTGTCGCGCCATTCCTGCACCGAGGTGTGGATCTGCAGCGTTTCGCCATAGGTCGCAGTGCGCTTGAACTTGGTGTGGATTTCGAGCAGCGGCGTGCCGATGATGCCGGTGGTCTTGACCAGTTCGCGCCAGGGTGCCAGCCCGCATTGGATGAAAAAATTCACTGATGAAGCGTCCATCCAGCGGGAGAAATTCGGATAAAAAACGATCCCGGCCGGGTCGCAATCGCCGAAGCTGACCTGGACTTCGAAGACGATGGTTTTTGGGGCTTCTTGCATGATGGGCGGCTCAGCGTGGTGCCATGCGCAGCGCGCCATCCAGTCGGATGACCTCGCCGTTCAAATGCGTATTGGTGACGATATGGCAGGCCAGTTGTGCGAACTCATCCGGTTTGCCCAGTCTTGCGGGGAAAGGGATGCTGGCCGCCAGCGAGGCCTGGATGCCTTCAGGCAGGGTCTTCATCAAGGGCGTGGCAAACAGGCCAGGCGCGATGCTGCAGACCCTGATGCCATGCTGGGCCAAGTCGCGTGCCATCGGCAAGGTCATGCCGACCACCCCGCTCTTGGAGGCGCTGTAAGCCTGCTGCCCGACTTGGCCATCAAAGGCCGCGACCGAAGCCGTGAAGACCATCACGCCGCGTTCGCCATCTTCCATCGGATCGAGCTTGGCACAGGCCGCGGCAAACAGCCTGGCGGCGTTGTAGGTGCCGATCAGGTTGACGTTGACGACGCGGACAAAGTCTTCCAGCGGCGCCGGGCTTCCGTCCCTGGCGATGATGCGTTTGGCCGCGCCGATGCCGGCAATGCTCATCAGGATCCGCGCTGGCCCAAGGACTGCCGCGGCCTGGTCGATCGCTGCCTGCAGGCTTTGGCTGTCGGTGACGTCGCATGGGCAAGCAATGGCCTTGCCGCCTTGCGCATTGATCTCGGCCGCCACGCGCTCGGCGCTGACCAGATTCAGGTCGAACAAAGCGACGCTGGCACCGAGTTGCGCGAGTTCACGGGCGGTGGCCTCGCCCAGGCCCGAGCCTGCGCCGGTGACGATGGCTGATTGAGCTTGGATTTTCATGTGGGTGGTCTGGAAGTTGTCGTTGCTGAATGCCGTAGTCAGGCCGCGGCCGGATTTTCAAGCAGCAAGGCGATGCCCTGGCCGCCGCCAATGCAGGCCGAGCCGATGCCGTAACGCAGGCCCGAGCGCTGCATCTCGCGCGCCAGCGTGATCGTCAGGCGCAAGCCGGTAGCGGCCAGCGGATGGCCCAGCGCAATCGCGCCACCGTTGACATTGAGGCGGTTCAGGTCGAGCCCCAGTTCCTGAGCCACCGACAAGGTCTGTGCACCCTGCGCTTCATTGATTTCGAAGCAGCCGATCTGCTCCAGCCGCAGTCCGGTGCGCTGCAGCAGCAGGCGGATCGCCGGGGCCGGGCCGATGCCCATGATCTCGGGCGGCACGCCGACCACAGCGGCAGCGACCACGCGCGCCAAGGCCTGTTTGCCCTGCGCTTTGGCATAGGCGCCAGACGACACCACCGCAGCGGCAGCGGCGTCGACCAGGGCCGAGCTATTGCCACCGGTCTGGACGCCACCTTCATAGACCGGACGCAGCTTGGCCAGCACTTCGACCGGCGAGGCGCGCACATGGCTGTCGAGCGTGACTTCGGTGAGCTTGCCCTGCAGCTTGATGCCGCGCGGCTGATAGCCTTCGAGCAGGAATTTTTCGGTGATCACCGGCACGATTTCCCCGGCATGGAATTCCTTCGCAGCCTGCGCTTTGGCGAAGGACTGGCTGGCAAATTCATCCACCTGTTGGCGCGTAATGCCGTATTTACGGGCCAGGTTTTCGGCCGTCTGGATCATGTTGATGCCGGCCGCCGAGTCCTTCAGGGCTTCCCACAGGAAGTCCTTGAAGCCAACCGGCGCACCGAGCTTGAAGCCGTTGCGATGTTCGAACGAAGCGATCGGGTTGCGCGTCATGTTCTCGCTGCCGACGACCAGCACGGCTTCGCAAGCGCCGCTCTGAATCTGCTCGCCCGCCTGGCGGAATAGCTCGAAACCGGTGCCGCAGATGCGCTGTGCCATCAGCGCCGGCACTTCGACCGGCACCCCGGCATAAAGGCCGATATGGCGCGGCAGCATGAACTGCTCGAAGTCGCCGGGCGCCATATTGCCGGCAATCACTGAACCGATATGCTCGCCCGGCACGCCGGCGCGCGCCAACGCTGCACGCGCGGCCTTGATGCCCAGATCGGTCGGCGAGATATGGCCGAACGCGCCGCAATAGTCGACCAGTGGCGTGCGCACACCGTCAAGCATCCAGATGTCGTCGAATTGCGAGAAAAAGCCTTGGCTCATGGGTCGCTGTACTTTCAGTTTGAATGCGGGAAAAGAATTGATGGCAGCCTGTCGTCATGCAGCGCCTGCACCAGTTGGGCACGATGCGCGAGCACGGCGCCCTGGTTGATCGAGCCCTTGTCGGTGATCTCGCCGCGGTCCAGGGTCGGCGGCTCGGCCAGCAGGCATAAACGCGCAATCCGGCTGGCGCTGCCGGTCGACTGGGCGGCCAGCGCATCAAGTAGCCTCTGGAAATGCGCCAGCACCGGCGCCGCTGCCAGCACTTCGCTCATCGCAGCGCCTGCGCCCAGGCCGCTCAGCGCACGTACCGCCTGGGTCGGGAACACCATCGCGCCGACTTCCTTCCTGTTGATGCCGGTCAGCACCACGTCCTGGATATAGGGCGCGCCGGCGCCGATGATCCTGGCGCGCAGCGGCCCGACGCTGACGAAGGTGCCGGTGGCGAGCTTGAAGTCCTCGGCGATGCGGCCGTCGAACTTCAGACCCTGGTGGATGTCCGCCGGATCAATCCACTTGACCGCGTCGCCCGAGCAGAAGAAGCCCTCGGCGTCGAAATGGCGGGCGGTTTCCTGCGGCGCGCGCCAATAGCCGGGGGTGATATTGGGGCCGCGGTAGCGCACTTCGGTTTTGCCGTCGACTTCGACCAGCTTGAGTTCCAGGCCCGGTGTCGGTACGCCGAGATCGCCGGCCTTGACGGCGGGGCTGGTGACGAAGATGGCAAACGGCCCGGATTCGGTCATGCCCAGTCCGGTACTCATGACGATGCGCTCGCCGATTTCCTGCTCGGCCGAGGCGAACAGACTGTCCCAGACCGGCTGGGCCAGCGCGGCGCCGGCATAGAAGAACATCTGCACCCGTGACAGCAACTGCTTTCTCAGTGCGGCGTCGTTTTGCATCGCCAGGGCAATTGCTTCGAAACCGGTCGGCACATTGAAATAGACCGTCGGCGCGATCTCGCGTAGATTGCGCAGGGTCTCGCCCATCAAGGCCGGTGTCGGCTTGCCATCGTCGATGTACAGGGTGCCACCGTGAAACACCACCATGCCGAAATTGTGATTGCCGCCGAAGGTGTGGTTCCAGGGCAGCCAGTCAACCAGCACCGGCGGCGCCTGCGTCAGCACCGGCATCGACTGCGCCATTTGCTGCTGATTGGCACACCACATGCGCTGCGTGTTGATCACTGCCTTGGGCAGCTTGGTCGAGCCACTGGTGAAGAGAAATTTGACGATCGTGTCGGGGCCGGATGCCTGCATCGCCGCATCGACGGCAGGTGTCGCCACCGTGGCGAGCAGCTCGGTGAATGTACTGCTGGCGCGGCCCTCAAGTTGGCCTGAGTTCAGCATCACTTCGACATCGCTGCCCACGGTGGCCAGAATCGCCTTGCCATAGCGTTCTGCATCGGCGGCAAAGACCAGGCCCGGCAGGACGGTGGCGAGCACATGGCGCAGCTTCTCGAAGTCCTGGCTGACCAGCGAATAGGGTGGCGAAGTCGGCACGAAAGGCACGCCGGCCAGCATGCAGCCGAGCGCCATCAAGGCATGCTCGAGGCTGTTCTCTGACAGGATCACCACCGGGCGCTCAGCGCTCAGACCGCGGTTGATCAGGCCCTGCGCGATGCAGCGGGCGCTGGCCCAGGCTTGCGCATAGCTGACATGCCGCCAGTCGCCCAGGCTGCCGTCAGACAGCTTCTGGCGCCGCGCCATGAAAGTTCGTTCGGGTGCGACCTGCGCCCAATGCTGCAGGCGATCGGTCATGCGCTGCGGATAGTCGTGCAGGGCTTGCTCGGCCTGCAGATACTGCACGCCAGCCGCGCCTTGGCGCAATTGCACGCGGTTCACGCCGAAGCTCAGCGGCCGGTATTTCGGGGTCATGCCTTTTGCTCCTGTTGCTCCTGCTGAGCTGCGAACTTTTGACGCTTTATGCTTTTTGAACTTTCGCCGCGCGACCCTCGAGGAAGTCGCGCACGCGCTGCTTGGCTTCGGGCGCGCTCTGCGCGATCGCGGCCATCATGGCTTCGGTCATGAAGCCCTGATCGGCCGGTTGATCGGCGATCCGCGGCAGCACATGGGTCAGCGCATAGTTGGTCAGCGGCGCGTTCTGCGCGATCCGCTGCGCCAGCTCCAGCGCTTTGGCAAAGGCATCGCCTTGCGGCACCAGGTATTGCGCCAGGCCGATGCGTTCGCCGTCCTGCGCGTTGTAGACCCGCCCGGTCAGCATCATGTCGGTCATCCTTGCGACACCGATCAGGCGCGGAATCCGCACCGATCCGCCACCGCCGACGAAGATGCCGCGCGAGCCTTCGGGCAGGGCGTAGAAAGTCGTTTCGTCAGCCACCCGGATATGGCAGGCACTGGCCAGTTCAAGGCCGCCGCCGACGACCGCACCCTGCAGCGCTGCGATTACCGGCACCGGCCCGAACTGCAGGCTTTCAAGCGCGGCATGCCACATGCGCGAGTGCATCAGACCTTGGCCGGCATCGCGCTCCTGCAACTCGCTCAGATCCAGCCCGGCGCAGAAATGTTCACCTTCGCCGGCGATGACTGCGGCCCTGATGCCCGCGGGCATCTTTTCGAACAGCTCGCGCAGCGACATGATCAAGCTATCGTTCAAGGCATTGCGCTTGGCCGTCCTTGTCAGCCGGATGACGGCGATTTCCTGCTGCTCGCCGCAGCGTTCAAAGTGGATGGATGGCTTGGTCATCGATTTTCTGCCCGGCTTCAGTGGGCTTGATTATGGTTATAAGTTATAATCAAATCAAGGGCTTGGCAGGCGTTTCTTGTCGGTGTTTACCCCTTGCAACGCTGCCGTATGGTCAGGCCGTCAATGCGGCGCGCTCGAGCGCATCGATGAACATCTTCGGTACATCGAAGCCGGTCTGGTCGGTGATTTCCTGGAAACAGGTCGGGCTGGTGACGTTGATTTCAGTCAGGCAGTCGCCGATCACATCGAGCCCGACCAGCAGCAGACCACGCGCGGCGAGTAAGGGCCCGAGCGCTTGGGCGATTTCGCGGTCGCGTTGGCTGATCGCCTGAGCCACGCCCTTGCCGCCAACGGCCAGGTTGCCGCGGATCTCGCTGCCTTGCGGAATCCGCGCCAGGCAAAAGGGCACGACCTCGCCGCCGATCACCAGCACGCGTTTGTCGCCGGCCTTGATCTCGGGCAGGTAGCGCTGCACCATGATGGTCTCGGCGCCACCCTTGTTGAGCGTCTCGACGATGGCGCCGAGGTTCAGCCCATCGGGGCCGACGCGGAAGATGCCCATGCCACCCATGCCGTCGAGCGGCTTGAGGATGATGTCGCCATGCTCGGCATGGAAGGCGCGCACTGCGGCCTCGTTGCGCGTCACCAGCGTCGGCGGGCAGAACTGCGGAAACTCCAGAAGTGCGAGTTTTTCCGGATGGTCGCGCAAGGCTGAAGGCTTGTTGAAGACCCGGGCGCCTTCGCGTTCGGCCTGTCCCAGCAGATGGGTGGCGTAGAAATATTCGCTGTCGAAAGGCGGATCCTTGCGCATGATGACGGCATCGGCATCGGCCAGTGCGAGCTCGGCCGTGGTGGCCACCGTAAACCAGGCGTCGGCCTCCCCGGTCAATGTGATCGCGCGTGCGGCCCGCGCCACCACCCGGCTGCCTTGGCGCCAGACCAGATCCTGTGGCTCGCAAGCCCAGATCTGGTGGCCGCGCCGCGCCGCTTCGCGCATCATCGAAAAAGTCGTGTCCTTGTAGGTCTTGAAAGTCTCCAGCGGGTCGGCAACGAACAGCAGTTTCATCGAGTTCAGTCCTTGAAGCAAATTGGGAGAAGTGTTGCATTAAACGCGCGAGCCTGCCTGTTTGGCCAGTGGGAATTGATTTGTGACAGATTTTTGGCGAGGGTCGACGTCGTTTCGCTTACCATTGCAGCGCTGGCGAGGCCCGCCAGCAGAGCCAAAAAACCGCCAATCTGGCGGCGAAGCCAGGGTCCGACCTATCTGCCGGCACCTTGCTTCATGGCCCTTGACCCAAGCCTTTCCATGTGCCGATTTCTTGCCTACGTGGGCGATGCGATATTTCTGGACGAGCTGGTGTGCAAGCCGCAGCATTCGCTGGTGCGCCAGTCCTTGCGCGCTGACGAGGCCAAGGCGGTGACGAATGGCGATGGGTTCGGCATCGGCTGGTATGGCGATCGCCAGGCGCCCGGTGTCTACCGCGAGGTGATGCCGGCCTGGTCGGACGAGAACCTGCTGGCCTTGTGCGCGAATGTGCGCTCGAAACTTTTCTTCGCCCATGTGCGCGCTGCCACCGGCACCGGCATCGCGCGGCAGAACTGCCATCCGTTCCGTTACGGGCCCTATCTGTTCATGCACAACGGCCAGGTCGGCAGCTATGGTCAGCTGCGCCGCACGATGGAGGCGCGCCTGCCCGACCATCTGTATGCCGAGCGTAAAGGGGCAACCGATTCGGAGCTGATGTTCCTGATGATCATCGACTTGATGGCCGGCGGCGCCACGGCGGCCGACGCGGTCAGCCAGGTGCTCGAAGAGGTGCTGGCGATGATGGCAAGGGTCGGCGCGACCCAGCCGCTGCGCTTTGCCGCTGTGCTGGCCGACGGCCAGCAAATGCATGCCTTTCGTTTCGCCAGCGACGCCAAGGCGCCGACGCTGTATCTGCAACGGCAGGCTTCAGGCGGGTTGGTGCTGGCTTCCGAGCCCTTGGTCGACGACCATGAAGGCTGGGACTTGCTGCCGCAGGGTACGGTGATGCGGCTCAGCGCCGAGGGTTGCCACAGCCAGCAATTGTCACCGGCCAACCCGATCGAAGCGCTCGCAGCCGCCTGATCCTAGATTTCGACCTTTGAGCCGAGCTCGACGATGCGGTTCGTCGGCAGGTGCAGGAAGTCGGCCGCTGCGGCCGCATTGCGGTGCATGCTGGCGAAAAGCTTTTCGCGCCACATTGACATGCCACTGCCGATCGTCGGGATGACGATGTCGCGCGACAAGAAATAGCTGGTTTCCATCTCTTCCAGGATGACGCCCTGCGCCGCCAGCATGCTCAGGGCTTCGGGTACATCGGGTTCGTTCTTGAAGCCGAAATTCAAGCTGACAGCCCAGCAATCGCGGCCCAGGTTCTCAACCTGCACGCGCTTGTCGAAGCCGACCCAGGGCACTTCATGGTGCTTGACGTTGACGAACAGGTTCTGCTCATGCAGCACCTTGTTGTGCTTGAGGTTGTGCAAGAGGGCATTGGGCGTAACGCCGACTTCGGCCGACAGGAAAACCGCCGTGCCCGACACGCGCACCGGCGGGTGGGCGAAGACGGACTCGAGGAAACTCGGCAAGTCGATCGCGTCCTCGCGCAGCTTGTTGCTGAGCAGGCTGCGGCCCTGCTTCCAGGTCAGCATCAAGGTGAACATGCCGATGCCGATCATCAGCGGGAACCAGCCGCCGGCAATCAGCTTGAGCATGTTCGAGGCCAGGAAGGTGACGTCGATGCAGAAGAAGAAGAGGGTCGCAGCAAGGCACAGCCACAAGGGGTATTTCCAGCCGTAGCGGACCACGAAGAAGGTCATCACCGTCGTGATCGTCATGTCGATCGTCACCGCAATGCCGTAAGCACCGGCCAATTTGCTGCTGCTGCCGAACAGCACGACGGCCAGCACGATGAAGACGAACAGACCCCAGTTGACGAAGGGTACATAGATCTGGCCGATGTCGCGCACCGAGGTGTGCAGGATGCGCATGCGCGGCAGGATGCCCAGTTGGACCGCCTGCTTGGTGACCGAGAAGGCGGCGGTGATCAAGGCTTGCGAAGCCACAATGGCGGCCATCGTAGCGAGCGCAAACAAAGGCATCTCGGCCCAGGCCGGCGCCAGCAGGAAGAACGGGTTCTCGATCGCTTCCGGATGCTCAAGCAGCATCGCGCCTTGGCCGAAATAGTTCAGCACCAGGGCCGGCATGACAAAGCCGTACCAGGCGATGCGGATCGGTTGTTTGCCGAAATGGCCCAGGTCGGCATAGAGCGCCTCGCCGCCGGTGACGACCAGCACGACCGCGCCAAGCGCCACGAAGGCAACCAATTTATGCGCCATGCAGAAAGAAAACGCATAGTACGGATTGACGGCGAAGAGGATCTGCGGATTCTCGAGAATATGCGGCAGGCCGAGCACGGCAAGCACCGCAAACCAGACCAGCATCACCGGCCCGAAGGCCTTGCCGATGCCGCCGGTGCCGAAACGCTGGACCGCGAACAAGCCGGCCAGCACAACCAGGGTCAGCGGCACGATCACGTCGTGATACTCGGGTGCATAGACATCAATGCCTTCGACTGCGCCCAGCACCGTCATCGCCGGTGTGATCACCGCATCGCCATAGAAGATCGCCGTGCCGAACAGGCCCACCATGAGCAGCACATTGCGCAGCTTCGGCTTGTCGTTGACGGCATTGGTCGCCAGCGCGAGCATTGCGATCAGGCCGCCTTCGCCATGGTTGTCGGCACGCAGGATCAACAACACGTACTTGACCGAGACGATGATCGTCATGGTCCAGAAGATCAGCGAGAGCACGCCGAGGATATTGTCCGCAGTGGGGGCCACATGGCCGCCATGGAAAACTTCCTTCAGCGCGTAGAGCGGGCTGGTGCCGATGTCGCCATAGACCACGCCCAAGGCGCCGACGGTCATGCCGGCCAGTGCAGAGGGGCTACGCCCCGATTGTGCAGAACTCACGAGAACTTCCCGGCGGTTTGGGCCGGATTCATCAAAACGCGCATTTTGCTCTAAAAATTGTGCAGTGCGTCAATTTACTTTTCAGCAGCAATTGCGCCCGGCGGATCTTCATCAGTAGGACTCGGCTTCGGGGTCGGTGACTTCGAGCTCGTAACTGGCCGCCAGCATCGCCAGGCGGGCGATCACCCCGTACATATAGAAGCGGTTCGGCGGGCTGGCACCGGGCTTTTCTCCGGGCCGGGGCAGATGCGACGAACGGGCGAATGCCAGCGGCACGAAGCTGGCACCCGGCGCGTTGAGGTTCTCATCGACGCCGCGTTCGGCATGGACGCGGTAAAAGCCGCCGACCACATAACGGTCGACCATATAGACCACGGGTTCGGCCACCGCCTCGTTGACGCGCTCGTTGGTCGGCACGCCTTCCTGGATGAGCACCTCGGTGACATCGTGGCCGTCCTTGACCACCGACATCTTGTTGCGCGTCAGTCGGCTCAGGTCGACCAGTTCCTTGGCGTCGCGCACCGTCATCACGCCCATGCCATAGGTACCGGCATCGGCCTTGATGATGACAAAAGGCTTTTCCTGGATGCCATATTCCTTGTATTTGCGCCGGGTCTTGGTCAGCACGGCATCGGTCTGGGTCTGCAAGGCCTCGAGCCCTTCGCCTTCGCTGAAGTCAAGCCCGTTGCAAGCCGCAAACATCGGGTTGATCAGCCAGGGATCCATGCCCAGCAGTTTGGAAAAACGCTTGGCCACCTCTTCATAGCAGCGGAAATGCTTGCTCTTGCGACGCACCGCCCAACCGGCATGCAGCGGCGGCAACAAGTATTGCTCATGCAGGTTTTCAAGCAATTTCGGAATGCCGGCCGAAAGGTCGTTGTTGAGCAGGATCGTGCAGGGGTCGAAATCCTTCAAACCGAGCCTGCCGCGCGTGCGCAGCAGCGGCTCCAGCGTCAGCGAACTGCCATCAACGAGCTGTAATTCCGTCGGCGCGGTGATGGTCTGGTCGAGACTGCCCAGCCTGACATTCAAGCCGGCCTGGGTGAAGATGCGCACCAACGTTGCGACATTGCTGAGATAGAAGGTATTGCGCGTGTGGTTTTCGGGAATCAGCAACAGATTCTTGGCTTCGGGGCAGATCTTTTCGATCGCTGCCATCGCGGCCTGGACCGCCAGCGGCAGCGTGGCCGGGTTCAGGTTGTTGAAGCCACCTGGGAATAGATTGGTGTCAACCGGCGCCAGCTTGAAACCGGCATTGCGCAGATCGACCGAGCTGTAGAACGGCGGCGAATGTTCCATCCATTCGAGCCGGAACCAGCGTTCGATCGCTGGCATCGATTCCAGCATGCGCTGCTCAAGTTCGTTGATCGGGCCGGTCAGAGAGGTGGTGAGATGAGGAACCATGGCGAATGCTCGGAGAGCGAGTCCAGAATAGGATCCGCTTTGACAAGTAGCATAGCTTGGGTCGGAGTCAGCAAAGCCAAGTCCGGGTGTCGGGGTAAATTACCGTTCACGGAGAGGACTTGTCAAACAATAGGACTGTTGCTCAGTCCGGCAGCCGTTTTTTCCATCTTCCGGTTCGCCTATTTTACCGCTGTCAGCCGAGAATCCCGTCATGACCAAACCTTCCGACAACACATCCAGCCTTGCCGCCGACGCCGAGATTGCCGGCATGAAAAAAGGTCTGACCAGCTATGGCGACCAGGGTTTTTCGCTGTTCTTGCGCAAGGCTTTCATCAAGGGTGCGGGCTTCACCGACGCGGCGCTTGACCGCCCGGTGATTGCCATCGCCGATACCGGCAGCGACTACAACCCCTGCCATGGCAACTCGCCGCAGCTGGTTGAGGCCGTCAAGCGCGGCGTGATGCTGGCCGGCGGCTTGCCGATGGTCTTCCCGACGATCTCGGTGCATGAGAGCTTTGCCGCACCGACCAGCATGTATTTGCGCAACCTGATGGCGATGGATACCGAGGAGATGATCCGCGCCCAGCCGATGGATGCGGTGGTGCTGATCGGCGGCTGCGACAAGACCGTGCCGGCCCAGTTGATGGGCGCGGCATCGGCCAATCTGCCGGCGATCCAGCTGATTACCGGCTCGATGCTGACTGGCTCGCACCGTGGTGAGCGGGTGGGCGCCTGCACCGATTGCCGCCGCTATTGGGGCAAATTCCGCGCCGGCGAGATCGACGCCGACGAGGTCGCTGAAGTCAACAACCAGCTGGTCGCCAGCGTCGGCACTTGCTCGGTGATGGGCACGGCCAGCACAATGGCCTGCATCGCCGAAGCGCTGGGCATGACGATGCCGGGCGGCGCATCGCCGCCAGCGGTCACTTCCGACCGCATCCGCATTGCCGAGCAGACCGGTGCGCAGGCGGTGAAAATGGCCCGCGACCGGCTGACGATCGACAAGATCCTGACTCCGGCTGCGTTCGAGAACGCGCTGCGGGTGCTGCTGGCAATCGGCGGCTCGACCAATGGCATCGTCCATTTGGCGGCGATTGCCGGCCGGGTTGGCCTGGACATCGACATGCAGGCGCTCGACCAGATGGGCCGCCAGACGCCGGTGCTGCTCGACCTGAAGCCCTCAGGCCAGCATTACATGGAAGATTTCCACAAGGCCGGCGGCATGGCCACGCTGCTGCGCGAGCTCAAGCCCTTGCTGCGGCTCGATGCGCTGACCGTCACCGGTCGCACGCTGGGCGAGGAACTCGAGCGCTCGGGCACCGGCTTCAAGCAGGATGTCGTGCGCAGCATTGCCAACCCGATCTATCCACAAGGCGGTATCGCCGTGCTGCTGGGCAATCTGGCGCCGGGTGGGGCAATCATCAAGCAGTCGGCCGCCGACCCCGGGCTGATGGAGCATGAAGGCCGTGCGGTGGTGTTCGAGAACCTGGAGGACATGGCGCTGCGGCTCGACGCCGCTGACCTCGACGTCAGGGCTGACGATGTGCTGGTACTGAAGAACATTGGTCCCAAAGGCGCGCCCGGCATGCCTGAGGCCGGCTACATTCCGATCCCGATGAAGCTCGCGCGTGCCGGTGTCAAGGACATCGTGCGGATTTCTGATGGCCGCATGAGCGGCACCGCCTTCGGCACCATCGTCCTGCATGTCACGCCCGAATCGGCAATCGGCGGGCCGCTGGCCTATGTTCAAAACGGCGACCGCATCCGCCTGAGCGTGAAGAACCGCGAAATTTCATTGCTGGTGAGCGAGGCCGAACTGGCGCAGCGCGCGCTCGACAACCCGGTGGTCGAGCCGAGTGCCGAGCGCGGCTACCGCAAGCTCTTTCTGCAGGAAGTCAACCAGGCTGACAAGGGCGTCGATTTCGGTTTTCTGCGCGCAGCCACCCTGGTCGGCAAGACGCCGCAAGCAAAGTAAATGTCATGAAAAAGCAGCTGGTCCAGGTCGGATTTTTCACCCCTGATCTGCAGCGGCAGATCGATAGCGAGTTCGACAGTGTCAAGGCCGAGTTGGCCGATGCGGGGCTGCGCGCGACCGTGCAGGGCCTGATCACCCGCAGCAACTACCAGCTGCCGCAGGCTTTGCTCGAAGAGCTGCCGGCGCTGCGTGTGATCGCCACCTCGGGCGTCGGCTTTGATGGCATTCCTGTGTCCTATGCGCAGCAGCGCGGCATTGTCGTGACCAACACCCCTGGGCTGCTCGATGCGGCGGTCTGCGAGCTCGGCATTGGTCTGCTGCTGGCGATGCTGCGCGAGATTCCTCAGTCCGATCGCTTTGTCCGCGACGGTGCTTGGGCGCAATCGGTCTATCCGCTGACTTCGAGCCTGAGCGGCAAGCGCATCGGCATCATCGGCCTGGGTCGCATCGGCAAAGGGATGGCGGCCAGGCTTGAGGCCTTTGGTGTCAGCCTGGCTTATTCGGGCCGCCGGCAGGAGGAGTCGCCCTACCGTCATGTCGCCAGCCCGCTGGCGCTGGCGCAGGAAGTCGATGTGCTGCTGGTTTGCTGCAAAGGCGGTGAGCAAACCCGCCATTTGGTCAACGCGGCCTTGCTCGAAGCGCTGGGCCAGGGTTGGCTGGTCAACCTGTCGCGCGGCTCGGTGGTCGATGAATCTGCAGTGTTCCAAGCCTTGACCAAGGGCAGCTTGCGCGGGGCCGCGCTCGATGTGTACGAGCAGGAGCCGCTGGTCGAATCACCGCTGCTGGGATTGAAGAATGTTGTCTTCTCGCCCCATGCCGGCTCGGCCACGGTCGAAACGCGCGCTGCGATGCTGCGGCTGACGCTCGACAACCTGCATGCCGTGCTCGGCGGCAAAGCCGCGCTGACACCGGTGCCTACAGTCGACTGAGCGCCGGTTTTGCGCAAGTCCTGGTGAGGATTCTTCGCCTGACCGGTGGCGAGACCCTTGGCAGTTCACCCGCCGAAATGGCCCAACTGATCGCCGGCAACAGCAGTAAGTTTGCAAAGATCGTCAAGGAAGGGCGGATCGAGATCGAATAGCCTGGGAGGCCGTACAGCCGCTCGGGGTCATCGGGCCTCTTGCCCCTGACCATCAGATGGGGCCAATTCGGGATTCAGACATTCGCGGGACTGTGCGACTTCAGCCAGTCTTCCAGCGCATTGTTCATCCGCGTCTGCCATCCCGAGCCACTGGCCCGAAAAGCTGCAATCACTTCCGGGTTGTACCTGATGGCGACCTGCTCCTTGGTCGGCGAACGGTTCGGGCCACGGGTCCTTGCTTTGCCCAGTTCAACGCCGCCTTGCCGCAGCACTGCGCCATCCCAATCGGCCGCCGTTGTGGCCGGGCTGTCGACGTCGTGACTGATCTCGCGATCCTTCATCGCACGCACACGTGGCCAATCGGTCTTGTCAGCCGGGATAGTTTTTCCAGTAGATGCGTTCTTCATGCTTTTGCGCCTTTCGGATCGAGATAACGTGGTCAGCCCTGCCGCGCGGCGTGTGGACGATGAAAACGACAACGCCTTGCCAAAGCCCCATGGTTTGCAGGCGCAACTCGCCATAGCTGTCAAACGCGTCCTCGCGGGTGATTGTGAAGCCCGAAAACACCACCTCGCTGCCGACAAAATCAAAGCCATGCTTCAACAGATTGGCTTGTCGTTTGGCTTCGTCGAAGGAGACCATTGGCAAATTGTAGGTGCGTTATAGACAGGCGGCAACAATGAATTTTTGCTTGTCCACCGGTCTCTGGCACTCGACGGCTTGCGCCTACCGCTGCACAAGGACGGTTCTGATTTCCTTCTTGGTTGGCTGCCAAGGCCGGATCGAGATCGAAAAGGCTCAGAACCCGGGCTAACCGCCGCAGGCAATCGGCTGAGCGCCGGTTGTAATCCTATTTGGCCGAATCAGCCGCTGCCATCGCCGCAGCAAAGCGGGCCTTGTTTTCGGCGTTTGGCGGGTACAGGCCGGGCAGGGCGGCGCCGGCTTCGACTTCGGCCATGATCCATTCCTCGAGGCGCTCTTGCTCTGGCGCCAACGCGAGCATCTCGTCGAGCAGGTCAGCGGGGATCAGCACCGCGCCGTCGTCGTCGACGACGATGATGTCGCCAGGAAAGACTGCCACCCCACCGCAGCCTATAGGTTGCTGCCAGGCGACGAAAGTCAGGCCGGCCACCGAGGGCGGCGCAGCCACACCGCTGCACCAGACTGGCAGGGCGCTGCCCAGCACCCCGGCGACATCGCGCACGACGCCATCGGTGATCAAGGCGGCAACGCCGCGTTTGCGCATCCTGGTGCACAGGATGTCGCCGAAGATGCCGGCATCGGTCACGCCCATCGAGTCGACCACGGCGATGCAGCCGGCCGGCATGTCCTCGATGGCGGCGCGCGTCGAGATCGGCGAAGACCAGGAAGCCGGCGTGGCCAGGTCCTCACGTGCCGGCACAAAGCGCAGCGTGAAAGCCCGCCCGACCAGGCGTGGCTGACCCGCGCGCAACGGCTTGGTGCCGCGCAGCCAGACATTGCGCAGGCCTTTTTTCAGCAGCAAGGTGGTCAAGGTGGCGGTGGTGATGGTCGAGAGAACTTCAATCACCTGCGGGTCAAGCTGCATTTCGATCGGGGCTGTCACAGGAGAGTCTCCGGCTGGGTCAGGAAATTTCGGCGAGGCGGCGGGCCTGCCTGGCGCTCAGGCGCGTGATGTCGGCGAGGTCCTGGGCCGACAGCTTCGGGCCGGGCTTGCGAATCGCCGCGGACTTGATCACGCCGCGTTCGGCCAGCAGATGCTTGCGCACCGCCAGGCCGATGCCGGACTGCTGCTCATAGCGGGCCAGCGGCAGGTAGGCATCGAAAATGTCATGGGCGCGCTCGATCTCGCCGGCGGCATGGGCGCGACAGACATCGACCATCATTTCAGGGTAGGCAAAGCCGGTCATCGCGCCATCGGCGCCGCGCGTCAGCTCTTCGGGCAGGAACAGCCCGCCGCCATTGCCGGTCAGGATCGAGACCCGGCGCAGCTCGCCGCTGGCGCTGGCCGCGCGGATGCTGGAAAGCTTGGTCAACCCCGGGCAATCCTCATGCTTGAGCATCACGCAGCTCGGGCTGTTCTTGATGATCTGCTTGATCACGGCTGTCGACATCTGCACCCCGGTGGCGACCGGGTGATCCTGCAGTACCCAGGGAACTGCAGCACCCAGCGTCTGGCCGACCATCTCGAAATAGGCCAGGATCTGTTCGTCGGTGCGCAAGGTCGAAGGCGGCGCCACCATCACGCCGGCGGCTCCCAGGCTCATCACGCTGTCGGTCAATTCGCGCATCGGCGCAAAACCGGCTGACGAGGCGCCGACGACCACCGGCACCCGCCCTGCGACCCGCGCCAGCACCTGTTTGACGAAGAGGGTCGATTCCTCGGCAGTCAGCTTGCTGGCCTCGCCCATGATGCCGAGCACGGTCAGCCCGGTGACGCCGCAATCGAGGCAGAAATCGACCATCCGGTCGGAGCTTTCCAGATCCAGCGCACCGCTGTCGGTGAAGGGCGTGACCGTGATCAGGTAGACGCCGGTCGCCTGGGCATTGAATTGACTCAAATGATTCTCCAGCAGCTCAGGCAGGCTGCAATTCTTTGCGGAAATACTGTTTCGCCAGTGCCGCGATCACCAGCCCGAAACCGATCAGGTCGGCCATGGCACCCGGGTAGACCAGCGCGAAACCTGCCGCCAGCAGCATCCAGCGTTCGACGAACGTGGTGCGCTTCAAGGCCCAGCCCTGGAAACCGCCAGCCAGCGCGGCGATGCCGATGGCCGCAGTCAGCGTCACCTGGGCGATCGACCACCAGTTCGCTGCTGCCAACGCCTTGACCGAACCCATCAGCAGCAGGCCCTGGCCTTCGGGAGCAAGTACGAACATGAAGGGCAGCAGGAAGGCCGGGACGGTGTATTTCCAGCATTGCATCGTCGTCTTGTACGGGTCACCGCCGGTGATCGCGGCAGCCGCGAAGGGCGACAGGGCGGTCGGTGGTGAGACCTCGGACAGCACGGCGTAATAGAAGATGAACATGTGCGCGGCGAAGTCCGGCACGCCCATCTTGATCAGCGCCGGCGCAGCGATCACCGCGCAGATGATGTAGGAGGCCGTCACCGGCACGGCCAGGCCGACGATCCAGACCACCAGCGAGGTCATGATGGCAGTCAGCAACAGGTTGCCGTCGGCATAGTCGATCACGATGGTGCTGAACTTCAGCCCCAGGCCGGTCAGCGTGACGACGCCGACGATGATGCCGGCGCCCGCGCAGGTGGCCGCCACATTGAGCACGCCGATTGAGCCGCCCTGCATCGCCTTGACGAAGGGGGACTTGAAGAGGTTGTCGCTGAACGATCCCTTGCCCTGAAACAGGTCATAGGACATCAAGGCGGTGTCGCGGCGCAGGAAACTGGTAAAGAATGACACCACCGTGGCCCAGAACACCGACAGCACCGGCGAGAAACCCCACAGCATGAAGAACACGATCGAAATCAGCGAAAGGAAATGGAACCAGTAGTTCTTGCTCAGGTTCCAGACCGAGTCGACCTTCTCCAACTCGACATTGCCCATGCCGTACTTGCGCGCGTCGATTTCTACCATCAGGAACAGCGCCAGGTAAAACAGCAGCGTCGGGATGCAGGCCATCAAGAGCACGTCGAGGTAGGAAATCTTCAGGAATTCGGCGATCAGGAAAGCTGCGGCACCGAGCACCGGCGGCGAGATGATGGCGCCAAGTCCGCCGGCAGCGAGCAAGCCGCCGGCGGCGTTCTTTTCATAGCCGACCTTGGCCAGCATCGGGTATGCGACCGCACCGAGGGTCACCGTGGTCGCCACGCCCGATCCGGACGGGCCGCCGAGCAGGAAGGAGGCGAGCACGACGGTGCGACCAGCGCCGGTCGGTTTGCCGCCCATCGCGGCAAAGGAGAAGTCGATATAGAACTTGCCTGCGCCCGAATATTGCAGGAAGGCACCGAAGATCGTGAACAGGATGATCAGCGACGCCGAGACATCGACCGCCACGCCATAAATGCCTTCCAGCGTCATGTACATCACCCCGACCAGGCGGCCGATCTCATAGCCCTTGTGCGTCCAGGGTGCCGGAAGATAAGGGCCGAACAGGGCATAGGCGATGAAGCAGCCGGTGATGACCGGCATGATCCAGCCATTGGTGCGCCGCATCGCTTCGAGCACCAGCAGGATCAAGGTCAGACCGAAGGCAATGTCCCAGGGATTGGGAGCAGTGTTGCGGTCGGTGATGTCGTCGCCGCCCATGATCAGGTAGACCACGGTGGCAATCGACAGCGCCGCGGCCAGCCAGTCCCACCACATCACGCGATGGCGAAAGCGTGCCGCCATCGGGAACATCAAGAAGCACAGAAACAACACGAAGCCGACATGCACCGGCCGCAGCGTCTGCGTCGGCACGATTGCGTAGGCGGTGTAGAGGTGGAACACCGACATGATGAAGGCGACGGCAATGACGAAGATGTTCAGCCAGCCCTTCAGCTTGTTGGCCGCTCCTTCCTCGGCTTCGATGAACTCTTCGGCTTTTTGAAGCGCTTCGTCACTGATGACGATCTTGTCGATGTTTTCACTCATTGCGATGGACCTCGGCTGCAGCGGGTTTCGTATCAAGCGCGGTCAAGCGCAGCGGTTCAGTTGAGCTTGACGCCTTTTTCAGCGAAATACTTCAAGGCGCCAGGGTGGAACGGCACCGGCGAGGCGTTGGTCTTCTGGTTTTCGAGCTTGATGTTGGCCGATTCCTTGTGCACCGCAATCAGATCCTCGCGCTTTTCGAAGATCGTCTTGACGATGTTGTAGGCGGTCTTGTCGTCCATCGATTCATGCGCGACGAGGATGTTCATCACGGTGGCCTGCTTGTTGTCGCTGTCCATGCCGCGGTACATTTCCTTCGGAATCACGTCCTCGATATAGAGGTTGCCGTATTTCTTGTTCATCGCCGCCACAGCTTCGGCATGGTCGATCATCTTGAGCTTGTTGCCCGGTGTGTTGGCCAGGTCGGTGACGCCCGCAGTGGGCAACCCGCCGACCCAGAAGAAGGCGTCGATCTTGCCGTCCTTGATCGCGTTGACCGATTCAGCCACGCCCAGGCGTTCGCGTTTGACATCGCTGTCCTTGTTCAGCCCGGCGGCCTCGAGCAGGCGGAAAGCCATCACTTCGGTCGCGCTGCCCGGCGAGCCGGTCGAGACGCGCTTGCCTTTCAGGTCGGACATCTTGTTGACGCCGCGGCCTTCGACGCTGACCACATGCATGCGGTTCGGATAAAGAATCATCAGCGTTCTGAGGGCGACCTTGTTGCCCTTGAATTTGTCCTCGCCGCGGTAGGCGTCGAGGCTGGCATCGGTCATGGTGAAGCCGATATAGGACTTGCCGGTGCCGACCAGCTTGAGGTTGTCGACCGATCCGCCGGTCACTTCGGCCGTGGCTTGCATGCCGGGAACAAATTTGGACAGCACTGCCGCGATGCCGCCGCCCATCGGGTAATAGACGCCGCCGGTGCCCCCGGTGGCGACCGAGATGTTCTGTGCACCGGCGCTCAGCGCCAGGCCGGCCAGCAACAGACAGATTGAGGCTTTGATGAATTTCATGGCTGTCTCCGCAAAAGTTTTGATAATCCCACGCTTGAAGGCGCAGCGGTCTAGGGGCAACTACTCGGCTTTGATGTTGGCGCGCTTGATCAGGGCGGCATATTTCGTCAGCTGCAGCTTGGTCGCGGCGCCGAGTTCTTCAGCGCTCGATCCCCGCGGTGTCAGGCCCTGGGCAATCAACTGCTCGCGCAAGGCCGGGTCAGCAAGTGCCTTGACGATCTCGCTGTTCAGCCGGGCGACGATCTCGGCCGGCGTGCCTGCCGGAGCGAGCACGGCGAACCAGGAATTGAATTCGAAACCGGGCAGTCCCGATTCACTCACCGTCGGTGCCTCGGGGTATTGCGGCATGCGCTTGGGCGTCGATACCGCCAGCAACTTGACGCGGTTGCCCTTGATCAGCGAGTTGACTGTGGCCAGGCCCTGGAAGGCGACTGCCACCTCGCCGCCGGCCACGCCGACCGCAGCTTGCGTCGCGCCCTTGTAAGGTACATGGGTCAGGCTGATGCTGGCTTCGGAAGCGAACAAGGCCATCGCAATATGTTGCGGGCTGCCGATGCCGCCCGAGCCGTAGTCGATCTTGCCCGGCGCTGCGGCTGCCGCCGCGATCAGCCCGCCGGCGCTCTTGTAGGCCGAGGCCGGATAGGCGACCAGGCCCCATTCGACGGTTGCGACCAGCGACACCGGCGTGAAATCGCGCAGAATGTCCCAGGGCATCCTGGCCTGCAGTGAAGGCACCATCGTCATGATGCTGTCGTTGAAACCGCCGATCGTGTAGCCATCGGGTGCGGCTTTGGCGACATGGTCGGCGCCGACCAGACCGGCGGCTCCCGGCTGGTTTTCCACCACCACCGTCTGGCCCAGCGACAGCGACATTTTTTGCGCCACCATGCGCGCTGCCACGTCGACCGCGCTGCCTGCGGCCAGCGGCACGATCATGCGGATCGGCTTGTTCGGATAGTTCGATTGGGCGGCTACCGGCATTGTCAGCAGGGTGCCAAGCAGGCTGGAGAACAGTAAAAAGCGCTTCATGGAGGTCCTTTTCAGCGGTCGAGAATGGCCAATGGCGCGATGCCGAGTTCAGCCGCCAGCGCGTCGAGCAGTTGATGCAGAGTTGCTGCGAGCGGAATGCCCTCGAGTCCATAGGCGCTGCGCCGCGCATGGCTTTGCTCGCCGGGCAGCCAGATGCGTTCGACATCGGGCATGCGCTCGCTGTCGCGCAGGTCGCGCACCAGGGTGTCGACCCTGGCCTTGAATTCCTTGGCGTCGCCGAAAGCGGCGATGTCTATCATCGCCACGGCCTGCCCGGTGTTGGTGACCGATTCGGCGTCATGGTTGAAATCGATCACATCGCGGCCCATCGCCGCACCGTTCAAGGTGCCGGCGAGCAGGCCGACGATCAGCGACAAGCCATAGCCCTTGTAGCCGCCGATCGGCAGCAAAAAACCTTCTTCGGCACGTTTCGGGTCGAGCAGCGGCTTGCCCAGGCGGTCGATCATCCAGCCCTCGGGCATCATTTCGCCGCGCTGTGCCTTGGCCTTGACCTTGCCATAGGCGGCCACCGTGGTCGCCATGTCGAGCACCACCGGTGGCTCGTTCAAAGTGGGCACGGCCACCGCGATCGGGTTCGTCGACAAGAGCATCTCCAAGCCGCCCCAGGCCGGCAGATGGTTGGCGTTGCCGACCGCGAAGTACAGGCCGATCATGTCGTGCGGCAAAGCCATGCGGGCGTACAGCGATGCCGGACCGGCATGGTTGCTCAAGCGTGCGCCGACCCAGCCGATGCCGGCGACGCGCGCCTTTTGCGCAGCGATTTCGGCCGCGCGGCTCATCACCAGATGGCCCATCGCGTTGTCGCCGTCGAGCAGGGCGGTGGCGGCGCGCTCCTCGGCGATGCGGATGTCTGGCCGCAGGTTGATGCCGCCGGCCTTGATGCGTTTGATATAGGGCGGCAGGCGGATCATGCCGTGCCCGTCCGAGCCCTGAAGATCGGCCTCGGTCATCAAATCAGCCACCCGCCTTGCATCTTCGGCCGGCATGCCGACCGCGCTGAAGGCGCTGGCGATGAACTCGCTCTGCGCCTTGGTCGTCACCCTCGAGCTCATGCTAGCGTCCGGCCGAAATCTGGGTCCAGGCCGAGGCCCCACCGGCATAGCGTGAAACCGCAGCCTCGTCGAAGTTGAAGCCCAGCCCCGGGGTCTGATGCAGCATCACATAGCCGTCCTTAAAGTCGAGTTGGCGGTCGATCAGCCGGCGGAAATTCAGGACCTGGTCGTCGGTGAAGAATTCGACATAGCGGGCATTCGGCGTGGCCGCGACCAGCGGCGCATGCAGGTCGTGGAACCAATGCGGGCTGACCGTCACGCCGCGGCTGTCGGCATGGGCGGCAATCCTGCGCCATTCGGAAATGCCGCCGCAGACTGCCGCATCGGCTTGCAATATTTCGGCGCCACCGGCGTCGATCAGTTCACGAAAGCGCCAGCGGCCGGTCTCGATTTCACCGGTGGCGATGGTGATCTTGGTCGCAGCGGCCAGTCGCGCATGCAGATCGATCGCATCGGGCAGGAAGGGCTCCTCGATCCAGTAAGGGTTGTAGGCCTCGAAGCGGCGGGTGTACTCAAGCGCAGTCGGCAGGTCCGACCAGCCATTGTTGACGTCGATCATCAAGACCACATCGGGGCCGATGGCGGCCCGGGCGGCCGCCACGCGCTGTTCCTCTTCGGCGGGCGACAGGCGGCCGGTCTTCATCTTGACGGCAGTAAAACCCAGCTTCACATAGCCGGCCATCTCGTCCCCGAGGTCGGCCGCGGTCTTGCCGTCGACGTAATAGCCGCCACTGGCATAGGCGATGACCTTTTCGCGGTTCATGCAGCCGAGGTAGTCGTGCAAGGGCAGACCGGCCGTGCGGGCGTTCAAGTCCCAGATCGCGTTGTCGAGGATCGAGAGGCCACGCATCACCGAACCACTGCGGCCCTGCAGCAGGCTTTCCTGGTACATCTCGTTCCAGAGCCCTTCGCTGCGCAGGCTGTCCTGCCCGATCAAGACCGGCGCGAGCAACTGTTCGACGGCGACCTTGACGATGTCGCCGGCTTTGCTGCCCGCGTAGCAGAAGCCGACCCCTTCGAGACCATCGCTGCTGCGCACCTTGACGATGCAGTAATGCCGCTCCGATACGGTGCGGGTCGAGAACGAGGTGACGCGGTCGAGGGGCACGCGGGCGACGGCAACGCTGACTGATTCGATCTTGGCCAAGGGGGCTCCTGTGATTTTTTGCCGGGTTGACAAGGGATGCAAATATCTGGATATTAGGACTTCGACATCGGTGCTTGTCAATTGGCAAGTACCGTTTGTGAAGCCATAAAACATCAAATTCTTCCTGCTTGGGCGGTGGAATTTTGCAATACCAAGGGCAGATATATGGACAAAGTCCATCAAGGAATATGGCCCGCTCTGGCGCGGCCGAAGGCATGAGCGAGCCTGCCAAGCCGCGTCAGCGCGGTCGCCGCTCGGGCGGTGCGCTGTACAAGAAAATCGCCGAGCAGATCGAGCAGGACATCAGCGCGGGGATCTTTCCGGTCGGCACGCTGTTGCCGACCGAGGCCGAGTTCAGCCTGCGCCTTGATGTCGGCCGGCATACGGTGCGCGAGGCTTTGCGCCTGTTGTCGCAAGGCGGCTTGATCGTGCGCCGCGCCGGCAGCGGCTCGACCGTGGTCAGCAACGGCCGGCGCCATGTGTTCGCGCATGCGGTGACGAATTTCGACCAATGGTTCAATTACCCCGACAGCGTCAGGCGGCGGCATATCTCGCATCAACTGCTGGTGGCCGACGCGAGGCTGGCGCAAAGCCTTGGCTGCGAGCAAGGCAGCGCATGGCTGCAGATCAGCGCCTTGCGCACACTCGATGATGTGGCTGAACCGCTGTGCTGGGTCGACATCTACATCCAGCCCCGTTTTGCCGGCGTGATGAAGTCAAAGCAGTTCGACCTTTCGCCGGTGCATGAGCAGATCGAAGCGCTGTTCGGCGTCGCGATTGCCGATGTCGAAGTCAGCATTTCGGCCGGCAGGGTGCCCGCGCATATGGCCGAGGCGCTGGGCGCCGACAGCGACAGCCCGGCGCTGCTGCTGCAGCGGCGCTATCTGGCTGCCGATGGCGAATTGCTGCAGGCCACGCGCACCGTGCACCCCGAAAATCGCTATGTCTATGCGATGAAGTTCCGCCGCGCAGCGGTCAGCAAATATGCCTGAAGGCAGCAGTCGCTGCATCGTTAAAGTTCAATTTTCGCAGGCTTGATCGGATCTGCGCTGACCCCCGACAGAAGGAGAAATCGAATGAAAATCTACAAAATCGCCACCATCCCCGGCGACGGCATCGGCAAGGAAGTCATCCCGGCCGGCCGTCAGTTACTCGAAGCGCTGCAGGCCTCGAGCAGCGGCTTTGGCCTCAGCTTCGAAAACTTCGGCTGGGGCGGCGACTGGTACCGCGAGCATGGCGTGATGATGCCGGCTGACGGTCTCGATGCCCTGCGGCACAAGGATGCGATTTTGTTCGGCTCGGCGGGTGATCCGCAGATCCCCGACCACATCACGCTGTGGGGTTTGCGCCTGAAGATTTGCCAGGGATTTGACCAATACGCGAATGTCCGGCCAACGCGGATCCTGACCGGCATCGATGCGCCGTTGAAGCGCTGCGCGCCAGCCGATCTCGATTGGGTGATCGTGCGCGAGAACTCCGAGGGTGAATATTCGGGCATCGGCGGCCGCGTCCACCAGGGCCATCCGATCGAGGTGGCGACTGACGTCTCGATGATGACCCGCGTCGGCGTCGAACGTATCATGCGCTTCGCCTTCAAACTGGCCGCATCCAGGCCGCGCCGGCATCTGACCGTCATCACCAAGAGCAATGCGCAGCGCCATGCGATGGTGATGTGGGACGAGATCGCGGTGCAGATCGCCAGGGAATTTCCTGAAGTCACTTGGGACAAGGAGTTGGTCGACGCGGCCACCGCGCGCATGGTCAATCGCCCGGCAACGCTCGACACGCTGGTGGCGACCAATCTGCATGCCGATGTTCTCAGCGACTTGGCTGCCGCGTTGGCCGGCAGCCTGGGGATCGCACCGACCGGCAATATCGACCCCGAGCGCCGCTACCCCTCGATGTTCGAACCGATCCACGGCTCGGCGTTCGACATCATGGGCCTGGGCCTGGCCAATCCGGTCGGCACCTTCTGGTCGGTGGTGATGATGCTCGAGCATCTGGGCGAGAGCGCTGCGGCGCAGCGCGTGATGCAGGCGATTGAGCATGTCACCGCCAACCAGGCATTGCACACGCGCGACCTCGGCGGCAATGCCACGACGGCCGAAGTGACCGCAGCAGTCTGCGCCGAACTGCTGCCCTAAGGCGAAAAAAAAGCCGCCTGCATGGCTGCGGGCGGCTGGGTCTTGCTTGCGACCGGCTTGGCCGATCGCTCAGTGCTTACTTGTGATAAGCCGTTTCGCCGTGCGAGCTGATGTCCAGACCTTCGCGCTCTTCTTCTTCCGAGACGCGCAGACCGAAGATCAAATCAACGATCTTGTAAGCGACCACCGAGACCAGGGCCGACCAGACGATCGTCACGCCGATGGCCTTGGCCTGCACCCAGACCTGGGCGGCGATCGAGTAGGCGTCAGGCGTCACCGAAGTCGCCGTGACCCAGTCGCCGACGAAGCTCGGGCCACCCAGAGCCGGTGAGTTGAAGACGCCGGTCAGCAGTGCACCGACGATACCGCCGACGCCATGCACACCGAACACATCGAGCGAGTCATCAGCGCCGAGGATCTTCTTCAGACCCGAAACACCCCACAGGCAGGCGAAGCCGGCCACCGCACCGATGATCAAGGCGCCACCGATGCCGACATTGCCAGCAGCCGGCGTGATTGCCACCAGACCGGCAACAGCACCCGAGGCAGCACCCAGCATCGAAGCCTTGCCCTTCAACAACGCTTCACCGACTGACCAGGCCAGCACGGCAGCGGCAGTGGCGACAAAGGTGTTGATGAAGGCCAGGGCAGCGAAACCATTGGCTTCCAATGCCGAGCCAGCGTTGAAACCAAACCAGCCCACCCACAGCAGCGAGGCGCCCACCATCGTCAGGGTCAGGCTGTGCGGCGTGAAAGCTTCCTTGCCGTAGCCGACGCGCTTGCCGACCATATAAGCACCCACCAGGCCAGCGACCGCAGCATTGATATGCACGACCGTGCCGCCAGCGAAGTCCAGCGCGCCCCATTGCCACATCAGACCGGCTTTGCCATTCATTTCATCGACGACACCGGCTGCCGTGTAAGCATCAGGACCCATCCAGAACCAGACCATGTGCGCGATCGGCAGATAGCTGAAGGTGAACCAGAGGGCCAGGAACGTCAG
Source organism: uncultured Burkholderiales bacterium (assembly GCA_903820745.1). Lineage (GTDB taxonomy): Bacteria > Pseudomonadota > Gammaproteobacteria > Burkholderiales > Burkholderiaceae_C > Paucibacter_A. The sequence continues at coordinate 39,227 of CAIJIT010000324.1, forward strand.
CGCGGCCGAGAACTTGATGCGCTCGGCGAAGGCACCGATGATCAAGCAGGCGGTGATGCCGGCGAAGGTGGCTTGGAAGGCGGCAAAGACGATTTCAGGAATCACGACGCCCTTGCTGAAGGTCGCTGCATTCGAGAAGGTGCCGGCGACGTTGTCCCATATGCCCTTCATCATCAACCGGTCAGTGCCGCCGATGAAAGCATTGCCTTCGGTGAATGCCAGGCTGTAGCCGTACATGACCCACAGCACGACGATCATCGAGAACGCGACCATCACCTGCATCAGCACCGACAGCATGTTCTTGCTGCGGACCAGGCCGCCGTAGAACAGCGCCAGACCGGGCACGGTCATCATGATGACCAGCAGCGTCGACAGCATCATCCAGGTGGTATCGCCCTTGTTCGGGACGAGCGCGGGGGCTGCGGCGGGTGCCGTAGCGTCTGGCGCTGCTGCAGCAGCGACGCTGGCGACTGGCGCCGAGGCGGCTTCATCGGCCCAGGCTACCGGTGCGAACACCGCAGCAGCAAGGGCCAGACAGGCGAGAAATTTTTTCATCAGGATCTCCAACGAGGGCTGGGAATTGGGATTTTTGGAAAAGGTCCGACGGCGGCTCTGATTAGAGCGCGTCCTGGCCGGTCTCACCGGTGCGGATGCGAACCACCTGCTCAAGCGCGGCGACGAAGATCTTGCCGTCGCCGATCTTGCCGGTGCGCGCGGCGGTCTCGATCGCTTCGATCACGCGCTCAACCACCGCGTCGGCCACGGCGGCTTCGATCTTCACCTTGGGCAGAAAGTCGACCACATATTCGGCGCCGCGATAGAGCTCCGTATGGCCCTTCTGGCGGCCGAAGCCCTTGACCTCGGTGACCGTCAAACCTTGCACGCCGATCGCGCTCAAGGCCTCGCGCACTTCGTCAAGCTTGAAGGGCTTGATGATGGCTGTAATCAGTTTCATGGTTATCTCCTTGGGTTTGGATTCAGAAGGTCTTCTTGATCGTCAATACCAGGCCGCTCTTGGCCAGATTCTTGTTGCTTGGGCCGACATAGGCATTGGTGTCTGCCCCGATGATGGCGCCGGTGAAGCTCAGGCCCGCATAGTCCTTGCTGAGTGCCAGCGAATAGTCCGTGTAATCGAACTTGCTGCTGTTCTTGACGCTCTGGTGGCCGATATGCGGTACCAGGCTGAAGCCTTCGCCGAGGTCAAAAGTGGCCGACAAGTCGACATAGCCGCTGCTCGAGCTCTTGGCAAAACCGAACAAATTGCCGGTGCTTTGCGAGTATTTGGCAGTTACCGGGCCGAAGCTCAGGGCGCCATAGACCTCGAACGTATCGGCGCTTGGGCTCAGCTTGTTGCTGGGGTAGTAATACTGCAGCACGCCGACGTCGAGCGTCAGACCCTTGGCGACTTCGGTCTTGTAGCCGCCGTAGAGGTCGATCTCGACGCTGCCATTGCCGCCACTGTCCTTGATCCAGTTGATCGTTGAGGCCCAGGTGCCGACGTAAAAGCCGCTTTCGAATGCATAGTCAGCGCCGCCTTGCAGCGCGGGCTTGACCCGGCTTTGCGAGATGCCGCGGTAGCGGTAGTCGCTTGTCAGGCCGAGGTTGAACGACAAGGGGGCGACAGCCTCGGCGGGTGCCGCTGCTGCTGCTTCTTCGGCCATGGCGGGCATGGCACCGATTGTCAGGGTGATGGCAACGGCTGCAAAAATCGATTTCATGGTCAAGCTCCTGGAGGAAAAACAAACAAAGGGTGAGAACGTTGGTAAGACCTTTGCAGCTTTCGTGCCAGCTTGTTCTGGAGCTCTGTTGTCGAGCGAAAGCGCACCTTTTCACCCCAAAACCGCTGATTTGGCCAATGGTTTGCGGAAACGCACCAGGATGGAACCAGAAAAAGGATCAGTCGGCCGGGCCTGATGCACCGTTGTTGTGCGTGATCAAGGGGGCAGGAGAACCGGAGGCTGCGGGAACAATCGAGGCGATGGCCTGCGGCTGCGGGTCTTTGGGAGCAGGCGTGTCACTGGCCATTGTTCACAGCCGTTCTCTGGATGGTCTGGCTCACCGCCGCGGCCGGGCGAGATTTCACTGGCCCTGCATGGCGTGCTGTTCTCGACGAATTGCCCGAGTTCAACCGCGCGGCGCTGGAAGCCTTGCGCGAGCCGATGGAGACCGGCAGATACTGATCTCGCGCGCCGCGCCTCAGGCCTTGTTCCCGGCCAGTTTTCAGTTGATCGCGGCGATGAATCCCTGCCATTCCTAGAACCATAGACAATCATTGCACTCACAGTGGGACATCGCCCAGTACGCCAGCCGAACAGTGCTGCTGACCGTTCGCGCTACGGTATTGCACCGTAGAGGATCGGATAGAACGCAATGCCCGCATTTCTGGAGACAGAGGTTCGGGCATTTTTTTGTTCATGCCCGACCGATGATGCGCTACATGCGCCGCTTTCAGGGTTGTTCTGATCTTCGCCCACCGTGACCACACAGGCCTCTTGCGATTACTTTCAGTTACGCAGAAGGTGACGTGGCCACCGTTACGGGCGGGCACTATGCCCCCCCGCTTGGGTGGTTTATCAGTCAGGCCCATACCTCTTCGAGCGATGGCCATAGCCGCGCCCATGGGAACCGAAATACCTTTTACTTGCGCGTGGCTGCAGTTTGTACAGCGTCCAGCACCCGTCGAGTCTGGTAGGTCAAGATGGGGCGCTCATCCATGATCTTCCCCATCGTGTGTATGCAGGGCATCGAGCGCCTTTTGCGCCCTATTTTTGGCAGATCGCTTGCCATACAAACGGGCGCACATACAGACGATTACTTCATGCAAATCACGAGCTATGTCGCCTGTCATCTCGTGGGCCTCTATCACAATGATCTTGCGCCCCTGCGCTGCCAAAGCAGCTTCGACATACTCAAATCCGAATCGCATGAGCCGCTCTCGGTGTTCCACAACAATCGCGTTGACCTCCGGATTGGAGAGCAGCTTGAGCATATTGCGGCGATGACCATTGAGTCCCGAACCAATCTCTTTTACGGCATCAACGATCACAAACTTGTTGGCAACAGCATATTCAGTCAGACGCGCCAACTGCCGATCCAAATCATTTTTTTGGTCGTTGCTTGAGACTCTCGCGTAAAGAGCAACCCCACAGGCCTTTGGTTTGGCTTCAACAACCACAGTGCCTGTGGCGAGTTGGTAGGCCGGGACCGGCAAGGTCTTGGCTTTCCACATGCGCCATGCGGTCTTGTAACTGATGCCTTGTAGTTCGGCCCAAACACTGAGTCTCATACTTTAATTATAGAATCGTTTGTCTACATCTGTCTATATTTAAAGCAACTGTTGGCAACCCCTGCGGTCATTTGGGCAACCCGCTGCGCGCCTGCTGTTGCACGCCGGATCAGGTGGCGCGCTACCAGGGACGGCTCAGCGGCCCGTTTCTGGATCGGCTCGACCTGCAGATCGAAGTGCCGATGGTGGCGCCTTCGGCGTTGGCGGCCGCTGCCGACGGCGAACCCAGCAGCGAGGTGGCTTCGCGGGTTGCCGCCGCGCGCGAGCGCCAGTTGGCGCGCCAGGGTTGCAGCAATGCCTTGAGGCCGCCCCAGTTACTCGATCAGCATGGCCTGCCTGACAAGGCTGCGATGGACCTGCTCTTGAAAGCCGCTGCAAGGCTGGCCTGGTCAGGCCGCAGCTACCACCGCGTGTTGCGGGTTGCGCGCCGCATTGCCGATCTGGCCGGCAGCCGCGAGGTCGGTGCGGCGCAGATGGCCGAAGCGGTGCAATTGCGCTGCGGCCTCGACGGCGCCTGCCCTTGAGTCAACTTCAAAGCAGCGGCGCCAGCGCCCGCTCGGCGGCTTCCTGGTTTAGGCCGGTGCGCTGGGCCCAGTCGGCCACCTGGTCGGCGCCGATGCGGCCAACGTTGAAGTAAGCCGCGTCCGGGTGCGTCAGGTAAAACCCCGAGACGCTGGCGGCCGGCGACATTGCCATCGACTCGGTCAAACCCATGCCGATTTCCTCGGGCGCCAGCAGCTTGAACATGTCGCGCTTGACCAGATGGTCGGGGCAGGCCGGATAGCCGGGTGCCGGACGGATGCCTTGATATTGTTCGTCGATCAGCGCTTCGACAGCCAGACTCTCGGTCGCTGCATAGCCCCAGAATTCAGTGCGCACACGCTGATGCAGGCGTTCGGCAAAGGCTTCGGCCAGGCGGTCGGCCAAGGCCTTGAACATGATCGCCGAATAGTCGTCATGCTCGGCCAGAAATTGCGCTTCCTTCTTCTCGACGCCCAAACCTGCGGTGACGGCGAACAGGCCGATGTAGTCGGTACCCGCCGCGCGCGGCGCAATGAAATCGGCCAGGCAGCGGTTTGGCCGCTGGACGCCGTCGACGACCGGCCGCAAGGACTGCATGCGCAGCCCATGCCAGGTCATCAGGACCTGGCTGCGCGACTCATCGCTGTAGATCTCGATGTCGTCGTCGTTGACCTGTGCCGCCGGGTACAGACCGAAGACACCACTGGCCGTCAGCCAACGCCCGGCTATCAGGCGCTGCAACATCGCCTGGGCATCGGCAAAGACGCGCTGCGCTTCGCTGCCGACCACCGGGTCATTCAGGATTGCTGGAAAGGACCCGGCCAGATCCCAGGTCTGGAAGAACGGGCCCCAGTCGATGCAGGTGGCCAGCTCGGCCAGGTCGTAGTTACGGATCACGCGCCGGCCGATGAACTGCGGCGCCGGTGGTTGATAGCTTGACCAGTCGAGCGCGGCCTTGTTGGCGCGCGCCTGCGCCAGACTGACCATCGGCGTCTGCTTCTTGTTGGCGTGTAACTGGCGCAGATTGGCGTAGTCGGTCTGCAGCTCATGGATGAATTTGTCAGCGCGCTCGTCTGACAGCAAATCGCTGCAGACTGCCACGCTGCGCGATGCATCGGGCACATAGACCACCGGGCCACTGTAATTGGGCGCGATCTTCACCGCGGTATGGACACGGCTGCAGGTGGCGCCGCCGATCAGCAGCGGCGTCTGGCGTGCGCGGAAATAGTCATCGCGCTGCATCTCGGCAGCCACATGCTGCATTTCTTCAAGGCTCGGCGTGATCAGCCCGGACAGGCCGATGATGTCGGCGCCCTCGTCTTTGGCGCGCGCCAAAATGTCCTGGCAGGCCACCATCACGCCCATATTGACGACTTCGAAGTTATTGCATTGCAGCACCACGGTGACGATGTTCTTGCCGATGTCGTGCACATCGCCCTTGACGGTGGCGATGACGATCTTGCCCTTCGGTTTGGCCTCGCCGCCGGCAGCGATCAGCGCAGTTTTTTCGGCTTCGATATAGGGAAGCAAATGGGCCACCGCCTGTTTCATTACGCGCGCGCTTTTCACCACTTGCGGCAGGAACATCTTGCCGGCGCCGAAGCGGTCGCCGACGACGTTCATGCCGGCCATCAGCGGGCCTTCGATCACATGCAGCGGCCGCCCGCCCGTGGCCTGTATGGCCTGCCAGGCTTCTTCGGTGTCGGCGGTGATGAATTCGGTGATGCCATGTACCAGCGAATGGCTGAGGCGCTGGTCGACATCGCCGGTGCGCCAGGCCAGCCGTGCCGTGTCGTCGATCGCCATGCCCTTGGCGCGTTCGGCCACTTCGATCAGGCGTTCGCCCGAATCGGCGCGGCGGTTCAGCACCACATCTTCGACGCGCTCGCGCAATTCGGCGTCGAGGTCGTCATAGACGCCAACCATGCCGGCATTGACGATGCCCATGTCCATGCCGGCCTTGATCGCGTGGTACAGGAACACCGTGTGGATCGCCTCGCGTACCGGGTCGTTGCCGCGGAAACTAAAAGACACGTTCGAGACTCCGCCCGAAACCTTGGCGCCCGGCAGGTTCTGCTTGATCCAGCGTGTTGCCTCGATGAAGTCGACCGCGTAGTTGTTGTGTTCCTCGATGCCGGTGGCGATGGCGAAAATGTTCGGGTCGAAGATGATGTCTTCGGCCGGAAAGTCGACCTCGTCGACCAGGATGCGGTAGGCGCGCGCACAGATTTCAATCTTGCGCTCATAGGTGTCAGCCTGGCCTTTTTCATCGAAAGCCATCACCACCGCAGCGGCGCCATAGCGGCGCACCAGCTTGGCCTGGCGTTTGAACTCGGCTTCGCCTTCCTTCATCGAGATCGAGTTGACGATGCCCTTGCCCTGGATGCATTTCAGGCCGGCTTCGATGACGCTCCATTTCGAGCTGTCGACCATGATCGGAACGCGCGCGATCTCGGGCTCGCCGGCGAGCAGATTCAGGAAGCGCACCATCGCCGCCTGGCTGTCGAGCATCGCCTCGTCCATATTGATGTCGATGACCTGGGCGCCGTTTTCGACCTGCTGGCGCGCAACGGCCAGGGCCGCTTCGAACTGTCCGTTCAGGATCAGCCGGGCAAACGCCTTGGAACCAGTGACATTGGTGCGCTCGCCGATATTGACGAACAGACTGCCGGCACCGATTTGCACCGGTTCGAGTCCGGACAACTTCATGGGCTGCACGGCAGCGAAGATTTCAGACATGGAGGCCTCAACGAATGAATCGAGGGCCGCAAACTCACCGCGGCCCTGCAAGGGATCGGTGAGCGCTGTTGTCTGCGAGGGCAAGCCCAAGCCGGTTCGAGCCTGGCAGTCCGGCCGCTTGGCCCTCCTGTCGCAACGCTCCTCGAACGGATGTGATTTTAAACCGAAGCAGTCTCGCCAGATTCAAGCAAGCTGCTGAGGAACTTCGCCCCGCAAGGCCGTGGCTTGTAGGCCGAGACGCTTTTGGCGATGGCAGCGATATGTTCGGGCGTCGTGCCGCAGCAGCCGCCAGCGATATTGAGGAAGCCGCTGCGGGCGAATTCCTCCATCAGCCGCCCGGTCACTGCGGGCGTTTCGTCGAAGCCGGTGTCGCTCATCGGATTGGGCAGACCGGCATTCGGGTAGCAACTGATCGCCGTCGCCCCGGCAGCATTGGCCAACTCCTCGATATAGGGCCGCATCAATGTCGCACCGAGCGCGCAGTTGAGTCCGATCGCCAGCGGTCTGGCATGGCGTACCGAATGCCAGAAAGCGGTCACCGTCTGGCCCGACAGGATGCGACCGGAGGCGTCGGTGACGGTGCCCGAGATGATTACTGGCACGCGCTCGCCGCTGTCTTCCATCAACTCGTCGAGCGCAAAGATCGCTGCCTTGGCATTCAAGGTGTCGAAGATCGTCTCGACCAGAAACAGATCGACCCCGCCCTCGAGCAAGGCCTTGGCCTGGTCGTAATAGGCGGCGCGCAAGGTCTCGAAATCGACATTGCGTGCGCCGGCATCGTTGACATCGGGGCTGATGCTGGCGGTGCGCGGTGTGGGCCCCAAGGCACCGGCGGCAAAACGCGGTTTGTCGGGAGTTGAAAATTTATCGCAGGCCGCGCGCGCAATCTTTGCCGCCGCCACATTCATCTCGTAGGCATAGGCCTCGAGACCGTAATCCTCCTGCGCCACCGAAGTCGCACCAAAGGTGTTGGTTTCGATGATGTCGGCGCCAGCGGCCAGGTATTTTTCGTGAATCTCCTGGATTACCTCGGGCCTTGTGAATTGCAGCAATTCGTTGTTGCCCTTCAGGTCCTTCGGATGGTCGACAAAGCGGCTGCCCCGGTAGTCGGCTTCGACCAGCTTGTAGCGCTGGATCATCGTGCCCATCGCGCCGTCGAGAATGACGATGCGCTGCTGCAGTATGGCGGGCAGCAAGGCGCCGCGGGTGAATGGCTTTTCCATCAGACCGTGCCCGCCGGTTTGCCGCGTTGATCTTGGCGCGGCCGGCCGCGGTTTTCACCGCGGCGGTCGGGTCTGCCGCCTGGGTCGGGTCTGCCACCTCGGTCGGGTCGCGCAGTTCGATCATGACCTGCCGGCGCTGGCCTTGGCTCGCGCTGCGGTGGCGGCTCGGCAGCTTCGCGCCGGGCGATTTCCAGCAAGCCCGGCAACTCCTCGGGCGTCACGCCTTTGAGGACGCAAAAATTCGCCAGTGTCAGGGTCGTGCGCTCGTGGTCGTAGAGCAGGCCGGCGCGGTTGCGGCGCTGGATCTGTTCGAGCTGGACGCGCTCGCGCTGCTCAGTTTGTTCTTGTGCCGTCCGCTGCTGTTCAAGCGCCACGCGCTCTTGCTGCAGACCGCGCCGACGGGTCAACTCCTCAAGGGCTGCATCGCGATGTTCATCGCTCAGTTGGCCGGCCGGCTGACCGTCGAGGTCAGCGCGCTGGGTCGACCGGCTCAGGGCAATCAGATAGCCGGTGCTGCCGGTATGGCGGCGCAAGAAGGCCGACAACTGCGCCTTGGTGAAGACGCCGGGTGCGCGCTCCTGGATGTCAGCCTGCACACGCAGTTTCAGCGGCTTGAAGCCATTGCCACCGAACAAGGCTGGAAACAGCGATTTCAGTTTTGCGGCCACAGCTGATGGCGTCATTTCGTTGGCTACAGCAGCCTTGGCTGGCAGGTCCGGCGCGGCCGCCTCGAGGGCGAGTTCCGGCGCTGCTTCGACCTGGAGTTCAGGCGCGGTCTCGGCCACAGTCAGAGGTTCTGCGAGCGGCGGCGCGTTGGGGATGTCGTTCATTGGCAAGGGCTGGGAAATGCGGAAGGAAAACGCTATTGTCGTCTGGCCGGGCCCCAAGCTATCCGCCGAAGACTTTTTTCAGGATCGCGCTGCCGGTGCCGATCGGATCCTGGCGGATCTTGCGTTCTTCCAGTCCGATCATCAGGTAGAGCCCGTCAAGCGCTCTCGTGGTGACATATTGTTCGATGCTCGCGTCTTCATGCTTGAGCAGACCCAGGCTGGAAGCCTTGGCCGCCAGCGTCTTGTACTTTTCGGCCAGCGCCACTTTCTGCGTGGCTTCGGTGACGATCGGCAGGAACTGCAACGCCAGCGGCGCGCGAGTCTTGGCCGCAAAGTACTGCGTCGCTGCATCCTCGCCACCGCGCAAGATGCGCATCGCATCAGAAAAACTGATCGACTTGATGGCTGACAATAGCAGCGGTTTGGCCGCTGCGACAGCGAGTTCGGCGGCGCGGTTCATCGCCAGCAGCAACTCGTCGAGCAGCTTGCCCTGGCCAGCGGTCCGCAGCAGGCGGGCGACATCCTTCAAATGACCGGGCAAATCGATTCGCACCGCCGGGTTGCCGACGAAGCCATCGGGTTTGGCCAGCAGATCGACGGCTGCCAACGCGCCGCGCTCGAGGGCGGCACGCATGCCCGAACCGGCATCGCCCTCGCTGATCGGGGCTGCCCGGGCGGCGCTGGCAAAGAGGGCCAGATTGGCCAGGATGATGGTTCTACGTTGCATCGATTTCTCCCTATTGCGCTGATTCAAGCAAGGGCAGCAGGTCCTGGTCGATCGTGCCGAACAGCTTGCCGCCATCGCGCCCTTTCATTTCAATCCGGATACTGTCGCCGAATTTCATCCAAGGTGTCACCGCATTGACATCGATCCGGGTTTCGAGCGCGCGTTGATCGGCGATGCTGCAATAGCCATGGACTGGATCGCTGACCGCGCCGCTGCTGATGATGGTGCCAGCGCGAAAGCCGCGCGTCCTGGCGAGTTGCGCGATCAATTGGCCGAAGTGGAAAGTCATCCCGGACCCGGTTTCACAAAGGCCGACCTGCTTGCCGTTGAATGTCGCCTTCAGGTTCAGCTCGACCCGGCCGCCCTGCCAGGCCGCGCCAAGCTCGTCGGGGGTGACCGCAACCGGGCTGAAGGCCGTGGCCAGTTCAGCTTGTTGCAGGTTCTGCAAACGCCAGTCATTGGCCAGCATCAAGAGCCGCACCGTATCGAGCGCCTGTGCCGGGTTGACTCCGACCGTGACATCGCCGCTGATGATGGCGATGCCGGCCTCGAAGGAGACGCCCATCGCTTCCGAAGCGCAGCGGGCCGGGTCGGTGGCCCCGAGAAAATCATCGCTGCCGCGGCGCTCGAGCCTGGGCTCGAGCAGTCCGCGCTCGTAGGCTGCGCCGGTGACGAATTGATAGGCTCGCGGCAGCGGTGCCATGCACCGGGACGGTTCAAAATTGAAGGCATGGCGCAAGCGCCCCTGGTTCAATTTGAGGTACAGATCTTCCAGCTGTGGCGACAGAAAACCCCAATCATCAAGCAGTTGCTGCAAGCGGGTGGCGTGAGCTGTGGCGTAATGCGCCTGGCTGAGGTCGCGTGAAACGACGAGCAGTTGCCCGTCGCGCGAACCGTCTTGGTAGGTGGCAAGTTTCATCTGAGGATGGTATCTGGACGCGAGGGGTTGACATCCTCTCGCCCTAAAGGGCGGGGATTCCCTCTACAGGGGCTGCATGTCCGCAGCCGGCTCTGAACTTTGACAGGATATTGCGAGCAGCGTTCACATCACGATCATGCAAACCCTCACACCCCCAGCAGGTCCATGGCCTTATTGCA
>CAIJIT010000325.1 GCA_903820745.1 uncultured Burkholderiales bacterium
GCCGGTAATTGCGCCGGTCGGCAAACACGATTGGGTAGGGCAGCGGTTTGCCCCATGAAGCGACCGGGGTCTTGCGGTTGCCGGTGACCGGCGGTATCGGTCATCACTTGGCTCCTCAAAAACTCCCAGAAAACTTCTGCCTTCCGGATAGAAACTGAGGTTTATTTTATCTAAAAAATGCTAAAAAGTACAATTAAATCAATGGGGTAACTATTTTTAAGGGACGACTAGGTATAAATCAAGAGCATCAAATGATTTCAGAACGTTGACGGCAGTTGCGTCAGCTTCTGTGAGTAGGGTATTTCCGCGCTGTCCAATTTAAAGTGGTGGGGTTAACTTCCGATGAAAAAAGGGGGTTAACTTTGGATAGAAATCAACAGCCAAATCAACCTTCCTATCAACGAGTTCATTTATCGAGCGGCTTGAGTCCTTTATAGAACTTCATCGCACCACTAAGCAAGTTATTCCCTCCAGCGTTACCTGGAAAAATAATTAGATCGTCGATTCCATCACCGTCAATGTCTGCCATTATTGAAGTGTGCTGGTTAACCTGATATCCAATTTTGAAACTCATTGTTTCTCCAACGGTGGATCTTTTAAAGGTCCCATTTTTTTGGTTCAAATAAACTATTGGAAAAGCATTTGTATCTACGTCCCCCTGCCAAAGTGCGTAGCCAACTAAATCGTCATAACCATCACCATTTATGTCTCGGCAATCGAACTGATTAAATCCGCCACCATTATTTGTGGTCTGTTCATTTACTATGACCGGATCGGATTGCGTTAAGACCCCATTTTTCATATAAGCCCCAAGCCATTTCACTCCAGTTGAGATACGTCCAGTGTTCGTCATCGAGTCAGCAATTGGCTCGCCCGGCACATAGTTAGAGATCACGTTTACCGGCAACATCATAAGTACTGAATATCCTGAGGTTGGACTGATTCGAATTTTGCAGGAATTCGTAGCTATCAATCCGCGGTCGGGCGCCCCGATAACAGCGTTGCCGCCCATATTGATAACAGGAACCGTACTGAATCCCCCTGTCCATCCCGTGTACAAGGAGTACCCGAGAGTTGGATAGGGAGAATTAATTGTGCCACCACTTACCCAACTTCCATTCGCGCTCTTTAAAAATGACTCTACTGCTGTGGTCTGCCCAGGCTGAATTAATGTGTCGTATCCTAAGGCTCCAGAAGTTGAGTAAATCGTAAAGCCTTGAGCATTAGGTGCCGGGAAATCGTTGGCGACCGCAATGATATTTGTACCGTCAAACTTGTATTTGTAAGCACCTCCATTTTGCGAATTAGAAAAATTGTAGCCCCCCAGCGCAATAGTTTTTGAGCCATCCGCTTCCGTCAATATACGTATGTTTTCCCAGCCATCTGGATATGAAAAATGGATCACGCGGTATTTTCCGGTTTGGGCATTTGAAACGAGAGCAAATGGCTGGGCGGCCACCAGGGCATTACTATTTGTTTGGGCAGTTCGGCCACAATCTTGCGTTACGCCGCTCACAAAGTCCGTAATTCCATCGCCATTGATATCGTCAACTGCAGTGACCGAAGGGAAGCCCTCAAGGGAATTTGAGCCGTCCAGCATTGACGAAGTTACATCGTTAAACTTTCCATTCTTGTATTCAAAAACATACACCCGCCCAAAGCATGATTTTGTCGGGTCGGGGTTTGACATACCGGCGGAGTAGATTATTCCAGGCGAGCCGTTTGGCAATTTTTTTATTGGTGTCGCAAAGATAATGCCTCCTGTGTAAGGCCCGCTAACAATTCCGTTAGCCCCAAGGGTATACATGTAACCTGGATCTGGGAAGGCATTAGGAACTTCCACAAAGTAGGGTGGCTCCGAGCAGGCGACAGATAAGTTGATCATCGGCCCTGTGACAGTACCCGTTCCACCCACGACGGCGCAGATTTGCCCCAAGGGTTGCGCAGACACGGTAATCGAGTAATTCGTGCCGTATGCCTGTTGATTCGGGAATACGAAAGTTCCGTTGGCTGAAACCAAAAGAGTATCGCCGGAACTATTTTTCAATGTCAGAGGAAAATTGGCATTGATACCACTGGCCATACCCGAAATATCATATTTGGACGCCCCAGCAGTCATCGTTACTGTCGTACTGGCAATGTTTGAACTGCCGTCGGTGACCCTGAGCGTCGCAACATAGTCACCAGCCAGATCGGCGGTGAATGTCGGTGTCGCTGTTATAGCGCCCGCCAGTACGGCACTACTGCCCGCAGGCTTGGCACCCAAGGTCCAGCTGTAGTTCATTGCGCTTCCGACCACATCGCCCCGCAGAACCGGAACAAGGCTGATCTGGGCGGCAGTGGAGCCATCGATGACGGCCCTTAGTTCAGGGGGAAGGCCGGGATTGAGTTTGTCGCTGATAACGGGGGCGCTACCGTACGTATTGAAGAAGACCCATTTCGGACTCGGTGAATCCAGCCCGACCACATGCTTCAGGACGCCGATGGCATCGGCCAGTTCGACCTTGCCATTGCCATCGAAGTCGGCCGCGAATAGCTGGTACGAGGTGACAGGTTGACCGCCGGCATTGACGTCCAGACCAACAATCAGCTTGAGGATCGCGATCGCGTCCTGCAAGTTCACGGCCTGATTGACCAGGTCAGATGGGGTTGCGTCGATGACGCTGGCTCCCAGTGCTTTTGCCATCATCGGGTTGTTGGCCAGTTGCGCTTGACTGGACTGCGCCGAAGTCGGCGAAGACACCGCATTGGGGTCACCCCCGCCACAGGCAGTCAGCCATGCGAGTGCAATGAGCATCAGAACTTGGGTGCTTTTGTTCATCGAGGAGCTTAAAAAGAAAGATCTGCCGCGGCTGCCACGATCCAGTTGATTCATGGCAGCAATAGGAGAAATCCTATCAAGTTTCGAACGAGGTTGCCCAGCGCAAACCATGTTCGTTAGGCCAACGACTCAGTGGCCCAATTGGCCGCCACTTCTGGTGGCGCCGCTCCACCGGAAGCACGTCAGTTCCTGACCGTAATGCCGTTGTGTTGGCCCGGTCCTTTCGATGAACTCAGGATGACCTGCAACCCGACCGGTGGACCGCTATGGAGCGCAGCGCAATCCGGGTAGAACTGTGCCAAATCACCCCGCATTCCGGCCTTCGGCCTCATGCCGGGCTACAAAATCCCGGCGCGTAACCCGACCTGTAGCCCGCCATGCAGCCCAGCGCAATGCGGGGCCAAGCTTGCCAAGCTATTTCCAATTCCCCATCAAGATGAACGGCGCCCAGTAGAACGGGTGCTGGTAGCGCGGCTGGGCTTGGAGGGCGAGTTGGGCCTGGCGCAAGGCTTCGATCTTGCTCAAATGCAGGGTCTGGCGCTTGCGGTACATGTCGGCCATCAAGGTGGCGGTGCTCTGGTCTGCCACCGGCCACAGCGTTGCCAGCACGGCGCGTGCGCCTTGCTGCTGGGCGATCACGCCAAAGCCTTCGATCTCGCGCCCTTGCTCATCGCGGCCGCCGCCCAGGCCGGTGTCGCAGGCCGACAAGGTCAGCAAATCGACATGGTCGAAGCGGTAGTTCTGCTGCCGGATGTCGCCCAGCGTCAGCTGTTGCCCGTCGCCCAGCAGCAGGAATGAATTGACCTCGGTGCCCGGGCTGAAGCGGAAATGGCTGGCGATATGCAGCACCGGAAACTGCCGCTGGCTGACATCCTTCAAGCGCTGCGCGGTGAACGCTGCGTCGAGGTAGACCTCGCCGGCCATGGCCGCCGATTTGTCGGCAGCCTTGGCCCCATTGCCACTGCGCACGATGCCCCTGATCTCGGCCTCGACGCCGGGCAGCGGTGCAAACTCGCCGAGCTGGCGCGTCACGCCAAGACCCGCGGCCTGCCATTGCGGCGCCACCGCATCGCGCAGCCGTTCGCGCGCCACGCTGGTGTAAAGCGGCAGGTTCCAGCGCTGCGCCAGATAGCGCCGGCCATCGTGTAGCGCGCCAAAGGGCAGGTAGCGCAGGGCACCATCCAGCGACAGCATCACGGTGCGCGCGCCGGCCTGTTCAAGATCCTTGGCAACCGGCGCGATCAGCAACTGGTAGAGCGCTTGCGCGGCCGCCAGCGGATCCGACTTCGGGTCGCGCAGCAGCCGCCGGAAGGCAGCGATCTGGCGGTTCAAGTCCTTGGCGCTGACCTTGCTGCTGCGCGCCAGTTGCACGCCCGGGCCGGTCAGCAGCAGGTTGACCTGGTCCTCGCTGAGATAGATCTGCAGCAGC
>CAIJIT010000326.1 GCA_903820745.1 uncultured Burkholderiales bacterium
GCCCGATGTTCGCCAGCGTCTGCATGGACTTTGGAGCCGAACGGGTGGCGTTCGACGGCGAGGATGACCCTGTACGCTTGCTGGTGAACTACCCGCCCAAGGTTTGCGTTTCCAATCGGGTCAACAGCCTGAAGGGCGTTTCTAGCCGCATGATTCGGAAGAAGAACTACCCGAGCATCCGCAAGAAGCTTTGGGCGGCGCGCTATGGTCGCCTTCCTACTATGCCGGTAGCTGCGGTGGCGCACCCATTGCCGTTATCCGGCAGTACATCGAACAGCAGCAAACACCACACGAGACGCACCCAACCGGATGGCTTCGCCGTCCGCGCTCTTGACCCCGCCCTGAAGGGCGAGGTTTGCCGCGCAACCGATCAACGAGAGTAAGTGACTGAAGGCATGCAAAGCCGCAAGGTCATGCGTCAGATGCCGGGGGAACCCGGGCGGGCAGGCCGGCGGCACGGTGAAGCCGGGCCACAGACTGCCAGTGACGAAGCTGCAGGTACGTTGCCTGAGCACCCGGGCACAGGGTTGGCCAAGTCGACGGCAGGCACGGGTGGTCTGCTGGAGGCGGCGCTGACGAGACACAAGCGCTAAGTTCAGTTGTTCGGCAAATCGGCCCGGTCTGTGGATGTTTCGGCTCTGGTGTGACCGTGGGCAGATGATTACCTGAGGGTTTTGATTGCTGCAGCGCCGAGGCCGAAGTTGCCCAGGATCTGGGTCCAGTCCTTGAAGGCGCGAGTCACGAGGCTGTAGCGGCTTTCTGGATCGATCTGCGAGGGTATGACGACGGTGTCGCCGGGCATCAGTTGCAATGATTCAAAACTGCCGCTTAGCCAACTGCTGCGGTCGCGCCTGGCGATGATGCTGCCATCGGCGCGAAGCACAAAGGCCTGATCGATTTCAGCCTCCTCGTTCAGTCCGGCTGACTTGATGACATCCGCGACGATCTTGCCCTGTTTGAAGATATAGACGTTCTCGTTGTTGACCGAACCAAAGGCAGAAACAAATCCAGGGACCGAGGGGATCAGGATGCGGTCACCGTCCTCAAGCGGAAGATCCGGCAGGCTGGCGATTGTCTTGACCTGCGGGTCCAGTTCCAGTGCAACACGACCATTGCTTTTCAGCGACTTGAGGCGTTCGATCTGAGCCTTGACCTGCTGTTGCTGTGCCAACATGATCTGTGCCTGTGAAACCGCATCGGTCGATCGATTGCTTGCATTGACGCTGGCTTGAGTCTGGCTTCGGCTCTCCAATTTCCGGATCAGACTTTCGAGGCTTTCCTGCTGGCGCAAACGAACTGATTCTCGACTGAAGTCAGTGCCAAACAGGTAGGCCTGTGGCGTCAATCCACCCAGTCGTTTCAGGATCTGTGGCAAGGTTTCGCCAGCAGCGGCCTGATAAATGCCTGGGGCTACAACTTCGCCTTCGATACGAACCAGCCGGGTCTGTCGCTCCTGTGGCACGCGCACATCTTTCTGACTGAAGATAGTGACTATGTCGCCGGCGCGCAGTTTTAGGTTCTCCCTAAGATCATGCTGCAAGACAAGCTTGCCAAGCCCGAAAGGAATCAACTCTGTGCTGAGCTTGCTGTGGTCCAACCGTTCAACCACGGCATAGTCCCAGTTGATCTGATCCACAAGGTTGCGGAGTCGGCTGTCGAGCTGGGTGCCGGCTGCAGTGGTTGTCCTCTGGACCTGAACCAGCTGATTCTTTCGCTTGTAGTAATCGCCGGTGATCAATGCTTCACTGTCTGGAATCAGGTCGAGGATCGCCATGCCCTCGAACCAGCGGTAACGCAAGGGTGCCGCGACCACACCTTGCAGCGTCACCGCATTCGCAAATGCGGGGCTGATTCCGAGCAGCGTCAGGACATCGCCGTCGTGCATCGGTTCCTTGAGCCCCGGCAAGTCCAGCGTGATGTCCTGCACCTGGCGCGGTCGATTGCCCGAGCCCGTGATCCGCTCCAGCAATGCTTTTTGGGTATTGGCCAATGAAGGAACGCCGCCGCCCAAGCTTAGGATCTCTCCGACGTTTGACGCAGTGGATTTCAGTTCGTAGATCGCGGACTGATCGAAAGCGCCGTTGACAGCGACCCGCGGCCCCACAGGCGGGATCACGATGACATCGCCAGACATCAAGGCGAGGTCATGCGTCTTGTCGCCCTTGGCGATGAAATCGTACAAGTCCATGGTGCTGATCGTCTTGCCCTTGCGCTTGAGCTCGATATGGCGCATCGAGCCATTGGCGTTGGGTCCGCCGCTGGCGAAAAGTGCGTTGACCAAGGTACTCAGGCTTGACAACTGGAAGGTGCCTGGCTGCTGTGCCTGACCGACGACATAAACCTGGATCCCGCGCAGGCGGCCGGGACTGGCGCTGGTACTGAAATTGACGAATACCTTGCTCAGATGGGTGCGCAGTGTCAGGTCGAGGTCGCGCACGGCCACTCCGGCCAGAGTGACCATCCCGACCTTGGGCAGATTGACCTGGCCATTGGTGTCGATTCTCAGGCTGGCATTGAAATCGACCGGACCCCATACGTGGAGGTTGACCTCATCGCCGGCCGCGAGCAGATGGTCATCCGGCGCTGGCAATGACGTATCAGCTGCATAAGCTTGAGGTTTGTCAAAAAATTCGCCGCCATAAACCGGCAACAACTGGCCGGTGGATTCTTGAACGAAGCGTTGGAACTGATTGGGGATTGCTTCGCGCAAAGGCATGGGCCGGCGGGATACCTCGGCGGGTTCAGCCGCCCTGAGTATGTCTTGCGGCCCGGCCGGCATGGCCTGGTTCAGTGCCGCGGCAAGACCAGGCGCTGGAATCGTAGGCATCGCAGGCGGGGCAGATACAGCATTGCTTGTGGTGGCACCCGCAACGGCGCCGAGATCTCCTGTGAAGATCGTTTGGGCATGCAAGGTCGCAGAGATCAGCAGCGGCAAGCCAGCAGGCAATGCGCGTAAAAATGATGATTTCGACATTGGCGATCGGCTTGAGTAAACGAAGTTGCGTGGCTTGCCAGAGAGAACGATCGGCGGAGAATTTTTTGGCGGGGCCGCTGACCAGAAATGCTGCCAAGGCATTGACCAGACTGAAGGCGGAATATTTGAAAATAGGAATCGATTGCCGCTGAGTTTGGGGAGCTGAACGACTGAAATCCTGGTCGCGCGCCACCCAAAAAAGGCTAAAACGAGTTTGTTTGCGAAGCGCCAACTTGTCAAAACTCGAACGGGGGGTGTACCCCTGATTTCGGGGGGTGCCGACATCCATGGGGATTGAGAACGGACTCAGATGCGGCCGAGTCCGGCTGGCCTTTGACGGAATAGGTCGGACGGATAGGTCCTGGCGCTGCCTCTTGGCGATGAGGAGCTACCGGGTCGAGCGAGAAAGCGGGAAAATGGCTTGACGTTCAATGTCCAGCATCGCCGTCCAGCGTTGGAAGGGATAGGTTCGCATGTGCCTTCGACTGCACAGCCGCTCGGCATGCAATTCTTTACCGGCACATCGTCTATGGGACTGTCATCAAAAGCCGATGACCTGACGAAATGCCTTGTTGACCCTCAGTTTTTTTAAGGGCCTGACCGACGAGTCGAGTTCTTCGGCAAGCTCAGGATGAAATCAAGCAATATTTACTTGATTTCAAATTGGAATTTTTGTTTGTCATCAGGCGGTCATTGTTCGCTGCGATCGACCTGCCAGGCCTGGATTCGCGTCGCGACCCAGACGCCGGCGACGATTCCCGCCACGGCCAGAACTGAACCGGCCGAAAGCAGCGACAAGCCGCTGATGCCCTGGCCGATCGAGCAGCCCATGGCGGTGACACCGCCAAAACCCATCAGTACACCGCCGAGCAGATGCCTGCCCATGTCCTGGGAATCGGTGAACGATTCGAACTGGAATTCACGCCGGACCAGCGCTGAAGCGGCGCTGCCGAGCAGCACGCCAACGGTGAGGGTGATGCCGAAGCTGGCCGTATTGTTGCGGTCCGACCAGAGCGTCAGCAAATCCATTCCATGGGCCAGCGGCGCTGCGAAGCTCAGGGCTTCCGGGCGGTGCGAGTAGCTGCCCATCCAGACCGCTTCGAGCGTCTCCGGGTGTTCGGCAATGAAACCCAGGTGTCCGGTCAAGGCCCAAGCGGCCGGCACCAGCAGGCCGACCAGGGCCCCGCCGATCCAGTGGCTGAGGTCCATGCCGGCGCGGTTGCGCCACAAGAGCAGGCCGGCGAGCAGCAGCAGCAGCGCCAGCAGCATCCAGCGCAGCGCAGCTGGCTGTGCGCCGAGCAGTGGCGCGAGCATCGAGCCGAGGTCTTGTGGATGGCCCAGATCCAGGCGCACCGCATCGAGCCAGTTCACTCTGGGCCCGGCAAACAGGCCTCGCAAGGTCATTTGCGCCACGACCGCAGTCACCAGCAAGGTCACCAGGGCCTTCATGCTGCCGGCCCCGGCTTTCACCAGGCTGCGCTGCGGGCAACCCGAAGCGATGGCCATGCCGTAGCCGAACAGGCATCCGCCGATCAGGTAGGACAGCCAGAGGAAGCGTTCGCTCCATGCGCTAGCGCGTGTCGCATCGAGCCAGGCCAGTTCGATCAAGCTCAGCGTTCCGGTGGCGGCCACCGCGACCGCCAGTACCCACATCATCAGGCGCGCCTTGCCGTCATAGGTGAACCAGTCGACCAAACCGCCCCTGGTGCAAAAACTCGTTGCTTGAGCCACCACGCCGAGCGCCAGGCCGAGCAGCAGTCCGCCCCAGACGACCATTTGTGTGGCAAATTCAGGGCTCGAATGGTTGGTCATCGCGGGAGGTCGGCTGTTTTGGGAACGGGCGATTATTGTCGATCAGCTGGTTCGCTCTCCTTGGCCGTGGCGACTTACGGGTTTTTCCTAGGGTCAAATTAATCGTAAGTGACTTATATTAGTAGTGTCGAATATATAAAATGCTCCATCCGCCAGATGGAAGTTCGACGGCGGTGCGACAGGAGGCAGTCCCTTGGATTCCGAACTACAAATGACGGGCCGCTTGCTCAAGGCGCCGGAGAACTTTCTCGACGCCAAGGCGGTACAGCAGGTCGTTGCCGAGGCCAAGGCCGGGCGGCGTGACTTCATCCGCCAGGCTTTCCTGGCTGCGGGCACGGCCGCCGCTGCGCCGATGGCGCTGGCCAACCAATCTGCCGGCGCTGGAGATCCGAACATTCTCGAGTTGCCAGCCCATTCGCGCGGCCTGGGCCAGTCGGTGGCGACCGATGGCTATGGCAAACCTTCCAGCTTCGAGGTCAATGTCCAGCGTCGCCCGAGCCCCGGGCTGACGCAGACTCCCCAAGCGTCGGTTTCGTTCGCGCCCCTGCAGTCGCTGTTCGGCATCGTCACGCCCAGCGGCCTGCATTTTGAGCGCCATCACCAGGGCTGGTGGGACATCGATCCGATCCAGCATCGCCTGATGATCAATGGCTCCGACGACAAGATGCTGAAAAAAGCACTGGTCTTCACGATGGATGAGCTGATGCGCTTGCCGGCGGTCAGCCGCTTCCACTTCATCGAATGCGGCGCCAATACCGGGATGGAATGGGGCAATGTGGCAGTGCCGTCTTGCCAGTACACGCATGGCATGCTGAGCTGTAGCGAATTCACGGGCGTGCCCTTGAAAATCCTGCTCGACATGGCCGGGGTCGACTACAAACGCGGCCGCTTCGTCCTCGCCGAGGGCGCTGATGGTTCGTCGATGACGCGCACGGTGCCGATGGAGTTGATCGAAAGCGGCGAGGTTTTTGTGGCCTATGGCCAGAACGGCGAGATGCTGCGCCCGGAAAACGGCTACCCCTTGCGCCTGGTCGTGCCGGGTGTGCAGGGCGTCAGTTGGGTCAAGTACTTGCGTCGTATCGAGGTCGGCGATCAGCCTTACGGCAGCAAGGACGAGACGATCCATTATGTCGATCTGATGCCTGGCGGGTTGCACCGCCAATATTCGAGCATCCAGGAATGCAAGAGCGTGGTGTCGACCCCATCGGGTGGGCAGGTTTTGCTCGACAAGGGTTTCTTCAGCATCAGCGGCTTGGCCTGGTCAGGCCGCGGCAAAGTGAAAAAGGTCGATGTCTCGGTCGATGGCGGACGCAATTGGCGCAGCGCAAGGCTCGAGACGCCGGTCTTGAGCAAATGCCTGACACGCTTCAACATCGACTGGATTTGGGACGGAAAGCCCGCGCTGATCCAGAGTCGCGCAGTCGACGATACCGGCTATGTGCAACCCAGCAAGAAGCAGTTGCGCGCGGTTCGCGGCACGCGTTCGATCTATCACAACAACTCGGTGCAGACCTGGCTGGTGCAGGAAAACGGCGAGGTGAAAAATGTACAAATCTCTTGACCTCGTGGGTCAGACCGCCCGACTAAAGCTCTGCTTGGGCGCGTGCATGCGCCCGATCCTTCGCCAGTCAGGACTGATCCTCAGGATCAATCCTGTCCGGGCAAAGAACCCAACTGATTCAGCGGGTTCAGCGCGTTCGATATTGTTTTTCGCGTTGCTGCTCTTTTGCGGCTTGGCCGGGGCACAAAGCAGCTATCCCGGCATCGGCCGGGCAGCGACACCGAAGGAAATTGCCGCCTGGGACATCGATGTGCGCCCTGATTTCAAGGGCTTGCCGGCGGGCTCGGGGTCGGTGGCGCAGGGCATGGACTTGTGGGAAGCCAGGTGTGCGAGTTGCCACGGCGTGTTCGGTGAAAGCAATCAGACCTTTTCACCGCTGGTCGGCGGCACAACGGCGCAGGACATCAAAACGGGTCGGGTCGCCAGCCTGACGGACTCGGCTTATCCGGGCCGCAGCACCTTGATGAAGGTTTCGACCTTGTCGACGTTATGGGATTACATCAACCGGGCCATGCCCTGGACCGAACCCAAATCTCTCAAACCCGACGAGGTCTACGCGCTCACCGCCTATCTGCTCAATCTCGGCGGCATCGTGCCGGATAGTCTGATTCTGACTGACCGCAATATTGCCGAGGTGCAAAAGCTGCTGCCCAACCGCAACGGCGTCACCACCGAACATGGGCTATGGCCGGGCAAACCGATGGGGAAAGTCACCCGGCCCGATGTGAAAGCATTGGCCTGCATGCAGGACTGCGCGGCAGAACCGACGATTGCCTCTGCCTTGCCTGACTTCGCGCGCAATGCCCATGGCAATCTGGCCGAGCAGAACCGCAGCGTAGGCGCGCAACATGGCGCTGACACCAGTCGCCCGCCCGCTGATCGTCCGTCCAGAATTGCTGCGGCACCGCCCGTCGTCCCGCCAGCAGCGGTCAGCAGCGCGACGGCGGGCTTGGCCCTGGCGAAAAAGCACAACTGCCTGGCCTGCCATGGTGTCGAAAGCAAAATCGTCGGCCCGGCCCTGCGCGATGTCGCCAAAAAATACCGCGAGCGTGCCGACGCCGCGGACTATCTGGCGGGCAAGATCCGTTTGGGTGGCGCGGGCCTGTGGGGTGCAATTCCGATGCCCCCACAGGCGCTCAGTGATGCCGATTCGCGCAAAATAGCCCAATGGCTGGCCGAAGGGGTAAATAAATGATGGTGTCAGGGATAACACCGATCGACGAAGCAATCTGCTTCAGCAGCATCAACGGACCAAGGAGACTGAGATGAAACCGCAAGAAATTCGCTCGCAAACACGCCGCGCCATGCTGAGGAAATCAGCACAATTGGCCGGCATGCTGGCTGCGCTGGGCATGTTGCCCGGGTTGGTCAACGCACAGGCCGCGCCTTACAACAGCGCGGCTTTCGACGCCAAGAATATGGCCGATTTGATGAAGTCGCTGGGCGCTGGCGCGCCGGTGGAAAGCAAGGACGTGACGATCACCGGGCCCGACATCGCCGAAAATGGCGCAGTCGTGCCAGTCGGTGCGACAACCAGTCTGGCCGGTGTCAAGCGCATGCTGTTGCTGGTCGAAAAGAACCCGTCGGTGTTGTCGGCGATGTTCGACGTGAGCGATGCGGTCGATGCCAGCTTTTCGACCCGCGTCAAGATGGGCCAGTCATCGAACGTCTTTGCCGTGGCGATGATGGCCGATGGCCGCGTCCTCTACGCCGCCAAAGAAGTCAAAGTCACCCTCGGCGGTTGCGGGGGGTGAGTCAGGACTTGCGGCAGTCCCCGCGGACTGCGGCAAGCCTGACGAACCGGCCGAGCTCTGCCAGGCCGTGGGAGAGGCAGGGAAGATGAAGAGCCCTGCGGACTGCTGCTGGCTTGACGAACCGGCCGAGCTCTGCGGGGTCGTACAAACAATTTTGATTGAAGGAGATGAACATGGCAGATCCGATGCGCATACGCGCCCAAGCCGCTGGCGACAAGGCCACCGTCCGCGTCCTGATGGCGCATGAAATGGAAACCGGCCAGCGCAAGGACGCTGCCGGCAAAACCATCCCTGCCTGGTTTATCCAGCAGGTCAGCGCGCAGTTGAACGGCAAGATGGTGATGACAGCCCAATGGGGCCCTTCGGTAGCGAAGAATCCGTTCCTGCAATTCAACATCAAGGGCGCCAAGGCCGGAGACAAGGTCGGCATTACCTGGGTTGACAACCGCGGCGACAAGCGCAGCGATGAGGCGACCGTGACCTGATCGTTGCCGAACGCTGATACTGCGGGTGCTTGCCCTGTAAGAAAAAGAGGAGGAGACCAATGAAAAAATTCCTGATGATGTCCGTGCTATTGGCTGCAACAGGTGCCGTATCGGCGCAACCGAAATCCTCGGCCGATGCGATCGCCGAGTACCGCGCGATGCTGGCCGACGGCAACCCGGCCGAGTTGTTCGAGGCCAAGGGCGAAGAGCTTTGGAAAACGAAACGCGGTCCGAAAAATGCATCGCTGCAGCAATGCGATCTCGGCAAAGGCGCCGGGGTGGTGAAGGGCGCTTTCGTCGAGTTGCCGCGCTGGTTTGCCGACACTGCCCAGGTGCAGGATCTCGAGTCGCGCCTGCTGACCTGTATGGAAAAGCTGCAAGGTTTCAATGCGGCGGAGAT
Organism: uncultured Burkholderiales bacterium; assembly: GCA_903820745.1. GTDB lineage: Bacteria > Pseudomonadota > Gammaproteobacteria > Burkholderiales > Burkholderiaceae_C > Paucibacter_A. Next base: position 8,987 of record CAIJIT010000326.1, read on the forward strand.
TGCCAAAACGCCGTTTGGCAAGGGTGAACAGATCAACCTTGAAGGCCTCACCGCATGGATTTCGGGTGAATCGCGCGGCATGAAATTCAAGCTGTCGCAGGCCCATGCCGAAGAGCGCAAGAATTTCGAACTCGGCAAGCGCGCCTTTTTCTATCGCGGCGGACCCTACGATTTTTCCTGCGCTTCATGCCATGGCCAACCCGACAAGCGCATCCGCTTGCAGGACCTGCCCGAGCTGACCAAGAACCCCGGCAACGGTATTGGTTTTGCTGCCTGGCCGGCTTATCGCGTCAGCAGCGGCGAGATGTGGGGCATGCAGCGGCGCTTGAATGACTGCTACCGCCAGCAGCGCTTCCCCTATCCGGGCTATGCCTCGCCGGTGACGATAGCTTTGAGTGTTTATATGGGCGTGAACGCCAGCGGTGCCGAGTCGATCGCGCCGGCCTTGAAGCGCTGAAGGAGTCATGATGAACAAAAAAATTATTTCGCTGGCCGCGGCGGTGTTGCTGGTCGCCGCTTGTGCTGCGGTGCCGCCGGCGCCCGATTACGACGCGCTGACGGCGCAGATGATGAGCGGCTCGTTCCGCGATGAAGGCATCGCCAAAATCGATCGGCTGCAGCAGGATGCGGCCAATCAAGCCTGCTCCAAGGCGCAGACGGCCAATCTGCCCGATGCATTGGCGGCCAGCATTCAGCAGCAGGCGCTGAGCACGGTGCGTATGCCAGCGGACGGCGTGTTCATCGGCGACTGGCGCGAAGGCGAAAAGCTGGCGCAGAACGGTCGCGGCATGACCTGGACCGACAAATCGGCTGCAAGCAGCGCCAACGGCGGCAATTGCTACAACTGCCACCAGATCAGCAAGGCTGAAGTTTCGTTCGGCACCATCGGGCCGAGTCTTTACAACTACGGCAAGATGCGCGGCATCAGCGACCCGGCAAGTGCTGCTGCCAGGCCCATCGTCGAATACACCTGGACCAAGCTGTGGAACGCCAAGGCCTACAACGCCTGCTCGGGCATGCCGCGCTTCGGCCATGCCGGCTTGCTTGACGAGACCCAGTTGAAGCATCTGATGGCCTTGATCCTGGATCCTAAGTCGCCAGTGAATCAATAAGCGATGAATCTGTCCAAGAGGGAATTCCTGCAGGTGCTGGGGGCGGCTTCGGCCGCCGGTCTGAGCCTGGGCCGTTGGGCTGATGCTGATGCCACGACCGCGCAGCGCGGGCTCTACGACCTGCCGCAATTTGGCAATGTGTCGCTGTTGCACATGACCGATTGCCATGCCCAATTGCTGCCGGTGCATTTCCGTGAACCGACGGTCAACATCGGCATCGGCTCGATGCAAGGTCAGCTGCCGCATCTGGTCGGCGAGTCGTTGCTGAAGGCGACGGGGCTGAAGCCGGGCTCGGCGCAAGCGCATGCTTTCACGGCGATCGACTTCGAGTTGGCTGCACGCCGCTACGGCCGCGTCGGCGGCTTTGCGCATTTGTCCACCCTGGTCAAACAGATGAAGGCAAGTCGTCCTGGCGCTTTGCTGCTCGACGGCGGCGACACCTGGCAGGGTTCGGCGACGTCGTTGTGGACCAACGCGCAGGACATGGTCGACGCCTGCAAACTGCTCGGCGTCGATGTGATGACCGGCCATTGGGAGTTCACCTATGGCATGGAGCGGGTCAAGGAAATCGTCGAGAAAGATTTCAAGGGCCGGATCGAATTCGTCGCGCAGAACATCAAGACCAATGACTTTGGTGATCCGGTGTTCAAGCCCTATGTGCTGCGGGAAATCAATGGCATTTCGGTTGCCATCATCGGCCAGGCTTTCCCCTACACGCCGATCGCCAACCCGCGTTACTTCGTCGCAGACTGGAGCTTCGGCATCCAGGAGCAGAACATGCAGTTGCAGGTCGATGAAGTGCGCGCCAAGGGTGCCAAGGTGGTGGTGCTGCTGTCGCACAACGGCATGGACGTCGATCTCAAGATGGCCTCGCGGGTGCGCGGCATCGACGCGATCTTTGGTGGTCACACCCATGACGGCGTGCCACTGGCAGTGCCTGTGGCCAACGCCGGAGGCAAGACGCTGGTCACCAATGCCGGCAGCAATGGCAAATTCCTCGGCGTGATGGACTTAGAGGTCAAGGGCAGCGGCGTGGTCGATTTTCGCTACCGCCTGCTGCCGGTTTTCTCCAACCAGATCAAGGCCGATCCCGAGATGGCGGCCCTGATCGCACGAGTACGCCAGCCGTTCGAAGCCAGACTGGCTGAAAAGCTCGCCATCACCGATGGCCTGCTGTATCGGCGAGGCAACTTCAACGGCAGCTGGGACCAACTGCTCTGCGATGCGCTGATGGATGTACAGGGCGCCGAGATCGCCTTTTCGCCCGGCTTCCGCTGGGGAACGACCTTGCTGCCGGGCGATGTGATTACGCGCGAGCTGATGATGGATCAGTTGGCGATCACTTACCCCAATACAACGGTCAGCGAGATGAGCGGCGAGACGCTCAAGACGATTCTCGAAGACGTGGCCGACAACCTGTTCAACCCTGACCCCTATTACCAGCAGGGCGGTGACATGGTGCGCGTCGGTGGGCTGGCCTACAGCTGCGAGCCGACGGCGAAGATGGGTCAACGCATCAGCAATATGCGTTTGGCTGGCAAACCGATCGACGCTGACCGCAAGTACAAGGTGGCGGGATGGGCACCGGTGGCAGAAGAAGCGCGCAATGCCCCTGGCAGCAAGCCGGTCTGGGATTTGCTCGAAGGCTGGCTGAAGTCGCAGCCGGGTGGTCATGTCAGACCGCGTCGCATCAATACCCCGACCCTGCTGGGCATGCAGGGCAATTCCGGCATAAGCAGGCGCTGAAGCATGAGGAATCTGCGAAGGGTGTTTCTCGCGATTGCCGCTGTTCTGGCTTTGCCTGCGCGGGCCCAGCAAGCCACCTTCGAAGTGAAGCTGCTGACGCCGGAAACTGCGCTTTTGGCGGCACAGGCGGCGCTGGCTGACTGCCGCAAGGCCGGCTTCCAGGTCGCGGTCGCGGTCGTCGACCGATCGGGTCTGTTGCAAGTGCTGCTGCGTGACCGCTATGCCGGCGCGCACACGGTTGATGCGGCGACCCAAAAGGCCTGGACTGCAGCGAGTTTTCGCATCCCTTCGGCAGCCTTGGCGATGGAAACGCAGGCCGGCAAGTCAATGAGCGGCATCCGCATGTTGCCCCATTTGATGGCGATCGGCGGGGGGCAGGTCATCGCCGCAGGGGGCAGCTTGCTGGCGGGCATCGGCGTTTCCGGTGCGCCGGGCGGCGAGGCCGACGATGCCTGTGCTTTGGCCGGCATCAAGGCGATTGCTGAAGCGATCGAATTCTGAATCCGACTTATCCAAGGAGTGACTGATGAAAATTCGCCAATGGCTGCTGTGCCTGACTCTCACGTTTGCCACCGGCCTGGGCTGGGCCCAGGACCTGGTGGTCTACCATTTCGATGACACCGCGACCCAGGCCTTGAAAGGCCTGCGCAGTATTCGCAACCACCTCGATGTCGACCCGACTGCCAGGATCACGGCCGTAGCTCATGCAGCGGGTATCGACTTTTTGATGGATGGCGCGAAGAACCCCAACGGCACCGAATACGCTCCGCTGGTGTCCGCACTGAAGAGCCGCGGCGTCAAGTTCGAGGTCTGCGAGATTACCTTGAAGACCCGTAATCTGAAGAAGGATCAGTTCATCGAAGAGGCTGACTTCACGCCTTCTGGGGTCGTGCGTGTCGCCAAGTTGCAAAAGGAAGGCGCGGCTTACATCAAGCCTTAGGCCGGACAAGCCATGAGTCAGCTCGAACCGATGGTCGCGGCTGCGGTTGAATGGGCCGGCGAAAGTCGCGCGCTGGCGTTGACCGGTTTGCTGGTCGGCATCGTCTTCGGCTTCCTCGCGCAGCGTTCGCGTTTTTGCCTGCGTTCGGCGGTGATCGAGTTTGCGCGCAATTTCACCGGCGGCAAGCTGACGGTCTGGCTGTTCGCTTTTTCGACGGCGATCCTGGCGACCCAGGCGCTGGTGCTGGCCGGATGCTTTGACGCCGCTGGCGCGCGCCAGATCACGGCGCGCGGCAGCCTCTCGGGTGCTGCCATTGGCGGCGCGCTGTTCGGTATTGGCATGGTGCTGGCAAGGGGTTGTTCGAGCCGCTTGCTGGTGCTGGCCGCTCAGGGCAATCTGCGCTCGCTGATTTCGGGGTTGGTCTTTGCCGTGGCGGCGCAGGCCACCTGGACCGGCATGCTGGCGCCTGTGCGCGAGTTGATTTCGGGCTGGTGGACGGTCGAAGGCGGACCGTCGCGCGACTTGGTCGCCCTGACCGGCCTCGGGCATGGGGGCGCTTTTGTGTTCGGAGCGGTCTGGCTTGGCGCGGCAGTCGTCTGTGCCCGGCGCCAGCAGGTGCAGACCTGGGCCTGGGCCGGCGCGGTCGGTGTGGGTCTGACAATCGCTGCGGCTTGGTGGGCCACCTATCTGGTCACCCAAGTGTCATTCGAAACGCATCCTATCCAGTCGCTGAGCTTTACCGGGCCATCGGCTGAAGTCTTGTCGCGCGTGCTCTTTGCCAGCGACAAGGAACCCACCTTCGACCTCGGTCTGGTGCCCGGGGTGTTCATCGGGGCCTTTCTGGCTGCAGCTTGTTTTGGCGAACTCAAGCTCGAAGGTTTCCAGGGCGGACCCGGTATGCGGCGCTACATCATCGGCGCGCTCTGCATGGGTTTCGGCGGCATGCTCGCCGGTGGCTGCGCGGTGGGTGCCGGACTGTCTGGCGCAGCGATATTCACTATCACCGCTTATGTGACCTTGACCGCCATGTGGATCGCCGCAGCGATCACCGACCGGTTGCTTGATCAGCACCCGGCCGGGCAGCTCGATCACGGCATCCCCGACCATCTGAGCGGAACGGACGCAGCGCAGGAGAGCTATCAATGAAACTGCCCCGCTGGTTGTTGATTGGCCTATGCATCGGCGTCATCGCGAAGGCCGCTGCTGCCGGGCTGCAGGTCAGTGAGGTGGCCAAAGACACCTGGATCGTCCAAGGCGCGGCGGCGTTGGGAACTCCTGGCAACCGCAATTTCATCTCGAATGCCGGCTTCATCGTCACTGACGATGGCGTGGTGGTGATCGACGCCTTGGGTTCGCCTGCGATGGCGTCCGAGTTGCTGGCTGAGATCCGCCGCGTGACCCAACAGCCGCTGCGCTACGTGATCGTGACCCATTACCACGCCGACCATATCTACGGCCTGCAAGTTTTCAAGGCCGCGGGGGCGACCCTGCTGGCCCATGTTGCCGCCCGGCTCTACCTGAATTCGGAAACTGCGCAGCAGCGCTTGCAAGCCAGCCGTAAGGAGCTGGCGCCCTGGATCGACGAGAAAACGCAACTGGTGCCTGCTGATCAGTGGCTTGATGCGGATGAAACGCGGCTGCGCGTGGGTTCGGTCGACCTTGTGATCCGCCATGTCGGCCCGGCCCATACACCCGAGGATCTGGTGGTCTTCGTGCCCCAGACCGGCGTGCTGTTCGCCGGTGATCTGTTCTTCCGGGGGCGGGTGCCTTTTGTCGGTCAGGCTGACAGTCGTTTGTGGATCAAGTCGCTCGATCGCATGATTGAATTCAAACCGGGGCTGGTGATTCCGGGCCACGGGCCGGTATCGACTGACCCGATGGCTGACCTGCAATTGACCCGCGACTATCTGCTGTATCTGCGCCGCAAGATGGGCGAGGCGGCGCGCAATATGGAGCCTTTCGAGGACGCGTATGCCAGCACTGACTGGACGCGCTTCGAGGCTTTGCCGCTGTTCCGGGCCGCCAACCGGATGAACGCCTACAACACCTATTTGCTGATGGAACAGCAGGAGTTGGACAAATGACGACAAGGCGCCAATTGCTCGGCGCAGCCGGCATGGCCATCGCCGCCCCAGCGGGCTTGGCCGTCGCCGCCCCCGGGTTCGTCAATTGGCCCGTCATGACCTTGTTGGACGGGCAGGTTCTCAAGCCCGAGGACTGGCGCGACATGGCGGCCGTGCTTGTCTTCTGGACCACCTGGTGCCCTTACTGCCGTCGACACAATGCCCGCATCGACCGCTTGCACCGGGTCAGCGCTGGCGCTAATTTACGCGTGCTTGGCGTGGCGCTTGATGGCGATGCGGCAGCGGTGAAGCGTTATATGCGCGCCGGTAATTACAGTTTTCCGGTGCTCGCCGGCATGCCCGGGCTGCGCGATCAGTTCACCTCGCGCCAGATGGTGCCGATGACTTGCTTGGTCGATCGGCAGGGGCGTTTGCGTCAGCAAATTCCCGGCGAAATGGCCGAAGACGATGTGCTGGGCCTTGCCAGCTTGAGCCAGTCGGACAAGCCGTGAGCCAGGCGAATCCGACCGCGCTGCTTGCGAATAAAATTAGTCATGGATAAATCGACCAGCCCCAAGTCCGGCAGCCAGACGCAGAGCAGCGAGGATCGCGTCTTCGAGTCCGCCGCCGAGCTTTTCGCGGTGCTGGCGACGCCGGTGCGGCTGAAGATCATCAGCGCTGTCTGTCAGCAGGAGAAGAACGTCTCCGAGCTGCTGGCGCTGATCGACACGACCCAGCCGAATATGTCGCAACATCTGTCCACCCTGTACCGAAGTGGCGTGCTGGCCAAGCGACGTGAGGGCACCCAGATTTACTACCGGCTGCAAAGCGAACGGGTGGCGCTGCTCTGCCGCGCCGTCTGCACCCAGGTGGCCATCGAACTCGACAGCGGGGACGAGGTCGAGTCATCGGATCGGCTGATGCCGCTGGCCCAGCGCTGAATCGTCCGTCAACACAAGCCCAAAGCAAGATCGAATGAATATCGCCTGGACTCAGTTCACCCCCTGGACCGCGCTGGCCGGCGGATTGCTGATCGGCCTGGCCACGGCGCTCTATGTGCTGGGCCTGGGCCGGATCGCCGGCATCGCCGGCATCATCGCCAGCCCCTTGCGGGCATGGCTGACAGGTGCGAGCCTGAGGCCTGAACGTAGCAGGTTGCTGTTCATCGTCGGGCTGCTGCTGGCGCCCTGGGTCTGGTGGATTTTTGTCGCTTTGCCGCAGGCGAGCGTCGATGTCGGCTGGCCGGGATTGATCGCTGCGGGCCTGCTGGTCGGCATCGGATCGCGCCTGGGCAACGGTTGCACCAGCGGCCATGGGGTCTGCGGCCTCAGTCGCCTGTCGCTGCGCTCGCTGGTCAATGTGCTGGTTTTCATGGGCGCTGGCTTCGCCACCGTCTTTCTGATTCGCCACGCCTTTTGAAAGACTGATGATGCGCGAACTGATAGCAACCGTCGCCGGCCTGTTATTTGGCCTGGGCCTGATTGCCGGCGGCATGACCGATCCGGCCAAGGTCAAGGGCTTCCTCGACCTGTTCGGTCAATGGGACCCGAGTCTGGCGCTGGTGATGGGTGGCGGGATCGCCGTCGGCTTGGTCGCATTCGCCGTCGCGCGCCGCCGCGAGCGCTCATGGACCGGCGAGCATATGGAGCTTCCCACCTCCACCCGCATCGACTGGCGCCTGATCAGCGGCGGACTCTTGTTCGGCATCGGCTGGGGTATCGCCGGTTTCTGCCCGGGGCCGGCCTTGGTCGCAATGGCCAGCGGTCTTGGCCCTGCCTGGATCTTCGGCGCCGCCATGGTCGCCGGCATGTTGATCCATGATCGCTGGGTCAAACCAATTTGAAATTTCTGGCATAGGCTGATGCCTTTGCAAGGGAAGAAAAATGCTTGTATTCCGCCAACTGTTCGACCTGCAGTCGTCCACCTACACCTACCTGCTCGGCGACGCCGCTTCTGGCGAAGCGCTGATCATCGACCCGGTGTTCGAGAACGTCCGCCGCGATACCGCGCTGCTGCGTGAACTCGGCTTGCGCTTGGTCGCAACCTTGGACACCCATGTGCATGCCGATCATGTCACCGGGGCTTGGTTGCTGAAGTCGCGCTGTGGCAGTCGGATCATGCTGGCCGAGGCTTCGTCTGCCGCCAACGCCGACCGCTGGCTCAAGCAGGGTGACAGCGTCGGGTTCGGTTCGCGGCATCTCGAAGTCAGAGCCACGCCGGGTCATACCGGCGGCTGCCTGAGTTATCTTCTCGACGACCAGAGCATGGTCTTCACCGGTGACAGCCTGCTGATCCGGGGTTGCGGCCGCACCGATTTTCAGCAGGGCAGCGCTGCTTTGCTGTACCAGTCGGTGCACGAACAGATCCTCTCGCTGCCAGGCGACTGCCTGATTTATCCAGGGCATGATTACCGCGGCCTGACCGTGACCAGCGTGGCCGAGGAAAAGCGTTTCAACCCGCGCCTGGGCGGTGACATCAACGCCGCTGACTTTGCCGGATATATGGACAACCTTGGTCTGCCGCACCCGAAGCTGATGGATCAGGCGGTGCCAGCCAATCTGCGCTGTGGTCAGCCTGACGCCAGCGCGGCTGTGCCGCAGGAGGCGAGCTGGGCGCCTTTGACCTGCAACTTCGGCGGCATCTGGGAGATTCAACCAGCGGCGCTGGAAGAGCGCATCGCCGGCAGCCGCGCCGCAGAAATCCAGGTCATCGACGTGCGCGAGGCAGCTGAATTCACCGATGCACTCGGGCATATCCGCGGCGCGCGCCTGTTGCCGCTGTCGCAGTTGTCCGCCCACAGTGATCAGCTCGACAAAGCCCGGCCGGTGGTCACGGTCTGCCGGTCCGGCGCGCGCTCGGCCCAGGCCACCGTGCTGTTGCAAAAAGCCGGCTTCACGCTGCTGGCGAATCTGGCGGGCGGCATGCTGCGCTGGCGGGCCGAGGCGATGCCGGTCGAGCAGGGGTCGGATTGATCTTGCCTATATGACTGCCGAAGTAGATACTTTTCTAGGGGTTCAGTTTTTGGACCTGCCCCCGCGTCCCGAGTTGATCCCGTTTGACCACGTTTGATAAGCAAACCCATGATTGAACTTATTGCCGGTCTCGTCCTGTTCCTGGGGGTGCATTCGGTGCGCATCTTCGCCAATAACTGGCGCAGAGCCCAACTGGCACAACGCGGCGAGGCCCTCTGGAAGCTGTGCTACAGCGCGCTGTCGATTGCCGGTTTTGTGCTGATCGTCTGGGGCTACGGCCTGGCGCGGCAGAGCCCGATGGTGCTGTGGCCCACGCCACGCGGCATGAATCACCTGGCCGCCCTGTTGACGCTGCTCGCCTTTGTGCTGCTGGTGGCCGCCTACGTGCCGCGCAATGCCATCAAAGCCAAACTTCGCCACCCGATGATATTGGGCGTCAAGGTCTGGGCCCTGGCCCATGTGCTTGCCAACAACACGCTGGCCGACCTGCTGTTGTTCGGCAGCTTCCTGATCTGGGCGGTGCTGTCGTTCCGGGCCGCCCGCCAACGGGATCGCCAGCAGTCGCCGGTGCGATTGGCGTCCAACGGGCTGGCCACTGCGGCCACCGTCGTCGTCGGCGTGGTGACTTGGGCCGCGTTCGCGTTCTGGGGTCATCTGGCCCTGATCGGCGTGCGTCCCCTGGGTTGAACTCGCTCGCCGCCACCGCTTCTTTTTCTGCAACTGAGCCGCCCGCCTGCCTTCACCCAATGGGTGAGAGCGCTAAGCAGTCGATTGAACCGCGCTACGGCACGCTGGCTGCGTTGCTTCTGGGCATCAGCCCACTGCGTCGGCGCGCCTTGCCCGCGCAAGCATCGCAGCCCTCGTTCGCGTCCAACTGCCGAATCTAGGTTCAAAAAGCCGGCTTCACCCTGCTGGCGAATCTGGCCGGCGGCATGCTACGCTGGCGGGCGGAGGCGAAGCCGGTCGAGCAGGAATCGGACTGATCTTTTGGCGCGATCCTCAACGCACTGGCGCAGGCGCAGCGAAACGCTCCTGCAACTTCCTCAAGGTGTAAGCGTTGCCGCGATCAAAGTACTGGCGCATCTTCTGCGAATCCGGGTCGTCGCCGAAGCCCAGTCCGACGATTCGCACCCGCGTTTGCGCACCAGCTTCCGGCGTCAAATAGATCACCGTCCACATCGCCTTGATCGCATCCGGGAATGGGAATCCCAGCGGTGCCTTGCTCACCTGGATCGACAACATGCGGCCCGGTTCGAAGCTGAGGATACGGTTCTCGATCGTCTGGGCATCGCCGATTTCGCCCTTGGGATCGTAGTGAGTTCGCATCAAGCCGCCGACTCTGAGGTCGATCTCCGAGTGGGCCACCATCCAGAATTCCTGACCTGATCGTGTCGTCAATGCCGACCAGACCAGGTCGACTGGCGCGGTCACCAGACCCTCGTGAACCAAGGCCTGGCTTGATATGTCTTGGCCGCGAACCAAGGGCGACGCCAGCGTGAGGGCCGTCAGCATAAGCGTTAGAAATTTACGCATTGCTTTGAATGCTCCAGCGAAAATTCGGTGGTTGGTTTCACCCAGCAACATCAACTGCGCCAAGGGTTCAGTCCCGATTGCCAGATTCAGCGTGCATCCGCTCCGCGACGAATTCAGCGCGACTTGGGGCATTGTTTTCCCTGCCCTTGACCGTGCACCAGTCCTCGAACTCGGCTGGCAGCAGCGGGCATTTGACCGCCACCACCTGGGACTGCGCGAGTAAGGCAATCGCTTCGTTGGCCATGTCCAGCCAATCGGCATAGCTGGCCTCAAAAAGTTCAGGGTCGAGGGCTTTGCGTTTTATTTCGGCCCAGGCCTGCTCGTCGGCATAGCAGACCACGCCGGCCAATTTCTTGACCTGTTTCTTTGCCCGCAGGCGTTGTATGAGGGGACGTTTTTTCATGTCTGTAAGGGTCAGGCCTCGGTTGTCGATATTGATTCTGGCATTGAAGTGCTCTGCTTGGCTGCGTAGTCGTCCTGCATCCGGGTACGGACTGAGTCTTGGCCACGGCCATTCGGCTCTAACGCCGGACCAGATCATGTCATTTGATGAAGTACCCAGAAACCCGCCAGGCGCCATCCTTTTCCAGCAAGGGCACCACCGTTTCTATCGCAGCGGCCTTGTTTTCGAACCTGGTTTCGAATTGCACGACAACATAGTCTCCGTCTGGAGCGCCCGGCAAGGTCTTGGTGAATTGTGTCGATTTCAATTGCCTGGACTTGACCGCACCCAGGGGTGCCCGGATCGCATACATTGCCTTGACCCAGTCGGCTTCGGTCACCGCATTCTTGAAAATTGTCGCTGCCTGGGCCCAACTTTCGCCGTAGCCAGCCGAGTCAAGCAGCGCCAGCCAATGACCAGCAGCAGCGCTTGCCTTGGAAATACTTTCTGCTTCTTGCGCTTGCGCGGCGCCTCCAGCAAGGAGACCGGCGACGAGGGTGATCGCTGCGATGAACTTCATGTTGTGGCAGCTTCGCGCGCTATTGTTTCGAGCAATTGGCCGATGCGTAGCAGGTTGCCGTCTGGGTCAATGACGGCGAACTCCCGAAGCCCCCACGGCTTGTCTTCCAGGGCGTCCATGCGGGGTATGCCCTTCTTGGGTAACTTGCAAGTAGCAAAAGCGCGGTAAATGTTGTCAACGTCCTGGACCCGGATGTAACAACCTGCTGATGACTCGGCGGGGACAAGCTCTTTATGGGTGAAGAAATGGATCTCGACGGCGCCCCGACGCATCACTGCATAAGCGCTATTGAATTCATGCGCGCTCCCTTCGAAGCCCAGCTGCCTGTAAAAAGCCACGGTGTGATCGATCGACCGGCTTGGTAGCGTCGGAATTGCGAGATCGGCTTGCTGCATCTGTTACCTATGGATGTTGTTGGCGTACGGGCCTCGGTATTTTGGCGCTGCGCTCGCCAGACGCAGGATAAGCGATTCCACTTCGCTGGCCCGCAAGGCCTGCCGTAGCGCTTGGCAAGCTAGTCAAAGCGCTTGAGTACGCGACTGTGATGTGCTCGTACCGCTGGGCATCGCTGTGCGCTAGCCTGCCGGAGAAAATAACCGCCTGAGGCATGTCCAAAAATTCCTGCAGTTGCGCAATGGTGCGCGGCTTGGCCTCAGCCATGCCGATCACCCTCCAAGGCTGATCAAGGACAAGTCAGGTCAGCAGAAAATTCCTTGCCTCGGTGTCACTTCTGGATGGAAATATTCGGGCCCTTTCGGGCTCACACCACGTTGGACAAGGCGCGGTCAGTCACAATTTTTTTTCTAGCTACCTAGTATTCACTCATGACTTCAATACCAAAACCTGTTCCACTCATCGACGCAAGATTGTGTCCGCTGGTCGATCCGCTGGTGGTCGGCTTCGAACAGTCGGGCACCGCAAAGCAGCGACCGGGCCATCGCCTTTGCAGGGCTCGCAGCAGGTGATTGAAGTCATTACGTTGCGGCCATGGAGGCTATGAGGCGTTTTCTGTTCTTGAAGGCATTCAATCACCGGCACGCTGAGTCGGTTGGCAAGAAAATCCATAGGAGGTGGACATGGAAAGAGCAACTACCAGACTTCGCAAACTCATAGCGAATTCCAAGCTCATACTCGCCCCCGGCGTAGCGGATGCAATGACCGCTCGCGTCGTAGCAAAAGAGGGATTCGAGGCGCTGTACATGACCGGCAGCGGCACTGCCGCCGTGCGTCTGGGCCTGCCTGATATTGGCCTTCTGACGATGACCGAGATGGTCGATAACGCCGAGCGCATCGCCGACGCGGCCGAAATCCCCCTCATCGCCGATGCGGACACAGGTTATGGCAATCCCCTGAATGTCATGCGTACTGTTCGCGCCTACGAACGCGCCGGTGTTGCCGCCATTCATCTGGAAGATCAGCAATGGCCGAAACGCTGCGGCCACCTTGCCGGCAAAACGCTGGTTCCGGTTGAAGAGATGGTCAGCAAGATCAAAGCCGCAGTCGACGCGCGCCACGACGCGGACTTCATGCTCATAGCCCGTACCGATGCCTACTCGGTCGAAGGTTATGACGCCGCCATGGACCGCGCCGCTCAGTACGTCGAGGCCGGTGCCGACATGATTTTTGTTGAAGAACTGCGCACGGTAGAACAGCTGGCCGAAGTGCCGCGCCGTTTTTCCGTGCCAGCGCTCTACAACATGGGTGGCAGCGGCAAGACCCCGTTCCTGACAGCGGATGAGATTGAAAAACTCGGCTTTAGTGTGGTGATCTATCCCAATTTCATCATGCGCGCCGCCATTTCCGCCGTGCAGGACGTGCTGCGCGAACTGAAGTCGACCGGTTCTCTCGAAAAAGTCTTTGCAAAAATCTCCGGCTATGACGAACGTCACAATCTGCTTCGTCTGCCCGAAATGATGGAACTGCAAGAACGGTACGGCGTGAGTGTTGCCCGCTCGGGCAAGGACTCCTGAATGAACGCTCCGCTCACTCTGTTCGAAAAGATCTGGAAATCGCACACCATCATTGAAGACGAAGGCGGCCAGAGTCTGCTCTACGTCGACTGGCTGCTATGCAGCGAGGGATCGGTGCATGCTTTTAATATTCTGCGGCAGGAAGGTGTCGAGGTCAGGCGGCCGAATCAGGTCATGGGCGTGGCCGATCACTATGTTGCCAGTGGCGGGCCGCGAATGGAAGATGTTGTCGACGATGAGCGCCGCAACATGATCCGGACGCTGGAGAACAATGTCCGCGAGGCCAAGGTCCGGATGTTCGGCCTGGGCGATCCATACCGTGGCATCCAGCATCTGGTCGGCCCCGAACAGGGCATGACACAACCCGGCCTGATTGTCTTGTGCGGCGATTCGCACACCTCGACACAGGGCGCCGTGGGCGCGCTGGCCTTTAGCATCGGCGGCGAGTTGTCGCACGCGTTGGCCACACAGACGGTCTGGCAGCGCAAGCCGAAGAAAATGCGTATGTGGGTGCACGGCAGCCGTCCCGTAGGGGTTTCGGCCAAGGATGTCATCCTGGCAATCATTTCAAAGGTCGGTCACAGCGGCGCGCTGCAGCATGCCATCGAGTACGACGGCCCCGCCATACGGGCCATGTCGGTTGAAGAGCGCATGACGGTCTGCAATATGTCGATCGAAGCCGGTGCTCGGCTGGGGATCATCGGCCCGGACGAAAAGACCTACGCCTATTTGAAAAACCGGCCTTACGGTCC
>CAIJIT010000327.1 GCA_903820745.1 uncultured Burkholderiales bacterium
CGCGCCATGCTTGTGGACGCGCTCGGCAATGCCTGCCAGGCCAGGGATGAAGTCGTCGCGCGAGACACCGACCTGGAAGGGTTCGGCCGTTCCCGCAGGGTAGGCGACGGCACAGACCCCCATCGTCAGCAGGGCGGCGCCACCCTTGGCTCTGGCTTCGTAATAAGCTTGGATGCGCTCGCCACAGAAACCATCTGCCTCGGCATAGTTGGAGCCCATCGGGGCCATGATGATGCGGTTTTTCAGTTCCAGCGAGCCGATGCGCCCGGTTTGCAGCAAGGCGGTGAAGGATGGATTCATGGATTTGGAGCGAGCAGCTTGAGGTCTGCATTGTTGGTCAGAAGCCGTTTCAGGCATCGTCCGTTCGGACGCTTCGGCTTTCGGTCAGGTCATTGCGATTGCTGTTCAAACGGACGATGCAAGCCCGCGCGTCGGATACAAGAATGATCCGGAGTAGACCCATTGATCTGGTTAACCACGCCCCATGATGAAGAAATTCGGTTTATGCGTCAGTTTCTGGGCGCTGCTGTTCGGAATAAGTCCTGCCAGCGCGCAAGCGCCTTCGCCGAGCGATGCCGAACTGCGTTCGGCCTTCATCTATGCCTATCCTTATTTCGAGTTCATGTGGCTGCGCGATCAAGCGCTGAATCATGCCGATTCGCTGACCTCCACGAGCTTGAACAAGTTTCGCCATCAGCGTCATCTGGCCACACCGGTTGATCGCTGGGCCAACGGGCCGATCAATGACACCTTTTACTCGACCGCCTGGCTTGACGTCGGCAAAGCGCCGGTCGTCCTGAGCTTGCCCGACACTGCTGATCGTTACTATGTGCTGGTGCTGATCGGTGCGGATACGAATAGCTTCGCCTATTTCGGCCGCCGCAGCAGTGGCACCAAGGCGCGCAAGGTGGCGATCATCGGGCCCGCTTGGCAGGGTGAAATTCCGCCTGCCGATGAGGTCGTTCGGGCCAGCTCGCGTGACCTCTATGTCAACTTGCGCGTGCTGTTGCGCGATCCGGCCGATCTGTTGAACGCCCATCAGGTGCAGAATGGTTTCGGCCTTGTGCCGGTCGCAATCGAAGCCCCTGACGGTCCGCGCCAACCGCCGCTAAAGGGCGATGTAGGGCGGATGTTCGACGTCATCAATGAAGCGCTGATGCGCAATCCGCCGCCCGCGGGCGAAACAGCCATGTTGCAGGGTTTCAAGGCATTCGGCATTTGCGGTGCAGGCTGCAGTTTTGGTGCACTTGCCCCCGACTTGCAGCAGCGCTGGCGCGAGTTGGTGCCGCCGCTTCTGAGCCGGCTGAAGACTGCGCTTGATGGGGCACGCCGCGATGTCACCCGGGTCAATGGCTGGATCCCGTTTCGTTTGCCGCGCAACTTTGCCGGCAATTTTCCGATGCGGGCCGGTTCGGCGGCCAATTCGGGCGGCATTTTCGGGCTCGAAGCCGCCGAGGCGGTCTACTTCATGGGCGTGACCGACGGCAATGATGAAATCCTCGGTCAGGGACGGAGCTATCGACTGCATTTGCCGGCTGGCGAGCTGCCTGCCGATGCTTTCTGGTCCTTGAGCTTGTACGAATTTCTGCCTGATGGGCAATATATGGTCGCCAACAAGATCAATCGCTATTCAATCGGCGACCGCACCGAAGGGCTGGTCCGCAATGGCGACGGCAGCCTCGACATCTGGATCCAGCCTGCGCCGCCAAGCGATTCCGCAAAATTGGCCAACTGGTTGCCCAGCCCGCTGGCCCACAAGTTCTACATCAATGCACGCATCTACCAACCCCGGGCCGAAGTATTGAAACCCGAATGGGCGATGCCCAAAGTCGAACGTCAACTCCCTTGACGCATTCTTTTTCAGGAGACGCAATGGCCATAACTCGATCGCATTGGATGCATGCGCTGCAATGCGCAGCCATCAGCCTGATTCTTGCCGGTCAAGCAGCCGCCCATGAAGAACCTGCTCTTGCGCCCAATGAAGCCGCCAAACTGGCCCGCGCCGCAGTGATCCGCGAGTATCCGGCGCTGATGCAGGCGATCACAAGGGGCGGCGCGTTCGGTGGCGATTTTTCGGCAGCGATTGCCAACAAGATGTACAGCCGCGACGATGCGGCGGCGATCGCTGATTCCAGGGCCAAGCTGAAGGTCGAGCCGCAGGGGTCGCGCAGTTGGCTGTTGCGGCTGCCCTTCGTCAACATCGCCTTGTTCGAGACCGATGCCGGCCTGGTCCTGATCGATTCCGGCTATGCACCCGCAGGACCAGCACTTCGCGATGTGATCAAGTCGCTGAGCCAGCAGCCGATCCACACCATTGTTTTCACCCATTACCACGCTGACCATGCCTGGGGCGCCTGGGCCTTGATGGACATGGGGCCGGGTGGCGGCAAACCGCGCATCGTCAGCTCGGCGGGCTTCATCACGCAGATGGACCAGGATCTGCTCAGCTACGGCCTGATCGCCCGCAACAATCAACAAGTCGTCGTGCCGCGAAACTGGGGCGATGTGCTGCGTCCGGACCTGACTTTCCATGACCGGATCAGCTTGCAGGTCGGGGGCGAGGAATTCGTATTGACGCAGTCGCGCGGCGAGACCGAGGACCAGCTCTGGGTCAGCGTACCGGGCCGGCGCATCGTCGTCAGCGCCGACTATTACCAGGGGTTCATGCCCAATGCGGGCAATGGCAAGCGACGCCAGCGTTACCCGGAGGAATGGGCCTCGGCATTGCGCCAGATGATGGCCTTGAAGCCGCAGCGCTTGCTCAGCATGCATGGCCCGGCGCTGCTGAGCGAGGAAGAGATCCAGGACAAGCTCGGCAGTCATGCGCAGGCGCTGGAGTCGATTGCCGAGCAGACGCTGGCAGGCCTCAACGCAGGTCTGCGCACCGACCAGGTGATCGACCGTATCAAGCTGGCGCCCGCCCTGGCTGGGCGTGAGAATCTGCGCGAAGACTATTCCACCGCCAAGGACATTGCGCGCATGGTGGTCAAGCAATATGGCGGCTGGTGGGACGATCTGCCTTCGCATTGGAATCCGGCCCCGCTGTCGGACCAGGGACGGGTGATCGCCGAACTGGCCGGCGGACCGCGCAAGTTGATGAGCAAAGCGATTGCGCTCAGCCGCACCGATTCGGCATTGGCCGCCAGTCTGGCCGACTGGGCCTGGCTGGCTGCGCCTGCAGATGTCGAAGTGCTGCAGGGCGCGCTGCAGGTCTATGGCGCGCGCATCGGCCGCGACACCACGACCCAGGAAGCACTGGTCTATATGGAGCATATGGTGCGGTTGAAACTGCAACTCGGCCGCAAAACCGCTCAATGAGTTCGCCTCAGAACTCGAGCGCGAGCAACATAGCCTGCTCGATCGCGCGATGGGCATCGAGTTGGTCGGCGGCATCGGCGCCGCCGATGACTTCGGTTGCGATGCCGAGCCGCTGCAGCTCAGGCAACAGCCCGCGTTCTGATTCCTGACCCGCGCAGATGATCAACTGGTCGACTGCCAGGCATTGCGCAAGGCCATCCACGCGCAGATGCAGACCCTGCTGGTCGAGGTAGAGATAGTCAACACCACCGAGCATCTGCACATTGCGGCGCTTGAGCAAATTGCGGCGAATCCAGCCGGTGCTCGGTGCCAGATCCTGGCCCGGCTTGCCCGGCCGCCGCTGCAGCAGCCAGATCTGTCGCTCCGAAGGCGCCAAATCCGGCGCACAGAGGCCGCCGGGCTGGCGGAATTCAGCGTCGATCCCCCAACTGGCTTGATAGCTGGCCAGAGTTGGCGGCAGGCCCGGATCGCTGAGCCATTCGGCGATGTCGAAGCCGATGCCGCCCGCGCCAATGATGGCGATGTTGCGACCCATCGATTGCCTTCCCTGGGCCAGCGCCTGCGCATAGCCGAGCACCCGCGGATCGCCTTGCAGACCCGGCAGATCGAGCTCGCGCGCCCGCACGCCGGTCGCCAGCATGACCTGCTCGAAGCCCTGCAACTGCTCGGCGCTTGGCGCTAGATTCAGGTGCACTTGAACGCCCTGTATTTCCAGCTGCCGCTGGTAGTAGCGCAGCGTCTGGGCATATTCTTCCTTGCCCGGGATCTGCATGGCCAGCAGGAACTGGCCGCCCAGCGCCGGTCCGGCTTCGAACAATGTCACCTGGTGGCCGCGCAGGGCTGCGGTTGCGGCGAAGGCCAGCCCGGCCGGTCCGCCGCCGACCACCGCCAGGCGACGTTTGATAGCTGCCGGGCGCAACTGCCTCAGGGTTTCAAAGCCGGCGCGGGGATTGACCAGACAAGTTACCGGTTGTTGACGAAAGACCCGATCGAGACAGGCCTGGTTACAGGCGATGCAGGTATTGATTTCGTCGCTGCGCGCGCTGAGCGCTTTGACTGCCCAGTCCGGGTCGGCCAGCAGCGGCCGCGCCAGCGCGACCAGATCAGCTTGGCCGCCTGCCAGCAGCGCTTCGGCGGTCTCGGGCATGGCGATCCGGTTGCTGGCAATCACCGGTATCTTCAGCACTTGCTTCAAGCGCCAGGTTAGATGGGCGAACGGTGCTTGCGGCACCAGCGAGGCCACCGTGGGAACACGCGATTCATGCCAACCCGCGCCACTATTGAGCAGGTCGACGCCGGCAACTTGCAAGGCCAGCGCCAGCTCGATCACCTCGTCCCAACTGCAGCCTCCATCGACCAGATCCGTCAATGAAATGCGGAACAAGAGCAATTGTGTCGGCAGCACCGCGCGAACGGCCTTGACCAACTCCAGC
>CAIJIT010000328.1 GCA_903820745.1 uncultured Burkholderiales bacterium
ATTTCCGGTCCTACCGGATGCATATCGATGGCCAGTGGGTCGATGCGGCCGATGGCCAAGGGTTCGACTGCATCGATCCCTATACGGGCCTTGCCTGGGCGCGTGTGCCCACCGCGACCATAGCCGATGTGGACGCGGCGGTGGCCGCAGCCAGGCTTGCTTTCGAACAGGGCGATTGGGCGAACGCCTTGCCCGCCAAGCGGGCGCGCCTGCTGCGCAAGCTTGGCGACCTGATCGAAAGCGAATTCCAGGAACTCGCGAATGTGCAGGTGCTCGAGAATGGCAAGCTGATGCGCGAGGTGCTGGGTCAGACCCAGGGGCTCGCGGCATTTTGTTATTACTTCGCCGGTGCGGCCGAACATCTGCATGGCGACACGGTGCCGGTCAGCTTGCCTGACATGTTCAACTACACGACGCGCGAGCCGATCGGCGTGATCGCCGCTGTCACTCCCTGGAACAGCCCGCTCGCCTTGCTGTTCTGGAAGCTGTGCCCGGCGCTCGCGGCAGGCAATACGATCGTGGTCAAGCCCTCGGAAGTCACGCCGGTGTCGACGCTGGTCTTCGCCGAACTGGTCGAGAAGGCCGGTTTTCCCAAAGGCGTTTTCAATGTGGTGACTGGCGATGGCAGCGTCGGGGCGGCGCTGGTCAAGCATCCGGGCGTCGACAAGATCGCGTTCACCGGCTCCACCGCGATCGGTATTGCAGTTGCGAAGGAGGCCGCATCGCGTCTGGCGCGGGTGTCGCTCGAGCTTGGCGGCAAGTCACCCAATATCGTGTTTGCCGATGCGGAATTCGACAATGCCATCAACGGCATTCTGGCGGGCATCTTCGGTGCCACGGGTCAGACCTGCCTGGCTGGATCGCGTGCGCTGATTCATGGGGACATCTACGAGCAATTCGCCAAGCGCCTGGTGGAGCGTGCCCGTGCGATCAAGCTCGGCGACCCCTTGCATCCCGACTCTGAAATGGGCACCTTGTCTTGCCGCATGCAGTACGACAAGGTCATGCACTGGATTCAGGTCGGTCTGGAAGATGGCGCCGAGTTGTTGACCGGGGGCCAGCACCCGACCGCGGACGCCTTGCAGAAAGGCCTGTTCGTCGAGCCGACGATCTTCGGCAATGTCGGCAACAGCATGAGGATTGCGCGCGAGGAAATATTCGGGCCGGTGCTGTGCCTGATTCCGTTCAAGGATGAAGCCGATGCGATTGCGATCGCCAACGACACCCGCTTCGGTCTGGCCGCAGGGGTGTGGACCAATGACATCAAGTGCGCGAACCGGATGATCAAGAAGATCCGGGCCGGCACGGTCTGGGTCAACACCTATCGCCGGACTGGCTATTCGATGCCGTTCGGCGGCATGAAGCAAAGCGGCTTGGGGCGCGAAAACGGGCGTGAAGCGATCCACGAGTACACCGAAGTCAAGAGCGTGTGGATCGATTCGGGCCCCGGCATGCGCGACCCTTTCAATCCACGCGCCTGAACTGATGTTGCCCGCGGCAGCCGCGCAGGATCAGCTGCGCAGTTGATCGCATCGCGGCAGCGGCAGCGCGTTCCATCGGCCTACACTGAGGCTTCGCCGGGGGCGGGCTCTGGGCGCCATAAAGAGGAAAAACCATGACAACACAAACAGGCCGTTCGTGGCTTCTCGCGCTGCTGTCGGCCATCGCTCTCGGCGCGGCCATGCTGCACGGCGGCGCTCAGGCAGCCACCGCAAGCGCCGGCAAGGGCGCGAGCAATTCCTCAGCCGCCAAGGCCGTCAAGCGTTACAGCATCGAGCAGTTCATGGCGACGACCTCGCTGCGCGGTGCATCGTTCAGCGCCGACGAGAAGCGCATTCTGTTCTCCAGCAATGCCAGCGGCATCTTCAACGTCTACAGCATCGCCGCTGCCGGCGGCGAACCGGTGGCGCTGACCCGATCGACCACCGACAGCCATTACGCGGTCGGCTATTTCCCGAAGGACGACCGCGTCCTGTTCACGCGGGACCAGGGCGGCGACGAACAGAATCATCTTTATGTGCGCGAGCTCGACGGCAGCGAGAAGGACCTGACGCCGGGCGACAAGCTCAAGGCCGAGTTTGCCGACTGGAGCGGAGACGACAGCGCGTTCTACGTGACCACCAACGAGCGCGACCCTAGGTTCTTCGACCTCTACCGCTACGACGCCAAGACCTATCAGCGCAGTCTGGTCTACCAGAACGACAAGGGCTACAGCATCTCCGAAATCAGCCGCAACGGGCGCTGGATCGCGCTCGACAAGGCCAACACCACAGCCGACTCGGATGTGTACCTCTACGACACGCAAAGCCAGGCGCTCAAGCACCTGACCGCCCACCAGGGCGTGGCCGCGCATTCAGCGGCGAGCTTTGACCCTGAATCAAAACGCCTGCTCCTGCTGAGCAACGCCGGCAGCGAGTTCAAACGCTTGCAGAGCTACGATCTGGCCAGCGGCGTCACCAGCGAGCTGGAAAAGGCGGACTGGGACATCGTGTTCAGCTACTACTCGCGCGATGGACGCTACCGTGTGACCGGAGTGAACGCCGACGCCAGCACCGTGATTCGGGTCGTCGAGGGCGCGAAGGAGAAGTCGGTCGCGATGCCGGCGCTGCCTGGCGGCGAGGTGCGTGGACTGCGCTTTTCCAGAACCGGCGCCAAGCTGGCCTTCTACCTCAACGGTGATCGCTCGCCGAGCAACCTGTTCGTCTATGACTTCGCCTCCAAGCGGGTCCAACAGTTGACCCGCAGCCTGTCCAAGGAGATCAACCCGTCCGATCTGATCGACTCCAGGGTCGTGCGCTTCAAGTCCTTTGACGGCATGGTGATTCCGTCGATTTATTACCAGCCCAGGGAGGCTTCGACCAGACACCGGGTTCCCGCGATCGTGCTGGTCCATGGCGGCCCGGGCGGCCAGGCGACGCGCGGCTACTCGGCCATGGTGCAGTACCTGGTGAACCATGGCTACGCGGTGCTCGACATCAACAACCGCGGCAGTTCGGGCTACGGCAAGAGTTTCTACACCGCCGACGACGGCAAGCATGGCCGCGAACCGCTGTGGGACTGTGTCGAAGCCAAGACCTTTCTGGCCAGCCTGGGGCACATCGACCCCGAGCGCGTCGGGATCATGGGCGGCTCTTACGGCGGCTACATGACGCTCGCCGCGATGGCGTTCCGCCCCGAGGCGTTCAAGGTCGGCGTCGACATCTTCGGCGTCAGCAACTGGCTGCGCACCTTGCAGAGCATCCCGCCCTACTGGGAGTCGTTCCGCCTGGCGCTGTACGCCGAGGTCGGCGACCCGGTAAAGGACAAGGACTTTCTGATCGCGACTTCACCGCTGTTCCACGCCAAGGAGATTAGGAAGCCGCTGATGGTGATTCAGGGCGTCAACGACCCGCGTGTGATCAAGCCGGAGAGTGACGAGATCGTCGAGGCGGTCAAGAAGAACGGCGTTCCGGTGGAATACCTGGTGTTCGATGACGAGGGACACGGTTTCTCGAAGAAGAAAAACCAGCTTGAGGCCAATCGTCGCATTCTCGAGTTTCTCGACAGGCATCTGCTGGCTGGCGCCGCTCAGCCTTGAACCCGTGCGGGTGGCGGCCGGGCGCGGCCAACGATGGCCCTGCCGCTCCATCTCCAGCAGTTCGAGCATCCCAAGCGCATCGCCTGTTCGACGGCTAGGAAAGTCAACGGCGCCATTGCTGCAAGTATCCCGGCCATGGAATGGATGACCCATCCAGGTTTCCCTTGGCAAGGCCAGCATTGCCTGGCACAAGCGTCTGGCGCGTCGCCGATGCGCCGGCCCCGGACTGGTTCTTGGCATTTACGAGCTACTTTCGTAAGTCAACGACGTCGCGATCCCAGGCAATTCCGCTGCCGGTCCGGTTTGGGCAATCTTCGATCCCGGGATCCACATAAGATACGCAAGTAACGTATACATCTCCGATGCAAGCCGCCTTTGTTGAACTGCCTGCTTTTGAGCGAACTCGCAAAGACTACCTGGATGACGAGGTCTACAGGCTGGTGCAACTGGAGTTGATGGAAAACCCGACGGCAGGTGCTGTCATCGAAGGAACGGGTGGTTTGCGCAAGCTGCGTCAGGCGGATCCACGTCGCAGTAAGGGAAAGCGCGGTGGACTGCCGGTAATTTATTACTGGTGTGTGAACGCTGGTGCTCAGGTAATGATCAGTTTTGGCTTTTTACTGTCTATGACAAGGACCAAGTCGACGATTTGACTCCGGCACAGCGCAAAGTACTCAAGCATCTTTTGAAAACCGAATTGGAAAACCGCCAGCCTGCAGTTGGAGAACGTAATGGCCAATAAGCGCGATATTTTTGCTGAACTGACAGAAGGCTTTGACGCCTTGAAATCCGAGCGCGAGGGTAAGCTGACGCTACGCACCTTCAAGGCTGAAAACAAACCAGCGCCGGTGCTTTCGCCGCAAGAGGTGCTTCAAGTGCGCGAACAATTGCACTTGTCGCGGCCGGTGTTTGCGCACTACTTGCGCACCAACGTGCGGACGCTTGAAAACTGGGAACAAGGCCGGGCAAAGCCCAACGCACAGGCTGCGCTGCTGATTCGGATGGTGGCGCAGTTTCCCGACATGGTGCAGCGCCTCGCAACGATTTAGGGCCGGTTGTTCGGGGCAGGAAAGGAGAAATTACTCCCGGTTCGCAGTGGAAACGGTCTGAGCCAAATTGCGTCGTAAGGACCGCTACGGGCAGGGCGCCGGCGCTGCTCAATCCAGGTTCAATAGCCCAGCGCCAGCCCCGAGTTGCGCCTTCGATCGTTGGCGCCGTAGACGCGGTTCTTGCCGACCGGCTGGCCGCCCAAGGTCGGCGCGCCGACCAGGATCGCGGCGAGGCGGTTGGCCGGTTGCGGGCCGCCGAGTTTGTGGCCCATCGCATTCAGTTGGGCTCATTTACCAATGGGGCTGGCGTCATACTTGCGTTGGCTAGTAAAAGGCTGGCCGCATGCGAAGTAAATATTTTTCTTTGCGACTTGAGTACGCCCTGCATTTCGTCTCGTACGGATCGAGGGTTTTTACGCTAATTGAACGTCAACCCAAAGAGCGATACTGCTAGTTGCATTGGATTGTCTTGAACCCGCGCGCACAACTCCCTTACTTGGATTTACATCTTGATTCAATCATTCGCCTTTTTTATCTGCGTGCTTGTGGCTTGCACAGTCACATTGCAACCGACACAAGCACAAACACAAGCACCCAGTACTCCATTGGCCGTACCCTTTGACTTGAAGGAGGCCTATACCAAGTATGAGTACCGGATTCCGATGCGTGACGGAAAAAATTTATTTACTGTATTACATATTCCGAAAAAAACCGGTATCAAGTATCCATTCTTGATGCAGCGAACACCCTACGCCTGCGGGCCATACGGTGTAGAGAAATATGGGCGGGTTGCGCCTACCGACGAGTTTTTGAAGGCTGGCTATATTTTTGTTTGCCAGGATGTTCGAGGACGATATATGTCCGAGGGCAATTTCATTGAAATGACGCCGCACAAAGTTGTCAAAAATTCCACCGCAGATGTGGACGAAAGCACGGATATGTATGACACCGTGCAATGGTTGCTCGACCATGTGCCCGGACATAACGGGAGGCTCGGAATTTGGGGTATTTCATACCCTGGCTTCTACACATCAGCTTCTATCATTGACTCCCATCCCGCGATCAAGGCCGCCTCGCCGCAAGCACCTATTGCCGACATGTACATGGGGGATGATTCTTACCACGGTGGGGCATTTATGCTGCCTCACAACTACAGTTTCCTGACCTTCTTCAAGTCCCAGGACAACCCCACCGAGGGGCCGAAGGTTTTTGTTCCGCATGACTACAATAATTCCAACGGATACGACTATTTTCTAAAACTTGGAAATCTTTCCAATATCGCCAAGTCTCTTGGCAAACCCGGCAATCCGATGTTTGACATCATGGTCGAGCATCCACGTTACGACGACTACTGGAAATCTCGCAATATCGCGCCCCATCTCAAGGGAATCAAAGCGGCAGTGCTGACCGTCGGCGGTTGGTTCGATGCTGAAGATTTGCAGGGCGCCCTCTCCACTTAGTCGTCCCTGAAAAATCCAATTTCAACTCACCAGCGCCGTCGTTGCCGCCGGCAGTCTTGTGAATCGGGCGAATTTCGAAATCAAAGCGCCGAATACGCGCCCAAAGTCCGGCAATCTTGCCGCCTGCAGCAGGCGCAAAAAAGCCCGCAGGCCTTTCAGGACGATCATCCTCAGCAGCCAGCGAATGTTGTAGCCCGCTGCGCACAGCACCGCGTGCAAGCGGTCGCCCAATTCACCCTTCAGATGGCAGCGGTCCATCCG
>CAIJIT010000329.1 GCA_903820745.1 uncultured Burkholderiales bacterium
CGAGCAGCTTCATGCCGGGAAGACGTTTGGCATCAGCCTCGAGTTGCTGGCGCACGCCTGCTGCGACATCGAGCTTTTGCGTCAGAAAGAAGTCGGCCACGGCGGGCGAGGTCGGCGCACGGACGATGCTCGCCTGCTTCAGCTCGCGCGTCAGGTACAGATCGTAAGCACTGCCCAAACCAACCGCCACGCGCACGCCCGGGCGGTCAACCTCTTCGTTGCTGCGAATCGGCGAGCCCTGCTGCACCAGGTAAGCGCCCTCGATGACGATATAGGCCGCCGAATAGACAATGTCGCGCGCGCGCGTCGGGTCGATCGCGACGAAACCGATGTCGACCGTTTGCTGGCCCAAAGCCTCGACCACCTTGCCCGCCGCATTGAAAGGCACCAGCTCGACCGGCACGCCAAGGCGGCGCCCCAGTTCGCGCGCGAGGTCCACCGAGACGCCGCTCGGCTGGCCGCTGACAGCATCCTTCACCGCCAGCGTCGGGTTGCCGAAATTGATGGCGGCGCGCAACTGGCCCGATGGCGCCAGATCGGCCAGCACCGCAGCCGAGGGCTTCGGCGCGCTGGCGCATGAAACGAGCAGGGCCAAACTGACCATGGCGGACAAAATCTTCAACATGGGAAACCCTTCAGCTTTGTTTGTCGGTCGAACGCTGCAGCAAGCGGTCGCGCAGCGCGATCGCTTCGCCGACGACGCCGCGGCGGAAAGCCAGTACGCAGACGATGAAGATCAAGCCGGTCACCAGACTGACCGATTCACCCAGCCCGTTGAACCAGGCCACGCCGGTCATGTCGGCCAGCGCCTTGCCCAGGTCGCCGATCTTGTTCTCGAGGGAAATGATGATCAACGCACCGACCATCGGCCCGAGCAAAGTGCCCATGCCGCCGACCAGGGTCATCAGGATCACCAGCCCGGATGTGGTCCAGACCGCATCGGTCAGCGTGGCAAACCCGAGCACCAGCGTCTTGGTGGCGCCGGCCAGACCTGCCAGGGCGGCCGACAGCACAAAGGCCAGCAGCTTGAAGCGGTCAACGTCGTAGCCTAGCGAGGTGGCACGGGCCTCATTCTCGCGGATCGAGGTCAAGACCTGGCCGAATGGTGAATTCACCGTGCGGTAGATCATCCAGAAGCCGCCGATGAAGATCGCCAGCACCAAGTAATACAGGTTCAGATCCCGGCTCAGGTCGAAGCCCAAGAAATTGCCGCGCGGCACCGATTGCAGGCCGTCCTCGCCGCCGGTGAATGGCGCTTGCAGAAAGAAGAAAAACAGCATTTGGCTCAAAGCCAGCGTGATCATCGAAAAGTAGATGCCAGTGCGGCGAATTGCCAGCAGGCCGATCACCAGACCCATCAACGCAGCCGCACCAGTGCCGAACAGGATGCCCAACGGTGCCGGCAGACCCCAGATTTTCAGCGCATGGCCTGCGCCATAAGCGGCAGTGCCCAGAAATGCCGCATGGCCGAAACTGAGCAGCCCGGTAAAGCCGACCAAGAGGTTGAAAGCGCAGGCGAACAAGGCATAGCAGAGGACCTTCATGATGAAGATCGGATAAAAGCCGAGCAAGGGCAGCATGGCAATCGCCAGGAACAACGCGCCATAGCCAAGCAAGGGGTTTCTGGATGAGGCTGCGCTGGACATCAATGTTCCTTGCCAAACAAACCGGCCGGGCGCACGAGCAGCACGATGGCCATGACGACGAACACGACCGTGCTCGACGCCTCGGGGTAGAACACCTTGGTCAGGCCCTCGATGATGCCCAGGCCCAGGCCGGTGAGGATCGAGCCAAGGATTGAACCCATGCCGCCGATCACCACAACGGCGAAGACGACGATGATCAGATTGGTCCCCATCAAGGCCGAAACCTGCAGGATCGGAGCGGCCAGCACGCCGGCAAAAGCCGCCAGCGCCACGCCGCCGGCATAGGTCAGCGTGATCATTCGCGGCACGTTGATGCCGAAAGCCTGCACCAGCTTGGGGTTCTCGGTGCCGGCCCGCAGGGTTGCGCCGAGCGAGGTTTTCTCGATCAAGGCCCAGACCGCCAGGCAGACGGTGACCGAAGCCACCACCACCCAGGCGCGGTAATTGGGCAGGATCATGAAGCCCAGATTGGTGGCGCCGGCGAGTTGATCAGGCACTTGGTATTGCTGACCCGAAACGCCATAGAAGCTGCGGAAAATCCCTTCGGTCACCAGCGTGATGCCAAAGGTCAACAGCAGACCGTAGATATGGTCGAGCTTGTACAGCCATTGCAGCAGCAGCCGCTCGATCAGGATTCCCAGCAAGCCGACTGTCAGCGGTGCCAGCAGCAGCATCAGCCAGTAGTTCAGGCCCAGATATTCCAGCCCCATCCAGGCCAGAAAAGCGCCCATCATGTACAGCGCCCCATGGGCGAAATTGATGATGTTGAGCATGCCGAAAATGACCGCCAGACCCAGCGACAGCATCGCGTAGAACGAGCCGTTCACCAGGCCCAGCAGCAGTTGCCCGAGCAGGGCCGGCAGGGGAATGCCGAAAAAGTCAGTCATCTGTTTTCAGTTTGATCTGTTCAATCCGAGCTAGCCCATCACGGAGCGCAGCGGATTGCGGGATCGATGTCGACATGCATGCGCTCTTCGGAGCTTCATGCGCGCCAGCGGCGGTCGGTCCGTCACTTCGCTTTGGCTAACATCGGGCATTTGCTGTCGGCCAGCTTGGTGAAGGCATCCACAGCCGGGATGCGGGCGGCGACCTTGAAGTAATCCCAGGGCTCGTTCGATTCCTTGGCCGACTTCACCTGCAGCAAGAACATGTCATGCATGCCGCGGCCGTCTTCCTTGCGGATGGTGCCCTTGGTATAGAAGTCATTGATCGGCGTGGCCTTCATCTGCGCCATCACCTTGTCGGCGTCATCGCTCTTGGTGGCTTCGACGGCCTTCAGGAAATGCATCGTGGCCGAATAGTCAGCGGCCTGGATCGACGAAGGCATGCGCTTCATCTTCTCGAAGAAACGGCGGCTCCAGGCGCGCGCCTCGGGGCTCTGGTTCCAATACCAGCTGTCGGTCAGGTACATGCCTTCGGTGGTCTTGAGCCCAAGCGAATGGATGTCGTTGATGAACATCAGCAGCCCGGCCAGCTTCATCGTCTTGGTCACGCCGAACTCGTTGGCGGCCTTGATCGAGTTGATGGTGTCGCCACCGGCATTGGCCAAGCCGAGGATCTGCGCCTTGCTGCCCTGCGCCTGCAGCAGGAAGGACGAGAAATCATTGGCATTGAGCGGGTGCTTGACACTGCCCAGCACCTGCCCACCCGACTTGGCGACAACCGCTGCGGTGTCGCTCTGCAGCGAGGCGCCAAAGGCATAGTCAGCGGTCAGGAAGTACCAGGTCTTGCCGCCGCCCTTGGTCACTGCAGCGCCGGTGCCGTTGGCCAGGGCCACGGTGTCGTAAGCGTAATGGATCGTGTATGGCGTGCAGTCCTCATTGGTCATGCGGGCCGAACCGGCACCAATCGAGATGAACGGCTTTTTCTTCTCGGCAGCGATCTTGGCCATCGCGATGCTGGTGCCCGAATTGGTACCGCCAATCAGCATGTCGAGGCCCTGGGTGTCGATCCATTCGCGTGCCTTGCTCGCAGCGACATCGGCCTTGTTCTGGTGGTCAGCGTAGATCAGCTCGATCTTCTTGCCGGCGACCATGCCCTTCATGTCGGCGATCGCCATTTTGATCGCCTCGACACCGCCCTGGCCGTCGATGTCGGCATAGACGCTAGACATGTCGGTGATGATGCCGATCTTGACAACATCACCAGAAATCTGCGCCTGAGCGCTGATGGCAGCGCAGGCAGTGAGCCCGGCGAGAGCGATAAGTTTCATGGTGTGGTTCATGGATGTCTCCTGGTGATGGTTGAAAGACGGATTAAACACTCAGCAACTCGTCGAGCAAGGCCTGTTTTTCGGCCAGCTCGGCAGCAGCAAATGACGCCACCACTTCGCCATGTTCGATCACGATGAAGTGATCGGCCAGAGGGGCGGCAAAACGGAAATTCTGCTCCACCATGACGATGGTAAAGCCCTGCGCCTTCAGCGTCCTGATCATCCGGCCGAGCGCCTGCACGATCACTGGCGCCAGGCCTTCGGAAATCTCGTCGAGCAGCAGGATGTCGGCGCCGGTGCGAAGAATGCGCGCCACCGCGAGCATCTGCTGCTCGCCGCCCGACAAGCGCGTGCCGGGGCTGTGGCGGCGTTCGGCCAGATTCGGAAACATCTCGTAAATCTGCGCTTCGCTCATCGGCTGGCTGCCCCCGCCCGCCAGCAGCGGTGGCAGGCGCAGGTTTTCCTCGGCCGTCAGGGAGGCGAAGATGCCGCGCTCTTCAGGGCAATAACCCAGGCCGAGGTGGGCGATGCGATGCGTCGGCATGGCAATGGTCTCGACGCCGTGGATCTTGATCGAGCCGCGCCGCGAACCGGTCAAGCCCATGATGGCGCGCAAGGTGGTCGTGCGGCCGGCGCCGTTGCGACCCAGCACCGTCAGGACCTGACCCTTGGCCAGACTCAGATTGACGCCATGCAGGATATGGCTTTCGCCGTACCAGGCGTGCAGATCAACAATTTCGATGGCGGCTGGTGCTGCTTGCATCAATGAGCCCCCACCAATTCGGTCGCTTCACTGCCCATATAGGCTTCAAGCACCGCCGGATGTTTCGAGACTTCGGCGTAATCGCCTTCGGCCAGCACCGCGCCGCGCGCCAGCACGGTGATGCGGTCGGCGATCTTGGCCACCACGTTCATATTGTGCTCAACCATCAAGACGGTGCGCCCTTCGGCGACCCGCTTGATCAGATCGGTGACGCGTGACACGTCTTCATGCCCCATACCCTGGGTCGGCTCGTCGAGGAGCATCAAGGCCGGCTCCATCGCCATCGTCGTCGCGATCTCGAGCGCCCGCTTGCGCCCGTAAGGCAGATCGCCCGCTTTGAGCGCCGCCATATCGCGCAGGTCGACCAGTTCCAACAGCGCCAACACCCTGGCGTCGAGTTGCTTCAGTCCGGTCAGCCCCTTCCAGAAGTGAAAACTGGTGCCGGTGAAACGCTGCAGCCCGATGCGGACGTTTTCGAGCACCGTCAGATGCGGGAAAACAGCCGAAATCTGGAACGATCTGATGACGCCGCGGCGGGCGATTTCGGCCGGCTTTTCGGCCGTGATGTCAACACCATTGAAGACGATGTTGCCGCGAGTCGGCACCAAAAACTTGGTCAGCAGGTTGAAGCAAGTGGTCTTGCCGGCGCCATTCGGGCCGATCAGCGCATGGATATGACCGCGCTGGATCCGTAGATCCACATTGTCAACGGCGGTAAAGCCTTTGAAATCCTTGCTGAGTCCACGTGTCTCGAGGATGAGTTCGCTCATCGTTGCCTGGTCCGCGCCGTCTCTGGCGAGAAGTTGAAGTTGAGCCTTGCAATGTATTGCTTATTGGCGCGGCTTTGGCGCAGCCACAGCCCATAAGTCGCTCTGCCAAGGGTTTGTACCAAGAATGCAGGTCGATTCTGTGATCGAAATGCATCATTCACCCCAGCGGACGAGGGTCACTTGAGCCCTCAGCCAGTCGCGACGACCCAGCTCCAGGCCAGCGCCGTCACACAGGCCAGGATCAACGCGATGCTGACCCAACCGGCCACCAGCCCGGCCCTGCCGGTGCGCGCCTCGCCCATCAGGCCGGCGTCGCGGGTCAGCAGATGCAGCGCGATCACATGCAGCGGCAGCAGCACCGCGTTGACGACCTGACTCGCGTAGATGAAAGGGATCAGCGGCAAGCCGGGCAGCGAGACCACGCTGACCGCAGCCACCGTCAGGCCGACGAAGGCGGCGTAGAACAGCTGGAACCGACCCGAGTCAAGGTCCAGCGATGCGGCAGCACCGACGCCTTCGGCGATCGAATAAGCCGTCGCCAGTGGCACCACCGCAGCGGCCAGCAAGGCCGCGCCGAGCAGGCCGGCGCCGAACAGCAGCGTCGCAAACCTGCCCGCCAGGGGCCGCAAAGCGCTGGCAGCATCGCCCGCATCGTTGATCTGGATGCCGGCTCGATGCAAGGTGGCAGCACAGGCGACGGCAATCGCCAGCCCAATGATGCCGGTCAGCAGCGAGCCGATGATGACGTCGACGCGTTCCCAGCGCAGCTTGGCAACCGTGATCTTCTTGTCCACCGCATAAGACTGGATAAAGGCCAGGCCCCAGGGCGCCAGCGTCGTGCCCAGCGTGGCGGCAATCGCGATCCAGCCGGCATGGTCAACCGGCAGATGCGGGACGACCGAGTTGTGCCAGACCTCGGCCCAATCCGGCCCGGCCAAAATGCCGTCGACGATGTACAGCGCCAGCGTGGCCGAGATCACCAGCAGCACGCGCTCGACGCGATGAAACGAGCCGAGCACGACGAGCAGCGAGATCAGCAAGCCGGCCAGCGGTGCGCTGACCCAGGACGGGATATTGATCAGCGAGCCGGCCGCCGAAATGCCCGCATATTCGGCGCAGATCGTGCCGAAATTCGCGAACAGCAGGCCGGTCACGGCGAAATAGCCCCAGCCATGCCCCCAGCGCTCACGGATCACACCGACAAAGCCCTTGCCGGTGGCCGCACCCAGCCGCACCGCCATCAGGTGAAACTGGACCAGCAGCAAGGTCGAAGCCGGAATGATCCACAGCAGCCGGTAGCCATGTTCGGCACCCAGCAAGGAGTAGGTCGTGATGCCGGCCGGATCATCGTCTGACAGACCAGCCAGCAGCCCCGGGCCAAGCACAGCGAGAAAGGCGCTGAAAGCGCCACGGCCGGCAGCCCGGAAGCGCGCGAACTGCTGCGCAATGCCGCGGCGATGGTGAGCCAGTGGCGGGCCATGTTTGCGCGGTGAATGCGGGTGCTTGGCTTTCATCGGAATTCCCGAGAAACCCCGCCATTCATGGCGGGGAGGTAGAGGGGCAGCCCGTGAGGGCTGCTGACGGTGCAGAGCAAGCGCGCTGCGCCTCGACGTAAGCCTTGATGGTTTCCCGTGGC
>CAIJIT010000330.1 GCA_903820745.1 uncultured Burkholderiales bacterium
CTGGACCCGGATGTATTGAGCTTCTCGCACGCAGTGCGCGTGATCAAGCGAAAGTTGCCGCAAGCTGCGGCCATTCCCCCTTAGCGATTGCCCCATTGGTACGAAGCGTTGCTCGCAGAGATTGCTGTTGGTCGCTGCGTGAGTAGTCGTGGCCGACTCAACCCGCGCGGCATGCGTCGAAAGATGAGCAGCTTCAATGTGCGCCATCGAGGAGAAAAACTGCACCAGGTTCATCAACCCAGGTCGGTGTCTATTATCTGAACAGTATTGCAATTAAGGGGACTCGTACAGGGTTTCGTTATGGGCATAGGTCGCATTCACAATATCCATGCAGCGATCGGGTTCCAGGCAGTACAGTCAACCGCATAGCAGCCTTGCCATCAATGCGTCTGTTGTATTGGTGACAGGAGGCGGTTTCAGCATAGGATTCGAGCCGCAACTTCGAGTCGATCAAGTGAAAGACTCAGGTCCGGCCCTTGTCCGATGGATTGCTGGCATTGTTGGCGCGGATCTTGCGTTTGGTACTGCATGGTTAGCATTGTTTGAAGGCTTCGGTCTAGTCCCTTCGCAGTAGGGCGACTTTGCTTCAAGGCAGGGCTAACCCCATGTCGAATCTGCCGGTATTTCAGATACGATGCGGTGCTTGTTTTAGGCTATGCTGATGTAGTTTTGTTACAAGGCTTGTGAGGATTGCTGAGAGTTGTTCTGTCGGGATGCTTGAATGGCCAATCGGCGTGGGTCATGCCCAAGCAGGGATGAAGATTTGATGGCCGATGGCCGGTGAAGCCATCGCAGCAGCACTGGGACTTCCCCGGTTGTGTAGATGAATGTATTTCGTAGTCATATGAAGGAGAGCGCATGAATTTTGCGCAGGAGAAGAACAATTCCTCACGCCTGACTGGGTTCGGCCTGGTGGTGTTGATTCATATCGTGATTGTTTATGCCTTGGCCAGTGGCCTGGCACGCAAGGCACTGGATGCCGTCAAGGGCCCGATCGAGACCAAGGTGATCGAGGAGAAGGTCAAGCCGCCTGATCTGCCCGACAAGGTCGTACCGCCGCCGCCCGATCTGAAAGCGCCGCCGCCGCCATTTGTGCCGCCGCCTGAATTCCTGGTCACGGCGCCAGCGCCACCAGCAGCCCGTGCCATCCAGTCGACGCAAGTGGTGCCTCCGCCTCAGGTGGTGCGTGCTGCGCCGCCGCCGGTTGTCGCAGCACCTCCGCCACCAAGGGTCGGACCGGTGCGCGCTGCGATGGTCTGCACCAAGATGGGCAAGCCTGAACTGCCTTCGATCAGTTGGAGCGGTGAAGCGCTGTACAAGGTCACCGCGACGGTCAAGGCCGGACGCGTGGCAGCGATTGAAGTGGTGCCGCTGCGCGGCGGTGTCGATCGCAAGGCGCAACGTGCCTTGATTTCAGCGATCGAGACAACTTTGCGCGATACCTATGAATGCCCGGGCGACCATGTGTTCGAGCAGGAATTCCAGTTCCGCATCGAATAAGCCAGAAGAATTTCCCCTTTGAATGACCCTGCAAGGCTGGGCAATGATGCCCAGCCTTGATCTCAAAACCGAGTTTTTTGTTTTCTTTTTCCAGGAGCTGACTCCATGATTTCTCGTATTTCTGGCTTGATTGCCGCAGTCGCATTTGCCGCAACCCTTGCTTTCTCGCCTGTCCATGCCCAAGATGTGAAACCGGCTGATGCTGCGGCTTCGGTCGCAGTTGAAGGCGCAGCGCCGGTGGCCGCCAAGGAGGCAGAAAATCCATACGGCCTGATGGCCATGATCAAGCATGGCGACATGGTCGGCAAGGGTGTGCTCGCTCTGCTGGCTTTGATGTCGATGGGCAGTTGGTACATCCTGATCACCAAACTGTGGGACACGAAAAAACTGGCCGATGAAGCCAAGGATGTCCGTGTCACTTTCTTCAAGAAGGCTTCACTGGCCGAAGGCGTGAAGGGCTTGGCTGAAACCAGTGCCTTCCGCTACATCGCGGCGGCGGCGATCGACTCATCCGAGCACCATGAGGGTGCCTTGACCGAGAACATCGACCGCAATACCTGGGTGACGATGAATATCGACCGCGCTGTGACCGAAGTCAACGCCCGTATTCAGGGCGGCCTGAGCTTCCTGGCAACGGTGGGTTCCACTTCGCCATTCGTTGGCCTGTTCGGTACGGTGTGGGGGATTTTGCAGGCCTTGACCGCCATCGGTATTGCCGGACAAGCATCGATCGACAAGGTCGCCGGCCCGGTCGGTGAAGCGCTGATCATGACCGCCATCGGTCTGGCGGTTGCTGTGCCCGCGGTGTTGGGTTACAACTGGTTGGTGACGCGCAACAAGGCTGTGATGAGCGAAGTACGTGCCTTTGCAGCTGACCTGCACGGCGTGCTGATGGGCAACCGTCAATCCGGCAAGCATTGAGCCTTTCATCCTAGACAGCGCGGAGCAAGCCTCATGAGCATGAACGTCGGATCTGCCTCCGGCGATGATGATGTGGTGTCGACCATCAACACCACGCCCCTTGTGGACGTGATGTTGGTGCTCTTGATCATCTTTCTCATCACCATCCCGGCGGTGACCCAGCAGGTGTTGTTGTCTCTTCCCAAAGAGACCAATATCGCGCGTGTCACCAAACCTGAAAATGTCGAAATCGCTGTCAACAAGGACGGCGACATTTTCTGGAACTCAAGCCCCGTGGCTGACACCGAGGCGCTGGTCAAGCGTCTGGGAACGATCGCGGTGCTGAATCCTCAGCCCGAGGTGCATATTCGCGGTGACGAGAAGTCTCGCTATGAATCAGTCGGCCGAGTCGTCTTTGCCTGCCAACGCGCCGGCATCATGAAAGTCAGCTTTGTCACTCAACCCCCCGAACGCGGCGGTTGAGGCGAGGAAATAAGACATGAGTATGAATTTGGGCAGTTCCTCCGGCAGTCAAGAGCCGGAAGTGATGATGGACGTCAACACGACGCCGCTGATCGATGTGATGTTGGTGCTGCTGGTGATGTTGATCATCACCATTCCTATCCAGTTGCACTCGGTGAATCTGGATATGCCGCCGCCGAGCACAACGCCGCCGCTGAAGGACCCCATCGTGCATGAAGTCTTCATCGACTTTGACGGCACGGTCAGTTGGGACGGCGTAGCGCTGGCAGATCAGGCCGCGGTCGAAGTCAAATTGACCGAAGTCGCAGCGGAACCCGATCAGTCCGAAGTCCACATCAAACCGAACAAGCTGGCCGAATATGGCAGCGTGGCCACGGTCATGGCCGCTGCTCAGCGGCTGGGCGTGAAGAAGATGGGTATGGTCGGCAACGAGCAGTTCGTCAAGTGACGATTTGAGAATCAGTATTTGAACAGCGCGCCGCCCGCAGGGGTTGCGCGTTTTTTTTCGCAGGAGATGGGTATGAAGTTCAAGACCTTGGCCACGGTCGCATTGGGCACCGCAGCATTCGTATTTGGGTCAGCGCATGACGGCAGCATCG
The DNA here is from genome assembly GCA_903820745.1 of uncultured Burkholderiales bacterium. Classification (GTDB taxonomy): domain Bacteria; phylum Pseudomonadota; class Gammaproteobacteria; order Burkholderiales; family Burkholderiaceae_C; genus Paucibacter_A. The sequence goes on from CAIJIT010000330.1 coordinate 3,483, forward strand.
GATTTGCACAGGCCCAGGCGCAGGCCGAATCGGTGCGCCCGGAGATCGGCAAACCCTTGAAGGAAGCCAGCGCCTTGATCAAGGCGGGCAAGTTCAAGGACGCCTTGGCCAAATTGCATGAGGCCGAAAGCGTTGGCGGGCGTACGCCGTTCGAAAACTTCAACATCGAAGGCATGCGTGTCGCAGCAGCGTCGGGTGCGGGCGATACCGATGCGATGGTCAAGGGCTTCGAGGCGATGAAGGCCAGCGGACGCCTCAGTCAGCCTGAGCAGTTGCGCATGATCGAGTCGATCGCGGGTACTTTTTTGCGCAACAAGGACAACGCGCGTGCTTTGACTTGGTCGCAGCGCTACTTCAAGGAGGGCGGTACCAGCGCGACGATGAAGCAGGTGCAGACCTCGGCACAGTTCTATTCGGGCGACATGGCCGGCATCATCAAGCAGACGCTGGAAGAAATCAGCGCTGATGAAAAAGCCGGTCGTACGCCGCCGCAGGACAAACTGAATCTGCTGCTGACGGCGGCCAGCCGCCAGAAGGATTCGGCCAACGAGGCGCTGGCAACCGAGAAGTTGTTGAACTATTACCCGCGCAAGGAGCTCTGGGCACAAATCCTCGGCGGCTTGCCGCAGAAGAAGGGTTTTTCTGATCGCTTTGCGCTGGACGTCTATCGGCTCAAGCTGGCCACAGGCAATATGCGCAGCGCCAATGACTATATGGAAATGGCACAGCTGGCTGCCCAGGCCGGCTATCCCGAAGAGGGCAAGCAGGTCGTCGACAAGGGCATGGCCGCCAATGTGCTGGGGCAGGGCGCTGAAGGGGCTCGTCACAAGCGTTTGATGGACTTGATGGTGAAGCGGTCTGCCGAGGTCAAAGCGGCCTTGCCGGCGGCCGAAAGCGCGGCACAGGACGCCAAGGATGGCAATGCGTTGGTCAGCATCGGTCTGGGCTATGCGCTGCGCGGTGATGCTTCACGGGGCGTCAAGTTGATCGAGCAGGGCATTGCCAAGGGCGATCTGAAAAGGCCTGAAGACGCCAAGCTCTACCTCGGCATGGCGCATGCGCTGGCCGGCGAATCGAGCAAGGCGCAGGCAAGCTGGCGCAATGTCAAGGGTAACGACGGCGTGACTGACCTCGCCCATCTTTGGAGCGTGCAGGTGCGCAGCGCCAAGCGCTGAAGTCAGCTGAACTGATCAACTGGAAAGCCCTGGCGGTTGTCTGCCAGGGCTTTTCGCTTCTGTGCCGGCGAGGTGGTGCAAAGCTTGGGCATCCCTTGGTCTTTCTTGAGAAACCGCGATTGAGAGCACCCCTATGACCGACAACCAACCAGACCCGGATTGCGATCTTCAACCCTTGGCCGATGTACGGGTTGTTGATCTGTCCAGGCTGGTTTCCGGCAATATGCTGACCCATGTGCTGGCCGACTTGGGTGCCCAGGTGATCAAGGTGGAGCCGCCACAGAAGGGCGACGAGTTACGCGCTTGGAAGCGCAATGGTGTCAGCACTTACTGGTTGAGCTATAGCCGCAACAAGGACAGTGTGGTGCTCGATCTGCGTGACCCGCAGGGCCAGGTTCATTTGCGTGAACTGCTGGCTGGTGCCGATATGCTGGTGGAGAATTTCCGGCCAGGCACGCTCGAGCGCATGGGCCTCGACAAGGCAGCGTTGCAACTGCTCAATCCCAAGTTGGTCGTGGTGAGGATTTCGGGCTGGGGTCAGACCGGCGCCTATGCCAAGAAGGGAGGCTTCGGCTCACTGATCGAAGCGATGAGTGGTTTTGCGGCGATGAACGGTTTCGCCGACCGGCCGCCGGTGCTGCCGCCTTTTGCGATGGCAGATTCTGTCGCCGGCATTTACGGCGCCGCGCTGGCGCTGGCCGCTCTGCATAAACAGCGCGCGACGGCCAAGCCGCGAGTTCAGGAAATCGACCTGTCGCTGTTCGAGCCCTTGTTCTCGGTGCTTGGCCCGCAGGCGGCCGAATACGAGTTGACGGGCGAGGTTCACGCGCGTTCCGGCAGCCGCTCGCCGACCCACGCGCCGCGCAATGTCTATCAGACCAAGGACCAACGCTGGGTTGCTTTGTCGGCCGGTATGGAGGGGACGCTGGGGCGATTGTTCGAGGGCATCGGCTATCCCGAGGGTTTGAGTGACCCGCGCTTTGCGACCCATGAAGCGCGTTTGCAGAACATCGACGCGCTCGACAAGCTCCTGCAGGACCATCTCTCGCTGATGACGCTTGACGAAGCCTTGCAGTTCTTCAGTGAACGCGACATCACGGCGGGCCCGGTTTGTGACATCGCCGATTTGCTCGAACATCCCTACATGATCGACAGGGAGTTGCTGCTCGATGATGTCGGCGTCGACGGCAGTTCGCACCGCATCCATGCCCCGCCTTACAAGATCAACGGCAGGCGCCCACCCTTGCGCCGCAGCGCACCGAGCTTGGGACAGGACAATGAAAAATGGCTGACAGGGCCTAAGGAAACCGAATGAAACCTGAGATGATCCGGTCCTTTTTGTTTGTGCCGGCAGACAACGAACGCTTGCTGGCCAGTGCGCTGACCAAACCCTGCGATGCCGTCATCCTCGACCTTGAGGATGGCATCCATGCAAGCAAGAAAGAAGCTGCCAGGCAGACGCTGGGGGTTTCCTATGCGCGTCTGAAAGCGGCGGGCAAGATCACAGCCGTGCGCATCAATGGTGACCTGAATACCGCGATCACTGACCTGCGCGCGGCGGTACTCCCCGGGCTCGACCTGTTGATGTTGCCCAAGGTCGAACATTCCCGCGATGTGCAGTTGCTGGCGACTGTCGTCGCCGGGCTCGAGCGGGCTGCGGGAATACCGGCCGGCCATTTGCGCTTTGTGCTGCAGATCGAGAGCGCTTTGGCCTTGCCAAAGCTCTACGAGATCGCTGCGGCCGACCGCCGAGTGCTGGGCATGATGCTGGGTAGCGAAGACTTCTCGCTCGATTGCGGCGCCGACCCGACACCGGATACCTTGATGATGCCGAGCATGATGGTGCTTTTCGCCTGCCGGGCGGCAAAAATTCAGCCGATCGGCTTCGTCGGTTCGATCGCCGAACTCGGCGCTCCGGAGGTTTTCAAAGCCAGGGTCGAGCAGGCCAGGTCGCTCGGCTTCAGGGGCGCGGTTGTCGTCCACCCGAAATACCTGGAAATCATCAATGACTGTTACACGCCCAACGCTGCCCAAATCGAGCAAGCCTTGAGGGTCATCCAGGCCTTCGATGCGGCCGATGCCAATGGCATCGGCGCGATCCAGCTGGACGGTCAAATGATCGACAAGCCGGTCTACCAGCGGGCGCTGGAGTTGACCGGACGGTCTTGATCGGTGCTTACCTTGGCGCCAGGCGAATCGCGCCGTCGAGCCGGATCACTTCGCCGTTGAGCATTTCATTGGTGATGATCTGGTGCACCAACTTGGCATAGTCTGCCGGCGTCCCCAGCCTTGAAGGGAAGGGGACATTGGCCGCCAGCGCATCCTGTACTTCCTTGGGCATGCTGAACAGCATCGGCGTGCCGAAGATGCCCGGGGCGATCGTCATATTGCGGATGCCGTTGCGCGCCAGGTCACGCGCGATCGGCAAGGTCATGCCGACCACACCGCCTTTGGATGCCGCGTAGGCGGCTTGGCCCATTTGCCCATCGAAAGCCGCCACTGACGCGGTAGAGATCAGCACCCCGCGCTCGCCAGTGCTTTCAGGCTCGTTCTTGCACATCGCTTCGGCAGCCAGGCGGATCATATTGAATGAACCGATCAGGTTCACGTTGATGACCTTGGCGAACATCGCCAGCGAATGGGCGCCTTCCTTGCCAACGGTCTTGACGGCGGGTGCGATCCCGGCGCAATTCACCAGGCCCATCAAGCGACCCAGGCTCAATGCCCTGGCGACCACGGCCTGACCATCAGCCTCCTGGCTGACATCAGCGCGGACAAATGCACCGCCGAGCTCATCCGCGACGGCCTGTCCCTGCTCGACCTGCAGATCGGCGATGACGACCTTGGCGCCATGGGCGGTCAGCATACGCGCCGTCCCTTCACCCAGCCCCGAGGCGCCGCCTGTGACGATGAATACCTTGCCTGCGATTTCCATGGAGTTTCCTTGGTTTGGTTGACGTTGACGTCAACGTCAATTGGAGGTCAAAAACAAAGCCGCTCGACAGCGGCTTTGTCAGTCGAAAATTATTGTTTCAGTTCAAGGCGGTCAAGGCCCGCTGCATGATGTCATCCACCGAGCCGATGCCTTCAATGCGGCGGTACTGCGGTGCTCCGGCATCGCCAGTGGCGGCCCAATGCGCGTAGTAGTCGACCAAAGGCCTTGTTTGGGCCTGATAGACCTTTAGGCGCTTGCGTACGGTTTCTTCCTTGTCATCGTCGCGTTGCACCAGGGCTTCGCCAGTCAGGTCATCGATGCCTGCGGTCTTGGGTTGGTTGAACTTGACATGGTAGGTTCGGCCCGAGCCGACATGCACGCGGCGACCGCTCATGCGCTCGATGATGGCGCTGTCGGGGACATCGATTTCGAGCACGAAGTCGAGTTTGACACCGGCGGCCTTCATCGCATCCGCTTGAGGAAGCGTGCGCGGAAAGCCGTCGAACAGGAAACCGTTGGCGCAGTCAGCCTGGGTAATCCGCTCCTTGACCAAACCGATGATGATGTCATCGCCGACCAGTCCGCCTGCATCCATCACCTTTTTGGCTGCCAGACCCATTTCGGAACCGGCTTTGACGGCTGCCCGCAACATATCTCCGGTGGAGATCTGCGGAATTCCGAATTTCTGGCAGATGAATGTGGCTTGCGTTCCTTTGCCCGCGCCTGGGGCACCGAGAAGAATCAGTCGCATGGGTCTCCTTCAATATTTTGCGGAAATCAGGCGGGTACCTGCATTTATCGTCGAGGAGAATAGCATGGGCTTACCGTCAGAAAGCTGACAGCTTGCCCGCTGTCAAGCGGCGGCTCGCAACAAACATCGGACCCTATCAAGATCTTCTGGCGTATCCACGCCGGGCCCGGGTCGTTCGGAGGTGACATGGACCGCGATTCGCTCGCCATGCCAAAGCACTCGCAACTGTTCAAGCGACTCGATCTGCTCCAGCGGGCTCACCGCGAGAGTCGGGAACCTGCGCAGGAAACCCGCATGGTAAGCGTAGAGGCCGACATGGCGCAAAGCCGAACCGGCTAGCGGCCTGCCCTGACCATCGCGCCAGCAGGGAATCGGTGCGCGCGAGAAATACAGGGCCAGCCCGTTGGCATCGGTCACGACCTTGACGACATTTGGGTTGGCGAAATCAGCCGCGCCTTCAACCGAATCATCGAGCGCATGGGCGACCGTGCTCATCACACATTGCGCCCGTTCGCTCAGCAACAAGGCACAGGCATCGATCATTGAAGCAGAGATCAGTGGCTCATCGCCTTGCACATTGACAACCAGTTCCTGGCCATCGAGCCCCAGCAATTCACAGGCCTCGGCCAGACGGTCGCTGCCCGAGACATGGTCGGCGCGGGTCAGCAAGGCGCGCACCTGATGCGCTTGGCAGGCTTGCATGACCGCTTCCGAATCGGTGGCCACCACGACCTGGCGAGCTTTTGACAAGGCAGCTCGGCGCGCCACCCGCACGATCATCGGCAGACCTTCGAGGTCGGCCAGCGGTTTGTTCGGCAGCCTGGTCGAAGCCAGCCTGGCAGGAACGATAACGCTGAAACTCATGGCTCACCGAGCTTGAAGGCCGGGGGCGGTTCAGCCTCAGGATCCCAGCTTCGCGCTTCGCTTTCCAGCATCAACGGAATGCCATCACGGACAGGAAAGGCCAACCGGTCAGCATGGCAGGTCAACTCCTGGCCTACCTCCGAGCGCAAGTCAGCCAGCGGGCCTTTGCAGACAGGACAAACCAGCAATTGCAGCAAACGGGTATCCATGATTCAGGGGAGCAGCTTGGTGAAGCGCTTCAAGCGCTCGTGCAAGGCCTGCTCAAAAGCTTGTTCGGGCTTGAAGTCTAGCGCCACCACCCAGACCCGCGTTTCGCCACAGCGGCTCGGGTCGATCTTGACGGCATCTTTTTCAGTCAGGATGACATCGGCTTCGCCAGCCTCCCAGGGCAAACTGGAGAAGTCATGGTGGTCAGTCAGGGGCAGCATTCGAAAATTCAGACCCTGCTGGTTCAGCATTGCGAAAAACCGTTGCGGCTGCGCCAGGCCGGCGATTGCGAGCAATGGCCGGCCGCGTAATTCCTGCAGCGTCTGCAGCCTGGCCGGCAAGCCTTGCCACCAGTCAGCAAGGCAAACAGCCCCCGCCAAGCCGCTCTTGGCGACAAAGCCACGCAAGGGCGTGCTGGGTTGGGCGGCGTTGTAAAGCACGATTTCCTTGTCTTGCAGGTCCCTGGCCGGAGCCTGGCGCAGCGGCCCGGCCGGCAGCAACAGGCCATTGCCCAAGCCGCGTTCATCGAATACCAATATGGCCAAGGCGCGTGGAAGGCGCAGATGCTGCAGTCCGTCGTCACTGATCAACAGCTGCAATTCGGGATGCGCCTGCAACAAGGCCCTGGCGGCAGCGACCCGGTCGCGACCGACGGCAACCGGTACCGCCGCACGCAGATGGATCAGCAGCGGTTCGTCACCGACCTGTTTCGCGTCAGACTGCGGGTTGACAAGCCGGACTTCATTGCCTTTGCGGCCATAGCCGCGAGAAATGACCCCGGCCTTCAGGCCCAGCTTATGCATCTGTGCCAGCAAGGCCAGCGTGGTCGGCGTCTTGCCGGCGCCGCCGACGATCCAGTTGCCGACCACGATCACCGGCACCGGCAGGGACTGGCTGCGTAGCGCGCCATTGCGGTAGAGCCAGCCGCGCAAGCTCAGCAGCAGACCGTACAAAGCTGCCAGCGGGCGCAATCCTTGACTGATTGCGCCGCCGCTGATCCATTCTTTCTGCAAACGGGCAGCCAGCGACATCAGGGCTTGCTCTCGGCACTGGCCTGCGCGGCAAAGGTCAGCCGCGAAAGCCCGGCGCGCCGCGCAGCATCCATCACATTGACCACCATCTGGTGCGCGGCAGCGGCATCCGCCGATACCACCACCATGCTGTCGGCCTCGCCGGCTGCCGCCTGGCCCAGCGCTGCGGTGAGGAGTTCGACTGAACGGCCTTCGACCGCCTGCTTGTTGACCAGGTAGTGACCATCGGCCGAAACGTAAACGATGACTTCGCGCGGCCGGTCCTTGAGTTTTTCGGCGTCGGCTATTGGCAGATTGATCTGCAGTTCAGTGAACCTGGAATAGGTGGTCGACAGCATCAGGAAGATCAGGATCACCAACAGGACGTCGATGAAAGGGATCAGATTGATCTCGGGCTCTTCGCGGCGGCGGTGCCTGAACTTCATGTCGGGCTCAGGCGATCAAACGCCGCAATTGGCTCAGCAACTGGTCGCTGGATTGCTCGAGTTCCAGTTCATATTCTTCGATCCTTCCGCGAAAATAGCGGTAGAACATCAGCGACGGAATCGCCACCATTAGACCGAAGGCTGTGTTGTAGAGAGCGATCGAGATACCATGCGCGAGCAGCGCCGGATTACCGCCACCCGGAGCCTGGCTGCCGAAGATTTCGATCAGTCCGACCACGGTGCCGAGCAGCCCGAGCAGCGGCGCTGCAGTGGCGATGGTCCCCAAGGTGGTGAGGTAGCGTTCAAGCTGATGTATTGCGCGGCGGCCGGCCAGCTCGAACACCTGTCGCAGCTTGTCTTCAGACATCCTCGGCTCGGCGGCTGCGCGCAGTCCGGCAGCCAGCACCTGCCCCAGCAATGAATGTTCAGCTAGGCGCTTGACCATCTCGGTCGTCGGCAACTGGTTTTGGGTCACGCCGAGGACTTCTTCGAGCAGCCGGGCGGGAACGACTCGGTTGGTTCGCAGGCTCGCAAAGCGTTCAATGATCAATGCCAGGGCCACCACAGAACAAAGGAGCAAGGGCCAGATCGGCCAGCCTGCGGCTTGTATGATCGAAAACAAAGGCATTCCCCATTTGAAGGCGGCTGAAAATGGCGTTGCACAGGCGGCAACCCCAGCAGGATCGTGCAACCGTCTGCACCGCGCGATTATGGCTTGAAGCGAAGGCGGCAGGCCTTTCCGAACGGCCACAAAGAATGCTGAAACTGCTTGAAAATCACGGGTCTTGGCTTGAATTCATGGATCGTTTGAACTTGAAAGTTGCAGATGAATGATCGCTTGCCCGCTGCGCCGCAGCGCCCGGTCTGGGGCGTTGCGGCATTGCTTGCGGCCGCCTCGGACAGCCTCGCGTCGCGCTTTTCCTCCTGTGTCGTCGGCGGCGAGATTTCAGGCTTTACCCGCGCGGCCAGCGGCCATTGCTATTTCAGCCTGAAGGACGCGCAAGGGCAGAGCGCCTTGATCCGCTGCGCGATGTTTCGACGCTCGGCCAGTTTGCTCGATTTCGCCCCGGGAGACGGCGCCTTGGTCGAGTTGCGCGGGCGGCTGACGCTTTACGAGCCGCGGGGTGAACTGCAGTTTGTGGTTGAAGCGATGCGTCGCGCCGGGGCGGGTGCGCTGTTTGAACAGTTCTTGCGCTTGAAGGCCAAACTGGAAGCCTTGGGGCTTTTTGACCCTGATGCCAAACGCAAGATGCCGGCTTTCCCGCAGCGTATCGGTGTCATCACCTCGACTGCTGGCGCCGCTTTGCACGATGTGCTGACCGCCTTGTCGCGCCGAGCCCCACATATTGAAGTGATCATTTACCCGAGCCTTGTGCAGGGCGATCAAGCTCCGGCAGCGCTGGTGCAAGCGCTACAGACGGCCAATACCAGGGACGAGGTTGACTTGCTGTTGCTGGTGCGGGGTGGCGGTTCGCTCGAGGATCTCTGGGCTTTCAACGATGAGCAGGTGGTGCGAGCGGTGGCAGGGTCAAGGTTGCCGATCATTTGCGGCGTCGGACATGAAACCGACCTGACGCTGGCCGATCTGGCGGCTGACCTGCGGGCCCCGACGCCGACCGCTGCGGCCGAACTCGCTGCGCCTTCGCTGCAATCCAATCTGGAAGCCTTGAACGGCCTGGCTGCAGCGCTGCAGCGTCGTATCGAACTGAGCCTTGACAGCGCCACATTGCGGCTTGATCGGCTCTCTCTGCGGCTGTCCAGGCCGTCCGTGTTGCTTTCAACTCAGATTCGCAGGCTTGCGTTGCTGAGGCAGCGTTGGAGCCAGGCTTTGCCCAGACTGCAAGCGCTGCAGAGTCAGCGACTGGACAATCTTGCCCGACAGGTTTTGCGCGCGGCCCCTGCGGCCTTGCGCAACCATGGCTTGAGGCTGGAGGCCTTGCAAGCCAGGCTGGCGGCGCTGGACCCCAAACAGGTGCTGGCACGAGGTTATGCCTGGCTCGATGATGGCCAGGGCCATGCGCTCACCTCGGTGCACCAACTGCGTACTGGAAGCAAAATTCACGCAGTACTGGCTGATGGCGAGGCCGAAATGCAACTTGTCAGCACGACTGCAAGGTCTTGACGAAGCTGCATACAATCCTCGTTGGACGAAACCCCCGCTAATCTCACCTAGGAGTTGATATGGAACATACATTGCCCGCATTGCCTTATGCCAAGGACGCCCTGGCACCTTACTACAGTGCCGAGACGCTGGAGTTTCACCATGGCAAACATCACAACGCCTATGTGGTGAATTTGAACAACCTGCAAAAAGGCACTGAATTCGAAGCACTGGCTCTTGAAGAGATCATCAAGAAGGCCAGCGGCCCGGTCTACAACAATGCCGCGCAGATCTGGAACCACAGTTTTTTCTGGAACTGCATGAAGCCCAATGGCGGCGGCGCACCTCAAGGTGCGCTGGCTGATGCGATCAATGCCAAATGGGGCAGCCTGGATGCTTTCAAGGAAGCATTCACCAAGAGCGCCGTCGGCAATTTCGGTTCAGGTTGGACCTGGCTGGTCAAGAAGGCCGATGGTTCGGTTGACATCGTCAACACCGGTGCTGCCGGTACCCCGCTGACAACAGCTGACAAGGCCTTGTTGACAATCGACGTCTGGGAGCATGCCTATTACATCGATTACCGCAATATGCGTCCGAAGTTTGTCGAGGCCTTCCTGTCGAATTTGGTCAACTGGGACTTCGCCCAAGCCAACTTCGCCTGAAGCCCTCTTCTCTTTGCAAAAAGCCGGTCATTGACCGGCTTTTTTATTTCGGCCAGGGCTGACCCGTCAGCTTGCTACCGGCCTTGATGCCGCGTTTGGCAAACCATCCCTGGTTCATTTCGAGCGCGAACCGCACCGGCTTGGTCGAGCAATGCGATTCCAGCGATTGCGGCTTCATGTCGGCAATATTCACGATGGCCCCATCGTCGCCGATGAAGGCAATCGATAGAGGCAACAAGGTGTTCTTCATCCAAAAGCATTGCGTCGCACCTTCTTCGAACGCAAACAGCATGCCATCGCTGACGCCCATGGCCGGACGGTTCATCAGGCCAATTGCCCGCTGATCTGGCGTTTGCGCGACCTCGGCATTGATCAAATAGATGCTGACGCCCAAGGTTATCGCTGGGAGTTTTTGCGGCATGGTCTGCGCGCTGCTCGTGCCGGCGAATGTCAAGGCCGCGAACAGGCATAGGCGCGCTAAGCTCGGCATTCTGAATCGATGTGGATGGATGGCGGTCTTGATATATGTCATGCTGAGATTTGGGTTGTCCGCTTAGATTATGCGGCCACGCCACCATGCCTGCCGCACCCCAGACCACCTCAGCCAGTTTTGCAAATGCCAAAGCGATGGATGACCCGATCTTGCTCGCGCCGTTCACCCGCTGGTTGAATCAATCCGGGCCGGATGAATCCGGACTGGCCGAATCCCAGTTTCAGTTGTCCGGGCTGCATTGCGCAGCTTGCGCCGGCATCATCGAACGTGCTTTGCTGGAACTGCCCAGCGTCCGCGCAGCGACAGTGAATGCGGCCAGTGCGAGGCTGCAGCTGGTCTGGCAACCGGGGCGAGCCGCTGTGGCCGAGTTGCTGGCCAGGATCGAGGCCGCGGGTTATGGCGCGGCGCCTGACGTCGCGGCGCCTGCCAGGCAACTGCGTGAGCGCGAACAACGCCTCTTGTTGTGGCGCCTGTTCGTCGCCGCTTTCTTGATGATGCAGACAATGATGATGGCGTCGCCGAGCTACTTTGCGGCCGCTGGCGACCTGAAACCGGATCTGCAGCGCTTGCTGCAATGGGCTTGTTGGGTGCTGAGCTTGCCAGTGTTGCTGTTTTCGGCCGGGCCGTTCTTTCGTTCGGCAGGGCAGCAGATCAAGCAGCGGCAACTTGGCATGGATGTCCCCGTCGCGCTGGGCATGGCGGTGATTTTTCTGGTCAGCAGCGCGGCCTTGTTCGAGCCTAATGGCCTTTTTGGAGACCAGGTCTATTTCGATTCTCTGACGATGTTCGTCACCTTCTTGCTTGCCGGACGGTATTTCGAATTGCTTGCGCGCCACCGGGCCGCAGCGGCGCTCGAAAAGGCCAGCGGAACCTTGCCCGATTGCGTCGAACGGATAGCCACGGACGGCAGTGGCCAGCTGGTGGCACCCTTGCGTTTGCGGGTCGGGGACCTGGTGCGAGTCTGCGCCGGCCAGGCTTTTCCGGCTGATGGCCGGATCGAGGCCGGCAGCAGCATGGTGGATGAAGCGTTGCTGACCGGCGAGTCCAGGCCGGTGGCCAAATCAACGGACGATGAGGTGGTTGCCGGCAGCTTGAATCTGCAGGCGCCGCTGTTGATGCGGGTGTTGCGGGTCGGCGCCGACACCCGTCTGGACGCGATTGTCAGGTTGATGCAGGAAGCGATGACCCAGCGTCCTGCCATCAGCGCGGTGGCCGACCGGGTAGCACGCCATTTCCTCTGGGTGGTGCTGTTGCTCGCTGGTGCCGGCGCGCTGTTGTGGAGCTGTCTGGATCCGGCGCGCGCTGTCTGGGTGGGAGTGTCGGTATTGATCGTGACCTGCCCCTGCGCCTTGTCGCTGGCCGCCCCCAGCGCCTGGCTGGCTGCAACCGCTGCAATGGCAAGACGCGGCTTGCTGCTGGTGCGAATCGAGATGCTTGAAACGCTCTGCCACGTCGATACCGTGGTTCTCGACAAGACCGGCACCTTGACCGAGGACCGTATGGAGTTGCTTGAGCATTGGTTTCATTGCGATCAAGCCGGTATGCCAGACCCCGCTGAGGCTTCAGCGCTTAGCGCAAGCTTGCTGGCGGCAGCTCGCAGTCTGGCGCGTCATTCGCAACATCCGTTTTCGCGTGCGATTGCCAGCATCGATGGCTTAGCTGTTGCTGACGACTGGACCGATGTTCAGGAAATTCCTGGCAAGGGCTTGCAAGCGACTGACCCGCAGGGCCGAAACTGGCGGCTTGGTGCGCCAGCCTGGGTCTACCAGGGTCAGTTGCCCGTGCCTACTCAAATCCAGGTAGCTCAGCTGGCTTTCGGCCGTCCTGGTGCGCTGCTTTGTCTGCGTTTTGGCGAGGTTTTGCGCGCCGATGCAATGGCTGCTTTGGCCCGAATGCACAAACTGGGTTTGCGCACCCTGCTGCTATCGGGCGATGGGCAAGCGAGGGTTGAATTATTGGCCGCTCAGGCTGGGGTACAGCAGGCGCAGGGTGATGCAGCACCCGCGACCAAGCTGGCGGTGGTGGCGAAGTTGCAGTCCGAAGGTCATTGCGTGCTGATGGTTGGCGACGGCATCAACGATGCGCCCGTGCTGGCGTTGGCCGATGCCAGCGTGGTGATGGGGCAGGGCGCGATGCTGGCCCGTGCCAGCGCTGATGGTTTGCTGCTGTCGAATCGTTTGATGGATCTGGTGCTGGCAATTGAGCTGGCCTTGAAGACACGGCGCGTGATGAAACAAAACCTGATCTGGGCCGCGGCCTATAACGCTGCCTGCATTCCGTTGGCAATAGCTGGTTTGCTACCGCCCTGGGCAGCCGGATTGGGCATGGCCGCGAGCTCCGGGCTGGTGGTTCTGAACGCCCAGCGGCTGTCTCGCCCGATGGACGAGAAATAGACCGAAACCCTGCCATGGATGTGCTCTATTTGTTGATTCCACTGTCAGTGCTGCTGGTGCTGATGATTGTTGGTATTTTTGGCTGGGCAATCAACAACGGCCAACTGGAGGACCTCGAACGCGAAGGGGGACGAATTCTGGAAGATCTGGCCGGATTTGATGAATGTCAAGCCTCACTGAGTGAGGCTGACAAAGAATCCTAACGGTCGAACTAAGAGTTCCAAGGAGCCAATGCAATGGCAAAGTCTGCAGGACCGGTAACAACTGCAAGTTTTTACGATGATGGCGTGGTGCGTGCCTTTGCCCTGGCTGCGGTCCTCTGGGGGGTCGTAGGTATGTTGGTCGGGGTGATCATTGCTTCCCAATTGACCTGGCCTGAGTTGAATTTCGGCATACCCTGGCTCAGCTATGGCCGCTTGCGGCCCCTGCATACCAATGCGGTGATCTTCGCTTTCGGCGGTTGCGCCTTGTTTGCGACCGCCTTTCATGTGGTGCAGCGTACCGGTCAGACCAGACTGTTCGCTCCGGGCTTGGCCTGGTTCACCTTCTGGGGCTGGCAGTTGGTGATCCTGGCTGCGGCAATCACGCTGCCGCTGGGTTTCACGCAAGGCAAGGAATATGCCGAACTTGAATGGCCGATCGACATCCTGATTGCAGTCGTCTGGGTCTCCTATGCAATCGTTTTTTTCGGCACCATCGGTATCCGCAAGGTGCGGCATATCTACGTGGCGAACTGGTTTTTCGGGGCTTTCATCATCGCGGTGGCCTTGCTCCACATCGTCAACAGCGCAGCGATTCCGGTCAGCCTGACCAAGAGCTATTCAGCTTATGCGGGCGTGCAAGATGCAATGGTGCAGTGGTGGTATGGCCACAATGCGGTGGGATTTTTCCTGACGGCCGGTTTCCTGGGAATGATGTACTACTACATCCCGAAACAGGCTGGCCGACCGGTCTACAGCTACCGCCTGTCGATTGTGCATTTCTGGGCCTTGATCTTCACCTATATGTGGGCCGGCCCGCACCATCTGCATTACACCGCCTTGCCGGATTGGGCGCAGAGCGTGGGCATGGTGTTCTCCTTGGTGCTGCTGGCGCCGAGTTGGGGTGGCATGATCAACGGCATCATGACTTTGAGCGGCGCCTGGCACAAGCTGCGCGATGACCCGATTCTGAAGTTCCTGATCGTTTCTTTGTCCTTCTATGGCATGTCGACCTTCGAGGGGCCGATGATGTCGATCAAGACGGTCAATGCGCTCAGCCATTACACCGACTGGACCATCGGCCATGTGCATTCTGGCGCCTTGGGCTGGGTCGGCATGATCTCGATGGGCAGCCTCTACCACCTGATTCCGCGCATGTATGGCCGTACCGAGATGTTCTCGAAACGCGCCATTGAATTGCATTTCTGGATCGCAACCCTGGGCATCGTGCTCTACATCGCTGCAATGTGGATTGCCGGGGTGATGCAAGGTTTGATGTGGCGTGCAGTCAATCCGGACGGCAGTCTGGTTTACACCTTCGTCGAAAGCGTCAAGGCGACTTTTCCCTTCTACGTGGTGCGGCTGATCGGCGGCTTGCTCTACCTCTCCGGCATGTTGGTGATGGCCTGGAACGTGATCAAGACGGCAGGACTGGGTCGACCCGTACCGACGCCGATCCCGGCAGTTCTGGCCCATGCTTGATCAACGTTGACCGACAGGAGAGATTGAGATGGCAACGACAAATACCAAGGCAAGCGGCCACGCAAGAATCGAAACCAGCAACTTTTTGATGATCGTGCTGGTACTGCTGACGGTGGCAGTCGGCGGTGCAGTCGAGATCGTGCCGCTGTTCTTCCAGCGCTCGACGACAGAGGCGACGCCCGGACTGAAACCCTACACAGCGCTGCAGTTGGCCGGGCGCGACGTCTATATCCGCGAGGGTTGTTACAACTGCCACTCGCAGATGATCCGGCCTTTCCGTTCCGAAACCCTGCGCTATGGGCATTACTCGACGGCGGGTGAATTCGTTTATGACCACCCGTTCCAATGGGGCAGCAAGCGCACCGGGCCTGACCTGCATCGGGTCGGCGGCAAATACAGCGACGAATGGCATCGCATCCACCTGACAAATCCACGCGATCTGGTGCCTGAGTCGAATATGCCGGCTTACCCTTGGTTCGCGAAAAACACCCTGGATCCGGACGACATGGCGCCCAAGCTGCGCGCTTTACGAAAAGTCGGCGTGCCGTATACCGATGCCGAAATTGCCGCCGCTGGCGATGAGGTGAAGGGGCATAGCGAACTCGATGCCGTGATCGCCTACCTGCAAGTACTCGGCACCGTGTTGCCGAAGTGAGGGCCGAGGTAATGGATATCAATCTGGCAAGAACTGCAGTGACCCTGGTGTCAATGCTGGTGTTCTTTTTGATCGTCGGCTGGGCTTATTCAGGCCGCAACAAGAAGCATTTTGATGAGATGGCGGTATTGCCGCTCGATGATGATGTCGGTGGGAGGTCTTCATGAGTGACTTTTTCTCCAGCGGATGGTCCTGGTTCGTGGCGATTGGGACGGTGGGCGGATTGGTTTTTTGCCTGCTGCTGCTGGCCATCGCCAGTCGGCATCAAGTGATGGCGGGGGACAACAGCACCGGCCATGTATGGGATGAGGATCTGCGCGAGATGAACAACCCCCTGCCGCGCTGGTGGGCGATTCTGTTTGTGCTCACGATCGTGTTTGCAGGGATCTACCTCGCCATCTATCCGGGGCTGGGTAGCCGACCGGGGGCACTGGGCTGGTCAAGTGCGGGGGAATACCAGCAGGAGCAAAGCGACGCACATGCAGCGATGGCGCTTGTCTATGCACAATATGCGGGCAAGACAGCCGCTGAACTGTCCCGGGACCCTTCAGCGATGGCTACGGGTGAGCGCTTGTTCGCCAATAACTGTTCGGGCTGCCATGGCTCAGATGCCAAAGGCAGCAAGGGCTTTCCCAACTTGACTGACAAGGACTGGCTCTACGGCGGTGCGCCCGAGAATATCGTGGCAACCATCACCAACGGTCGCAATGGCATCATGCCGCCCATGGCCGCCGCCGTCGGTGGCCCCGACGAGGTGCGCGATGTCGCCAACTATGTATTGAGCCTGTCGGGCAGCACACATGATGCGCTTGCAGCTCAAAAAGGTCAGGCAAAGTTTGTCATCTGTGCCGCTTGTCATGGCGCTGCCGGTACTGGCAACCAGGCCATTGGCGCGCCCAACCTGACTGACAAGATCTGGCTTCATGGCCAAGGCGAAGCTGCGGTGATGGCCATGGTCAACCTTGGCAAGAACAACCAGATGCCGGCCCATGCCTCGCGCTTGAGTCCCGAGCAAATCCAGGTGCTGGCGGCTTATGTGTGGAGCCTGTCGCAGAGTTCGGCGGTTGCGGCTAACTGACGATGTTTGAAGACTCGGCCAAGGGCCAGGGCAGTGGAAAAGCTGCTGCAGTGATCGAAATCGTTTCCTTGTACGCGGCGCAGAACAAGATCTATCCGCGCTCGGTCAGCGGGATTTTTTCCAATTGGCGTTGGGGCTTTGTCTGGTTCACCCAGATCTTGTTTTACGGGTTGCCCTGGCTGGAATGGAATTCACGTCAGGCGGTCTTGTTTGATCTGGCAAGTCGGCGCTTTTATATCTTCGGCTTGGTGCTCTATCCGCAGGACTTCATCTACCTGACTGGTATGTTGTTGATCTCGGCCTACGCCTTGTTTTTGTTCACGGCCGTGGCCGGGCGCTTGTGGTGCGGTTTCGCTTGCCCGCAGACGGTCTATACCGAAATCTTCATCTGGATCGAGAAGCTTTTCGAAGGCGACCGGCAATCCCGCATCAAACTCGACGCCAAACCCTGGGGTTTGAACAAGTTGCTGCGCAAAGGCGGCAAACATGGCGCCTGGATTGCAATGGGCCTGTGGACAGGTTTCAGCTTCGTCGGCTACTTCACCCCGATTCATTCCCTCTGGGCCGAATCCTTCAGTTGGGGTTTCGGACCCTGGGAATGGTTCTGGGTGCTGTTCTATGGTTTTGCGACCTATGGCAATGCCGGCTTCATGCGCGAACAAGTCTGCAAGTACATGTGCCCTTACGCACGCTTCCAGAGTGCGATGTTCGACAAGGACACTTTGATCATCAGCTACGACGCCGAGCGCGGCGAACCCCGTGGCTCGCGTAATCGCAAGGTCAATGCGCAATCAGCAGGGCTTGGATCCTGCATCGATTGCACCTTGTGTGTGCAGGTCTGTCCGACCGGCATTGACATTCGCAAGGGCCTTCAATACGAATGCATTGGCTGCGCTGCCTGCATCGATGTCTGCGATGGCGTGATGGACAAGATGGCTTATCCGCGCGGCCTGATTCGTTACGACACCGAAAATGGACTGAATCAACATCTGAGTCCCGCGCAGAAGTTCCGGCGCCTGTTCCGGCCCAGAGTGCTGTTCTACAGCCTGGTGCTGCTGTTGTTGATCGGTTCATTGCTGGGCAGCCTGCTGTTTTTGCGCAGTCCGGTGAAATTGGACGTGGTGCGCGACCGCGGCGTGATGGCTCGCATCGTCGATGATGGATTCGTCGAGAACCTGTATCGACTCCAAATCATGAATGCCACTGAACTGCCGCAACAATGCAGCGTGGATGTCACCGGCTTGCAAGGTATTTCGCTGGCGCGGCCGATCGAAGTGAGCGTGGCGCCGGCGCAAGCGCGCTGGGTTACGGTGGCGGTACATCTGCCACCGCAAACCGCCGTCATGGCAGGAATCGGCGCGCATCCGATAATGTTCAAACTCCATGCCGGACTGGACAAGGCAGTTTCTCCGAGCAGCACCCTGGTGCAGGAAAAGTCCACCTTCATAGTTCCGCGTTGATCGAGGAAAACCATGCTGAAACAAGAAAAACCCTTGTCATCCGGACCCTGGTGGCGCTATTCGATGATGTGGCTGGTGCTGGGTGGACCGGCGATCGTCGTCGTGGCGAGTTTCGTCACCTTGGGCCTGGCGATCCATTACCCCGATCCGGTGCTCAGCGACAAGCCTGTCGCGTACAAGTCCGGAGCCGATGCTTCCAAGGGCGCTTTGTTGACCCCGGCCGTCACTGCCCGCAATCATGCGGCGACGGGCGGGAAATGAGTCATGAACTCGAAGACCGGGTAGAGCAATTGCCCCGGGCAGGTCGCTGGGCGCTGGCAATCGCCTGGCCTTCGTTCCTGATGGCGGCATTGCTCGAGGTTCTGATTTTTGCCCTGATCGATCCGGCCGATCTTGCATGGCTCGGAGGCGGGCCCCTTGATCTATCAAGGCAGGCCGTTTACACGCTCGGTTTTCTGCTTTTTTGGCTCATCATCAGCCTCGCAGCTGGTCTCAGCTTATTGCTGGCCTGCCTGCCTGACCTGCCGAAGAAAGCGCGGCCATGAGTTCCGGCAAAGCCTGAAAAGCAGCGATCAGCAGTTGCTGTTATTGACCAGGCGCTGCAGGCTTGGCAGGTCAAGTATCCGCAGATGACGCTGCTTGACCTCGAGAATGCCATCGTCCTGGAATTTCGAGAAGGTCCGGCTGACAGTTTCGAGTTTCAAGCCCAAATAGCTGCCGATCTCTTCGCGCGTCATGCGCAGCACCAAGGCGGCAGCGGAAAACCCGCGAGCTTGCAGTCGCTGGGTCAGGTTGAGCAGGAAAGCGGCCAGTCGCTCTTCAGCGCGCATGCTGCCGAGCAGCAGCATCACTCCGTGATCGCGGACGATTTCCCGGCTCATGATCTTGTGGAACTGGCGTTGCAATTCACTGAACTCGCGCGTCAGTGATTCCAGTTGCTCATAGGGAATCACGCAAACCTGCGAATCCTCCAAGGCCACGGCATCGCAGCTGTGGCGGTCGGTGCTGATGCCGTCGAGCCCGAGCAACTCGCCAGCCATCTGGAAGCCGGTGACTTGATCGCGGCCATCCTCGGACGAGACCCGGGTCTTGAAAAACCCCGTTCGCACGGCGTAAAGGGCATGAAATGAATCCCCGCTGCGGAACAAGGCATTGCCGCGCAACACCTGGCGCCTGGTACCGACCAGTTTGTCGAGTTGTTCCAAATCGCTGACCGATAAACCGACTGGCAGGCATAACTCGCGCAAATTGCAACTCGAGCAAGCGACTTTGAGGGATTCGATCTTGACCAGCGGAATCGCACTGACCTTCAGTGTTGATGGGACTTCGCGCAGCGCGGGCATCGTCATTGGTTAGCTCCAGATTTGTAACGATTTTGCTCTTGATATGGCTCAATCGCTGCGGCATTGTTGCGGCAGCCCTGACCGACAAGCTTGATCTTGGTCAAGAGTGCTGCTGCAAAGTTTGGCAAAGTCCATCCCATGATCCAAAGCATCCCGTCCACTCTTGGCCCGACTCTTGCCCACATCAGCGAAGAGTTGCTGCGGCGCTTCGACGTCTCAGGCCCGCGCTACACCTCTTATCCAACTGCCGATCGCTTTGTAGAGGCCTTCACCGTAGAGCAATATCAACAGGCTTTGACCCAACGCGGACATGGCTCGCAAGTGGGTGGTGGGGTGCCCTTGTCGCTGTATGTCCATGTGCCATTTTGCGAATCGGTCTGCTATTACTGCGCCTGCAACAAGGTCATCACCAAGCACCATGATCGTGCTGCCGAATACCTGCAGGCATTGGTTACCGAGATGGATCTCACCCTGGCGCACCTGGGCCGCGGCGCAGCGGTATCTCAACTGCATTTCGGTGGCGGATCGCCGACTTTCCTCAGCGATGCCGAATTGACCGAATTGATGGCAGCGCTGTCTTCGAGGTTTCAAATCGCTGCCGGCGCTGAAATTGCCATTGAAGTCGATCCGCGCACGGTGACCTCCCAGCGCTTGCAGCATTTGCGCCAATTGGGTTTCAATCGGCTGAGCTTTGGGGTTCAGGACTTCGATCCGGCTGTGCAAAAAGCAGTTCATCGCGTACAGAGTTTCGAGATGGTCGAGGCCTTGATGGTCGAGGCGCGGGCACTTGGATTCGAATCGACCAATGTCGATCTGATTTACGGTTTGCCTTTGCAGACGCCCGAGTCATTTGCGCGCACGATCGCGCAGGTGGCAGCGCTCAAACCGGATCGCATCGCCCTGTACGGTTATGCCCATCTGCCGCAGCGCTTCAAGCCACAGCGGCGCATCAATATTGCGCAATTGCCGCTGGCGCCCGACAAAGTGGCAATGCTGCATGGCGCTATCAATGGCTTTCAAAGCCATGGTTACTGCTACATCGGAATGGACCATTTCGCCCTGGCGAATGATTCCCTGGCCGTGGCCAAGCGCCAAGGCCGTTTGCACCGGAATTTTCAGGGCTACAGCACCCAGTCCGACTGCGACCTGATCGCCTTGGGCGTGTCTGCCATCGGCCGGATCGGTGCGACCTATAGCCAGAACGCGAAAACCCTGGATGAGTATTACGACGCACTGCGACACAAGCAACTGCCGATCAACCGGGGGCTGGCCTTGACGCGCGACGACATCGTGCGGCGCGCTGTCATCATGGCTTTGATGTGCCAGGGGCGTTTCGAGTTCGAGTCGATCGCAGTGGCGCATCTGATCGATGTCCCGGTGTACTTCAAGACCGAGCTTGCCCGGCTTGCCGAGCTTGCCAGTCAGGGCCTGGTGCTGCTGGAACCCGGGGCGGTTCAAGTGACCCCGGTCGGATGGTATTTTGTGCGAGCGGTGGCGATGGTGTTCGACCGCTATCTCCAAACTGACCGCAGTCGCGAGCGCTTCTCCAAGATTCTCTGATGTTCGACGCTGCCTTGGCGGGCTCTGCCGTCCTGATGGGCTTGGCCGGTATGCCTCATTGCCTTGCCATGTGCGGTGCTGCTTGTACCGCCCTGACCGGACGCAGCCGGCAGGCCTTGCTGGCGTTTCAAGCGGGCCGCTTGATCAGCTACGCGGCGCTGGGCGCGCTGCTTGCAGCGAGCGTGAAATTGCTGGCGCAACTCGGTCAGGCCTCGGCCTTGCTGCAACCGGTCTGGGTCCTCCTGCATGTGGCTGCGCTGCTGCTTGGATTGACCCTGGCTTGGCATGGCCGGCAGCCGGCTTGGTTGGAGGGGCTCGGGCATCGGGTCGCCAGTCAGGTCTCTATTCCCGTCAAGTCCTTCAGCGCCGGCCGGATTGCTTTGGCCGCGCCGGTACGCTCAGGATTGTTTGGCTTGGCTTGGGCCGCGTGGCCTTGCGGCCTGTTGCAATCAGCCTTGGTGCTGGCTGCCCTGGCTTCCGGACCGGCCCAGGGTGCTGGCGTGATGGCGGCTTTCGCCCTGGCATCGGGTCTTGGCCTTGTCGTTGGCCCCGCATTGTTGATGCGACTGCAAGGTCGCGGCGGCGGCAATGCCGGCATGCGTTGGGCCGTCCGCTTCAGCGGCTTGGGTCTGGCGGCAGCATCGGCCTGGGCGCTGGGTCATGGCATCTGGCAGCAAATTGCTGCTTTTTGCTTCTGACCTTGTAGACAGCTTCGCCTAAATTTATTGACAAAGCGCAGGTCCGTCAAAGGCATCAACTGGATGTAAGCCTGGCTGACATAAAATCCGGTTTTTCAGTTTTCCCAACCACGCTCTGCGGAGACGACGACAAATGTATCAACACATCCAGGTGCCCGAAGGCGGGCAGAAGATCACGGTCAACGCTGACTTTTCGATCAACGTTCCCAATCACCCGATCATTCCCTTCATCGAAGGTGATGGCACTGGCCTCGATATCACGCCGGTGATGATCAAGGTGGTCGATGCGGCGGTCGCCAAAGCCTATGGCGGCGCCAAGCAGATCCACTGGATGGAAGTCTATGCCGGCGAGAAGGCGACCAATGTCTACGGCCCTGATGTGTGGCTGCCGGCCGAGACACTTGATGTCCTGAAGGAGTATGTGGTCTCGATCAAGGGTCCGCTGACCACGCCGGTCGGCGGCGGCATCCGCTCGCTGAATGTGGCGCTGCGTCAGGAACTCGACCTCTATGTCTGCTTGCGTCCGGTCTGCTATTTCCCCGGCGTTCCTTCCCCCGTCAAGGAACCGCACAAGACCAATATGGTGATCTTCCGCGAAAATTCGGAAGACATCTACTGCGGCATCGAATTCGAAGCCCAGAGCGACAAGGCCAAGAAGTTGATCAAGTTCTTGCAGGATGAACTTGGCGTCAAGAAGATCCGTTTCCCCGACACCTCGGGCATCGGCATCAAGCCGGTTTCGAGCGAAGGCACCGAACGTCTGGTCCGCAAGGCGCTTCAGTACGCCATCGACAACGACAAGCCCAGCGTCACCATCGTGCACAAGGGCAACATCATGAAGTACACCGAAGGTGGCTTCCGTGATTGGGCCTACAACCTGGCCATCAACGAGTTCGGTGCCGAACTCATTGACGGTGGCCCATGGTGCAAATTCAAGAACCCGAAGACCGGCAAGGACATCATCGTCAAGGACGTCATTGCCGACGCCTTCTTGCAGCAAATTCTGCTGCGCCCGGCAGAGTACTCGGTGATCGCCACCTTGAACTTGAACGGTGACTATGTCTCTGACGCGCTGGCTGCCCAGGTCGGTGGCATCGGCATTGCTCCCGGCGCCAACCTCAGCGATTCGGTAGCTGTCTTTGAAGCGACCCATGGCACAGCGCCCAAGTACGCCGGCAAGGACTATGTGAATCCGGGCAGCGAAATTCTTTCGGCAGAAATGATGCTGCGCCACATGGGCTGGTTTGAGGCCGCCGACCTGATCATCAGTTCGATGGGCAAGTCGATCCTGAGCAAGCGCGTGACCTATGACTTTGCCCGTCTGCTTGACGGCGCGACGCAAGTGTCATGCTCGGGCTTTGGTCAGGTGCTGATCGAGCACATGTAAGTAGATTTTCAGACGTTTTCTGGCGTCGACAAAAAGCCCCATTCTCCTATGAGAAGCGGGGTTTTTTTGTGTCCGGGTGTATCCTCGGAATCACTGCTTACCACTCGGAATGGGACCACGGGAGGGCCACGAAGGCCTCCGTGTCCCATCCGTGGCCCATTTTTAGACCATGCGTTCATTCAACTATGTCCTGAAGCCGCTGACGATCAACAACGCCAAACCGAAACTGAAGCGGTACGCGTTGACTGACGGGGGAGGTTTGTTGCTTGAAATCCAGCCCTCCGGCGTAAAAACCTGGCGCTTCAGATATCACCTCGCCGGAAAGCGCGAAAAGGTCACGATTGGGATCTATCCCTTCGTCAGCATCAAGATGGCGCGCGACCGGCATGAACAGTTGCGCGAGATGGTTGAGCAGGGCAGGAGTCCGGCTCAGGATAAACAGGCCGCTGCAGTCAGCGACGCTGCAGTCAGCGCGACGCCAACGCCCGTGCTGACCTTCCGGATGTTTGCTCTGACGTGGGTAGATGACACCTTATTTCATCGGGCGCCCAGCTATCGAGCGCAAATCTTGCGCTGGCTCGACACCTTTGTCTATCCATCTATCGGCAGCATCGCCTTGGTCGATGTGATGCCCGCCCAAGTGCTAGATATCATCGAGAAGTTGACACATATTCCATCTACGGCGGAACGAGTGCGTGTCGTCATCCAGCAGATCTTCGCCTATGCGGTCCGTAAACTGCTGATCACAACAAACCCGGCGGCCTTGCTCAAAGGCGCGGTCATCGTGCCGAAGTCCAAGCATCACCGGCATTTGAACGAGGTCGAACTCGGAAGGTTCTGGCGCTTGCTTGACTCTCAGGGTGCCCACGCCACGACGATCATTGCCACCAAGATGCTTATGTTGACGATGGTGCGCAAGATGGAGTTGCTGCGTGCGACATGGTCGGAGTTCGATCGTGACAACGCGGTCTGGAACATTCCAGCTGCGCGCATGAAGATGGATCAACCGCACCGGGTCTTTCTGTCGACTCAGGTGCTGGCGTTGCTGGACAGCCTGTGGCCATTGACCGGCAGTAGAGCGACTGGCTATCTTTTTCCGACGATCTTTCGGCGTTCGACGCACATGGCTGAGGTCACGCTGAATCATTTCTTCAGGCGGCTGGATTTTTGCGTCAGTGGTTTCTCGCCCCATGGCACCCGGAGCACCGCTGCAACATTGCTGCGTGAGCATGGCTTCGGGCGAGATGCCGTCGAACTGCTGTTGGCGCATGCCGAGGCCAACTCATCCGTAGCGGCCTACTCGCACATGGAGTTGGCGTCGGAGCGAAGACGAGCGATGCAGTTCCTTGCCGACAGGATCGAACAGTTGGCATCCGGCGCCGATGTGACTCCATCACGGAGTTGATTCTCCCGGATGTGATGTCCACGAAACCTTCCCGACTGAGGAAGTCGCGCAGCATGCGGCTGCCTGCAAAGGGATAGGTCAGGTTGAGCGTGTCGATGCGCTTCATGAGGTCCTGATCTGCCTGAGAAGCCGCCCGAGGCATGTAGTACACATTGACTCTGCTGATCTTCACCAGTTCGGCCTGTCGTTTGATCGGCAGTGCGTGATCTCGGTTGATCATCGCTTTACGCTCAGCATGCCTGCCTTGCTGAGCGCAGCGGCCCGAGCGATGTCCCCCAGAGCCCGAGCGATACCAGCTGCATCTTCAGGTGAATGGTCAAGCCACGCATCCAGATATGCCGCCATCTCTTCAGGAGTGCGGAGGTGTTCCGATACGTCGTAAGCCGAGGTCTTCGTCTTCACAGGCTTCTTCACCGCAATCTTGGCCATAGGGGCTACTCCACGAAGTTTCGGTTGAGATCCAAGGCTTTGGCGATGTCCCTGGCCTGAGTCGACTTGTCGCCGCCTGCGATCAGCAGAAGAAGCCGCTTACCTCGAAGCGAGTAGTACACCCGGTACCCGGTACCCGGGATCTATATCGACTTTCATTTCGGACACGCCTTCCGTCAGGTTGCGATGTGCGCCGGGATTGCCATGAATCATACGGTCGACACGCATCAAGATGCGCGCTCGTCCGGTCAAATCCTTCAAACCGTCGATCCAGTGGCGGTAGTCGTCGGTCTTCTCAACTCGCATTCGCGAAGTGTAGCGCATGGGCTACATAGATGCAACGACAAGCACCGCCAGACGACCAGCGTGACACGCCGTTGGTGCTCAGCTTGAGCGAGGGGTAAGGCATCGGCGCTGGACGGTGAAGTTGCGATATGGTACCGTAATGGTACCTTGATTCAACTGACGACAACATGCCTACCAACCTGACTTTGAAAAGCGTTCCCGACGAGGTGTACGAGCGGCTGAAGCAATCCGCTACGGTGAACCGTCGCAGCCTCAACAGCGAGATCATTGCCCGCCTTGAGGCTCAAGTCATGACTCGACGTGCTACTGCGCAGGACCACCTTATTGCTATTAGAACGATCAGAGACAGGCTGCCAAAGGTTGCTTTCGATCATGCGGACATTGACGGATTTAAGCGCGAGGGCCGGTCGTGATTGTTGTCGATGTGAACGTACTCGCCTATTTGTTGATCCCTGGCAAGCACACCGGGGGTGCCGAATTGCTGCTTGAAGCGGACTCGATGTGGGCGGCTCCTAGGCTGTGGCGTAGCGAATTTCGGAATATTTTGGCGACATACCTTCGTTCGAATTTAATTCAATTGACGGATGCTGCAGCTCTTTTCCAGCGGGCTAGTGACATCATTGGCAATGAAGAATATGAGGTCGAGACTAGTGACGTTCTTCGGCTGAGTCAGCAGAGCAAATGTTCGGCTTACGACTGCGAGTATGTTGCGCTGGCCGATTTTCTGGACTTGGATTTTGTGACTGCAGACACGAAGCTGGCGAAGGCCTTCCCGATGCGAGCGCGGTTGCTTTCCGATGCCTAGACGTTGGCGCTCCGCTTGAGCGAGGGGTTCGGCCTCACTGCGCCGAGACCGCAAGCACCGCCTTCGGATTAGTGCGAGCTATTGCAAGCAGCGTACGCGCTGCACCGCTGGGCTGCTTTCGTCCTTGCTCCCACCCTTGGAGCGTGCGAACGGATACACCCAGCAAGTCGGC